>VBDY01000138.1 GCA_005882775.1 Chloroflexota bacterium | reverse complement strand
CTCAACTACCGGGTGATCGACCAGCGGTTCTACAGCAACACCAGCTGGGCGACTGTGGATAGCGCCCACACGCCGATCCACGTGGCCGTGCTCTGGGGCGCGGCGAGCTATCGTGTTGTTGCCTCTGGACCCGCGCAGCTGATCGCGGGGACACGCGTGTCGTCGATTGCGCCAGGACAGTCGATTTCTTTCTCCGCGGCGAGTGGTCTGCAGAAGATCGTCCCGCTCCGTGCCGATACCAGGCTCTCGCGCTATGGCCCTTCCGGTCTCTATCACCGGTATCGCGGCACCATCGTGGCTCAGCCCAGCGGCGGGATCCTCTACATGATCAACGAGCTCTCCATAGAGGACTACCTGCGAGGTCTGGGAGAGGTCCCCTCCAGCTGGCCGCTCGAGGCGATCAAGGCCCAGATCGTTGCCGCACGCTGCTACGCGCTCACCCACCTGGGCAGCACCGCGCTCTATGACGTCGACGACACCACCCGCTACCAGGTCTACCGCGGAGTCGATGCCGAGACCGCGTCGCAGAACGCCGCCGTGGACCAGACCAGTGGCCAGGTGCTCCTGTCAGGCGGGCATGTGATCATCGCCTTCTTCTCGGCGTCTGACGGCGGCCATACCGCCAACGTCTCGGACGTCTTCGGTGGATCGCTGGCCAGCTACCCGTACCTGCGCGGCGTGCTCGATCCGTACGACGTGGTCGCTCCGCGGCACACCTGGTACACAGGCGTGTACTCCTACGCAACCCTGGAGCGGATCTATTTCAGCGCTGCCGATGTCGCGACCTACGGGCATCTACGCGGGCTCGACCTTCGCGACCGGGACGCCTCCAGCCGGCTGAACACGGTCGGCCTGGTCGGGACCCGCGGGATGAAGCGCATCGGCGTGGTGACATTCATGCACGGCTTCAATCGGTCGAGCCTGACCGGTCGGGACGTGCTCTGGAATGAGATGTTCGGCACCACGCCTGCGAGCCACTGGCCCTACTGGTAGCCGGTCGTTCGGGCGGCTCAGTTCTCGAGTGTGACGCCGGCCTGTTTGAATAGATCGTCGCCGCGGGTGACCGCGTCGTCGCCCTGCTGGATCAGGTCTTCTGCTGCCGTCAGCATGATCGTCGCTTGCGCCTTGTCGGAGGGCGGGTTTTCCAGCAGGCTGAGCAGTTGACTGCCGCCCTGGTCGTGCAGATTGGCGCCCTTGACGCGCTGGGCGTGGGCTGGCTTGAATTTGTCCGGCACGGTGACGCTGCCCGCCCAGCTCAGGTACGCGTTGTTGTCGCTGATCAGCTTGGTGAGCGCCGTTTGGCAGGTGACGTCGGAGGAGCAGTCGCTGGTCAGCTTGATGTCGGCCTTTAGGGCGAGCTCGTAGGGCTTGTCGGCATTCAGATAGGCCTGCTCTCTGCTGGTTTCGTCGGCGCCCCCCAACCGGAGCAGGGAGATGAGAACCACGATCACGATGCCGCCCATGCTGCCCAGCAGCTTGACGGCGGGCGACCGCCGGTTGGCCACCGGCGGCGTCACCGGTGGAAGCGGTTCGGCGGGCTGCGGCCAGGCGGCCATCGGTATGCGTACAACGCGGGCGCGCCAGCCTCCCACGGGCCGGCGGCGAACAAGCCGCTGACAACCCCGCGACAGCCCCGTCACCTCGCCCGAGGCGAGGGCCCGGGTCCTAGCGGCTGGCCAGGCCGCCGGCGGTCTCGCCGCCGTCGACCAGGTAGCACTGGCCGGTGAGGTAGGCGGCCTCATCCGAGGCGAGGAAGGCGAATAGGGCGGCCACCTCCTCGGGCCGTCCGTGCCGGCGCAGCGGGATCTTCTGCTCGACCTCTGCCAGCATCTCGCTCGAGTACTCTGCCTGCTGCATCGGGGTCAGGATGTAGCCGGGGCAGACTGCATTGACCCGGATCCGGGGCGCCAGCTCCAGCGCCATGGAGCGGGTGAGCGCGATCACGCCGGCTTTCGAGGCGTTGTAGTCCGCGTACATAGGGTGACCCACGAGCCCGTTGGTAGAGCCCATGTTGATGATCACCCCATCGGTCATGCGCTTTGCGCAAGCCTGGGCCACATGAAAGACTCCATCGAGGTTGACGCGCAGCACATTCGACCAGTCGGCGGGGGAGATGTCCACGAACCGATGGCGAACGCTGATCCCGGCGTTGTTGATCAGCACGTCCAAGCCGCCGACAAGCCGCTCGACCTCGGCGAAAGCCCGGTCGACCGCGTCGCGGTCGGCAACGTCCGCCATCACGGTGCCGGTCAGGCCGGGCAGCTCCCGGTTGATGCGATCGAGTGCGTCTCGCTGGCGGTCGATGATGACGACCCTCGCCTGCTCCTCGAGGAATCGGGCAGCGGTGGCGGCCCCGATCCCGCTGGCGCCGCCCGTGATCACGGTCCGCTTTCCCCGCAAGCCCCGCATCATGGCTGGGCCATGCTAGACGGCGCCCGTGTCACCGTCAAGCAGGCGGGTGAATCGCTGCTACAATCCCGTCCGATGCGGGGGATGCGAACCGGCGGCATGACGGCCGCCATCATGCTGCTGGCCGCCTGCGGCACCACCACCGCCTCCGGCACCACCGCCACGGGTACGCCAACCGCCGCCGCGACGCCGACTGCGGCCCCTGGATTTCGCGTCCTGCTCTCGGTGACGACCTCTGCGGGTCTGGATATCGTGCTCTACGACTCCGCCAGCAGCGCGCCCCAGAAGCTGGTCTCGCTTTCCGCCGGGACTCCCGCGCAGCCGCGCTTTATCTCGGACCACGAGATCGCATACATCGAGACAACCAACCAGGGGACGAGCCGGATCATGAAGATGGACCTGGCGACCCGACAGCCGGTGGTGGACCTTTCGGCCTCCGCATACGTGCCGGCATTTGCCTACAAGCACGACGGCTCCACGCTCGCCTACCTGCTGCACAACCCGTCAACCGGTAAGGCTGCCTTGCACTGGCGCACCAATGGTCAGGACACCACATACGCGCTGAACAGTGTGCCCGGGCGTGGTGTGGGCCCCGATGACGAGGTCCGGCTTCAGTACTCGCCCGACGACAAATACCTGTTGATGGTCGATACCTTTGTCGGCCAGCAGGCGCAGGTCCCGGAGACCGGCCAGTTCATTGTCTTCCGCGCCGACGACACGGTCGCCTTTGTGCCTCCGTCGGGCACCAGCACGAATGCCACGCACGCGGTCTGGTCGAAGCAGTCAAACCGCCTCTATTACCGGGATGCGTCCGGGATACGCAGCTGGGACGCGGAGGTCCACTCCGTAAACACGGTGGTCACGGGCATCCAGTGGTACCTACCGAGCCCGTCGGCCGATGGTCACTGGATTGCCTATACGACGATCGACTCGCGGTCGGTGCCCCACGTCAAACTCCTTGACCTGGCCACGGCGCAGTCGAGCGACGCGACCGCCCTGCCACGCTCACATTCGGTGTTCGTCAGCGCCAATACCATCCTCTACCTGGAGGAGGCTCCCTGCACGACCGAATGCCTTGGCGGCGGCTATCAGACCACCGGAAAGATCCTGACCTACAACCTGACCAGCAAGACCGAGAGCGCCCTGCCGATCACCGACGTGAACAGCCTCTCCGACCTGGCCGCCCGCTAGGTCGGGCGGCTCATCACCTGGCGCAGGACCATCGGCAGGATGCCGCCGTTCCGCAGATAGCCGACGTCCGTGTCGTTGTCGAGACGCGAGCGAACGGTGAAGCTATGCCGCTTGCCATCGTTTGCACGGGCCTCGGCGGTGAGCTGCTGGCCGGGGCGTAGACCGCCGGCTAGCCCGCGGATGGTGAAGCTCTCGTCGCCACGCAGCCCGAGCGAGGCCGCGCTTGCGCCGTCGGCGTATTCGAGCGGGAGCACGCCCATCCCGACCAGGTTGCTGCGATGAATCCGCTCGAAGCTCTCCGCGATCACGGCCCGGACACCGAGCAACAGTGGACCCTTGGCGGCCCAGTCGCGCGAGCTGCCTGAGCCGTACTCCTTGCCGGCCAGGACGACCAGGGGCACGCCCTCTTCTCGGTAACGGTCGGCGGCCTCGTGGATGGTCATCTCCGCCCCGTCGGGGAGATGCCGCGTCCAGTAGCCTTCCCGGTCGACGAGCGTATTGCGCAGACGGACGTTGGCAAAGGTGCCTCGCACCAGTACCTCGTGGTTCCCGCGGCGGGCGCCGTAGCTGTTGAAGTCGGCGCGCTCGACACCGTGCTCGACCAGGTAGCGCCCCGCCGGGCTATCGGTCGGGATGCTCCCGGCCGGTGAGATGTGGTCGGTGGTGATCGAGTCCCCGAGAGCGACCAGCGCTCGGGCATTCACGATGTCCTCGAGCCCCCGGGGGCTAGCCTGCATGTTCTTGAAGTAGGGTGGCTCGCGTACGTACGTGGACTCGGCGTCCCACTCATAGGTCGGCCCTTCGGGCGCAGCCATCCGCTTCCAGTGTTCGTCGCCGTCGAAGATGTGCTCGTACTCGTGCGCGAACATGTCCACCTGGAGCGACCCGCGCACCGCGGCGTCGACCTCGTCCACCGATGGCCAGAGCTCGGAGAGGTGCACAGGCTTGCCCTCGCGATCCGTTCCCAGCGGGTCCCTGGATAGGTCCCGCCGAAGATCTCCGGCCAGAGCGTAGGCGACCACCAGCGGAGGCGAGGCGAGATAGCTCGCCCGTACCAGCGGGTGGATGCGGCCTTCGAAGTTGCGATTCCCGCTGAGCACGGCGACCACGTTGAGGTTCTCCTGCTCGACGGCAGACTCGACAGCCGGTGAGGCCAGCGGACCGCTGTTGCCGATGCAGGTCGTGCAGCCGTACCCGACCAGGTAGAAGCCGAGCTGTTCCAGGTACGTGAGCAGGCCGGCCGCCTTGAGGTAGTCGGTCACCACCCGCGACCCGGGGGCCAGGCTGGTCTTGACCCAGGAGGGAACCTTGAGGCCTCGTTCCACGGCTCGCTTGGCAAGCAACCCGGCGGCCACCATCACCGACGGGTTGGAGGTGTTGGTGCAGCTGGTGATGGCGGCGATCACGACCGAGCCGTGCCTGAGCTCCGCTTTGGGGCGGGCAGCGACCGCGACCGAGCCCTGGCGCCCGGAAACATCGGCGGCACCGCCCTCGTCGTCGAAACGGGAGACGGCTGCCGGTGCCGGCCGCTCGGCATCGGTGAAGACAGAGGTGAAGCTCTCCCACGCCCTGGGAAGGGCGACCCGATCCTGCGGGCGCTTGGGGCCGGCCAGGCTGGGCTCGACGTCACTGAGGTTGAGCTCGACCAGCTCGCTGAAACGCGGGGCCGGGGTCCCGTCCGTGCGGAACATCCCCTGGGCGCGCGTGTATCGTTCGACCAGGTCGATGTGCTCGGGCTCACGGCCGGTAACCCGGAGATACTGCAGAGTCTGCTGATCGACCGGGAAGAGGGCTGCCGTGGCGCCGTACTCGGGGCACATGTTCGAGAGCGTCGCCCGGTCGGGAACCGGCAGGCTGGACAATCCATCGCCGCAGAACTCGACGAACTTGTCCACCACGCCCTTCTTTCGCAGCATCTGGGTGAGGGTGAGCACCAGGTCCGTGGCCGTCGCCCCCGCCCGGAGCGCTCCGGCGAGCCGAACCCCGACCACGACCGGCGGCGGCAGGTACATTGGCTGGCCGAGCATGGCTGCCTCGGCCTCGATCCCACCCACTCCCCAGCCGAGCACTCCGACGCCGTTGACCATGGTCGTATGCGAGTCGGTCCCGACCAGGGTGTCGGGTATGGCGACTGCGCCTCCCTCTGCCTCTCGAACCTGGACCACCCGGCTTAGTCGCTCGAGGTTTACCTGGTGACAGATCCCCATGCCTGGTGGGACCACCCGAAAGTTACGAAAGGCCTGCTGGGCCCAGCGAAGCAAGGCGTAGCGCTCGCTGTTGCGCTCGTATTCCTTCTCGATGTTCCGGTTGAAGGCAAGGTTTGTGCCGAAGGCGTCGACCTGGACGGAATGGTCGATCACCAGGTCGGCCGGCACCAGGGGATCGATCAGGCGCGGATCCTTCCCGGCCCGCTGAACCGCGGAGCGCATGGCGGCGAGGTCCACCACGGCGGGGACACCGGTGAAATCCTGGAGAAGGACCCGGCTCGGCGTGAAGGGCAGTTCGGCACCCGCCTCAGTTGGCGCCGGCCATGAAGCCAGGCTGGCCACGCTTTTCTCCTTCACGCGGCCGGCCTCGGCATCTCTCAGAAGGCCCTCGAGGAGGATCTTCACCGTGACCGGCAGCGGCCCCGGATCCGCAAGCCCGGCCTCACGCAGCGCATCGAGCCGGTAATAGTCGAGCGACGTTCCGGCGAGCCGTGCGCGAGCGCGAATCATCTGCAATCGATGCTACTAGAGGCGCCCGAGGCGAGGGCCGATTCAGGCCCGAGCCGTGCCCGCCGCCCAAAGCGCGCGTCGTAACGCGCGCAAGAGAGGCCTAACCGAGCGCTAGCGATTGCCGCTGTGAAACTTCTTGTGGACCGCCCGCAGCTGGGGATTGGTCACGTGCGTGTAGATCTGAGTGGTACTGAGGTTGGCGTGCCCGAGCATCTCCTGCACGGCGCGCAGGTCCGCGCCGTTTGACAGCAGGTCCGTGGCAAACGAGTGGCGCAGCGTGTGCGGGGTGGCCGCCACCCCGATGCCGGCCAGACGGATGTATTTCTTCACAAGACGCTCGATCGAGCGCGGCGTCATTCGCATCCCGTTTCCGCCCGGGGTCTTGTCGGTGGCACCGCGGGTCCGTGTGAACAGCGGCCGGTAACGATCCTCTCGCGCCTGCAGGTATCGCTCCAGCGCCTGGGCGGCGCTTTCGCTGAGGAAGACAACCCGTGGCTTGCGACCCTTGCCGATCACACCGAACTCCCGGGTCTTGAGGTTGACCTGGGCGACGTCCAGGCTGGAGAGCTCCGACACGCGCAGCCCGGTGCTGAATAGCGTCTCCAGCAGGGCGCGGTCACGCAGCCCACGGACGTCATCGAGCCCGGGCGCGGCCAGCAGGCGGGCCATCTGGTCGCCATCGAGGAACTTGAGCGAGCGCGACTCAGACTTACCCAGCTCGACCCGGTCGGCCGGGATGGCATCGATACCCTGGACCGCACAGTAGCGTAATAGCGCGCGAAGGCCGATCAGGAAATAGGTCTGGGTGGCGCGGCTCAGCAGCCGACCCGTGTTCGGCGCGACCTTGCGGGCCAGGGCTAGCTTGTACTCGCGCACGATCTCGGCGGTCAGATCGCCGACGTCCGCAACCTCGGGATGCCGCTCCTGCAACCAGACCATCAGGTGGTCGAGGTAGTAGTCGTACTGCCGGATGGTCAGCCGGCTGAGGTTACGGTCGAGCTCGCATGCTTCCAGGAACCGCTGGACACGGGCCGCGAGCTGCGGCGGGGCCGTTGGTGCCTCTTTCTGGGACGTTGTCGAGACGGTGGGCACGCTGTGCCGCGATTGTACTCACTCGGTGGTCGCGGTGTGGATAGTGGCGATGCCGAAGGTGAGCGGCGCGATGCGGACGTCGCGAAATCCCGAGCCCCGCAGCTCAGCTGCGAGCGCGGTGGGGGAGGGGAAGGCGCGAATGCTCTCAGACAGGTACCGGTAGGCGTCACCGTACGAGCGGTTGACCAGACCGGCCACCGCCGGCATCACCCGGCCCAAGTAAAAGCTATAGCCGGCAGCCGGCAGTCCGTCCGCCGGCGGCGAGAACTCGAGGATCACGAGGCGACCGCCAGGACGCAGCACCCGATGCATTTCGCTGAGCCCGGCTGCCCGGTCGGCGAGGTTGCGCAGGCCGAAGCCGATGGTGACGGCGTCAAACGAGTGATCCGGGTAGGGGATGGCGGTGGCGTCGCCGGCCAGAAACTCGAGTCCCGGCCTGGTTGGCGCGCGTGCCAGCATCGGCGCCGAAAGGTCGATCCCGATCACCTGGCCGCCGGGCTGGACATGTCGCCAGAGCTCGAGCGCCAGGGCGCCCGTGCCCGTGCACAGGTCCAGCGCGGCGTTTCCTGGTTGGAGCCCGGCCTCGTGTGCCGCCCGACGCCGCCAGGCACGGTCGCGGCCCAGGCTGAAAAGCGCATTCAGCCGGTCGTAGCCGGGCGCGATCGAGTCGAACATGCGCGCCGATAACGCTAGCGATCGGATGATGCCGACGCAGGGCCAACCCGAATATCGGCTTGACACTGCGGTCCGGCATGGCCTAGTATCGCGATATATCGAGATAGTCGCAGATACATCGACTAGTTAGGAGGATTTTGACCAATGTGGCGACGTGAGTTTCGTTTTGACGGGTTTCGCGAGCGCATCTTCGAGCGCGGCGACCTCAAGTACGTGATCCTGGACCTTCTCAAGGACAAGCCCAGCCACGGCTACGAGATCATCCGGGCCCTGGAGGAGCGGTTCGGCGGCTTCTATTCTCCGAGCCCGGGGGCGGTCTATCCGACCCTCCAGATGCTCGAGGAAATGGGCTACGTCAGCCCGACCGAGCAGGACGGCAAGAAGGTGTTCGCCATCACGGACGCCGGCCGCGCCTTCCTCGAAGAGCGCAAGCCTGCCGTCGACCAGATGTGGGAGCGCATGCGCGGGCGCTGGGACCCCGACCTGGGCCGCGAGATGCACCGGCTGGCGACCGATATGCGCGAGCTGGGGCGGGCGTTTGCCCATGAGACCCGACGCCGGGTGCCGGATCAGGATCGGATGCGTCGCATCCGCGAAGTGGTCGGTAAAGCCAAGTCCGAGATCGAGGCGATCCTCAAGGAAGAGCAGCCGACCCGAGTCTGATCCGCTGCTAGCTCACGCGGAGCGGCGCAGTGGTCGCGTTAGGTGCAAATCGTAGCCAGGGAGCTCGGCCGTCCAGTCGACTCCCTGGTTGCGCGCCCTGAAGTGTGCCAGGGCAAACCGGTCACAGGCGGTCTCGGCGGCCGCCTTGGTGCCGCGGACCTCGCGCAGGTACCAGTGATAGAACTCGTGACAGTACAGGAACCGCAGGACCTCGCGGCGCGTCCGGAAGCGGAGCGCTTTGAAGTACCAGTGAAAGGCGATCGCCTTGCCCGGCTTGCGCCGAGCCCTGTAGTAGACGCGCTCCGACCATGGCCGGAACGGCTCAGGCACCTGGAGCTCGATAAGGCGGTCCTCGTACCAGCAGAAGGCGCCCAGGTGAGGCGCGGTTCGGTAGCGCAGCGGCTTGGCGCTAACGCCGTAGCCGGGCGGTGGCGGCAGGTCCTGGAGCCAGCGCCGCAGGGCCTCGACGTCGACGCCCGGGACGCGTGACTTGACCGGGATGGTTGCCCAGGCACGTCTGAGAGCAGCGGGGCTGGGCATGGAATCAGCATATCCAAGCCGTCTGAGTCGCTAAACAGTCGAGCTCGAGGAACGGCCTGGAGGCCCTGGCGGCGTTTACCGACCCAGAACCTGATCGTCTCGTCGCATAACCTCTAATGTGCGAACAAGCCGGTAGATCAAGGCAAGCTGCCGGAGCGGCTCCCCTGCCGGGCCCTAAGTCTGGTGAATGGTGCGCCCTGGGTGGAGATCCATGCATGTCGACATCGTGGAGGAGTAGCACGGGACGGAGTCAGGCCGCCGGGTGCGCCTGTGACAACAAGAGGTTGTAGGGTCCGGCCCGGTACGGGATCGTCCCCTCTGCGAGGGTCAAGGAGCTGATCTTCTTTTGCCGAGCGTAGCGCGCCTTGGCTTTGCAAGCAGTCGAGCAGTATTTGCCCCATGAGGTGAGCTCCACCTGGCGGGCGCAAATGATGCAGGGTTTGAGGCTCTTCGCCCAGTGATCCGGGTTCCGCTTCCGGATAAGAACGTCTCTGTGGACCGCCGGCATGATGGTGTTGGCGTTCAGATAGTCAATTGCGGATCGGAGTAGCGACGTGTCATTGCGAAAGCTTCCGAGTCCGTGATTACAAGCGTCGCATAGCAAGCCACGTATATGGCCGGTCTGATGGTCGTGGTCCACAGCCAATTGCTTAAGGCGGCTCCTCCACCTCACAGTTTGCGGGCCCCTGCAAATTGCGCAGAGGCCCCCTTGAGCCGCTAGCATGGCGTCAAACTGAGCCGGGTCGCAACCATAGTTGAGCATGCGGTACCAGCCTAAACGCCGAAGTCGATGCCTCTCGTAGTACCGCCGTTGGCGTGCTCTTTTTAGGTCGTAGAAGTGCCCAAAGCGCTCGGCGCGCTTGGTGATGCTAGCTCCGGACCGGGGTCCAGGTGTCGCCCAGCAGGCGGACCGGGCCGGCAAAGTTACCGGCAATGACGTCAGCGACGGTGGCGGCGATGGGCGGCCGGAAGTCAAGCTCGCCAAGACGTGACGTCGGTACCCAGTCCATGCCCGTGAGTACCGAGTCACTCGTGTCCAGCTCGGGTCTCCCCTCCCCGATGTCGGCCTGGTAGATCAGGTTCACCACGTTTCGGTCCGGCGCCAGCGTCTCGCAGACGATCACCAGCGAGCCGACGTCCACCGATCGCAGGCCGAGCTCCTCGCGCAGCTCACGCTTGAGGCCGGCTTCTAAGGTCTCGCCTGCCTGTAGCCTCCCGCCAGGGAGCACCCAGTACCGCGCGCCCTTCTTCTGGTGCTGAAGCAGCAGGATCGTCCCGTCGCGCGTGATGATTGCCGCCAGCCGGATCTCGGGCGTCATCGACTCAAAGGCGTCGACCAGGGACGCCAGGCTGACCAGCGATGCGCTCATTATCGCCCCGGCTCAGTCGCCGGGCAGGAGCAGGGTCTGTCCCGGGAAGACCACCGGCGAGCTCAGGTGGTTTGTCCGCAGGATGCTATCGACGTGGGGCCGCGGGTCGCCGGCGTAATGGGCCTGGGCGATGCTCCAGACGCTGTCCCCCTGCCCCACCACCGCGCGGTCGAAATGCGCCGGCGCGCTCCCGTAGACCAGCCGGGCCGAGGCCAGGAGCAGGGCTCCCGTCACCAGGGCGATCCGACCCCAACCACGCCGTCTTAGGGGTCGCCGCAAATACGATTTGGCTGCGCCGTCCTGCACGAACATGCGTTCGAGAGCAAGCTATCACGAACAGGCGTTCGCGTCAAGGCCTTGCGCGAACAAGTGTTTGCATGCTACGAACGCATGTGCTAGGATGCCGTCCAGTTTGAATTTAGGCAGCCGCCGAGAGACCCGTTTTCACACCCACGAAATCGCCTCTTGGGTTGCGCAAACGCCTGTGCTACCATGCTTTGGTCGCGACGACCCCGGAACCCCTCCCCTCCCCTCCTTGGGCGTCCATTTCCTGACGCTAGAAGGGACGAGATGATTGGCTCCTGGCGTCCGACGCAGGCGCATAAGGGAGGGGACACGATGCCTGAGCCGTTGACCAGCCGGCAGCGGGAAATCCTGGAGTACCTTCGATTCCGTCAGAAGATCAGGTCTTATCCACCCACCGTCCGCGAGATCGGCGAGGCGGTCGGACTTTCATCCAGCTCCACCGTCCAGAACCACCTCAATACCCTGGAACGCAAGGGGTACATCCGCCGGGATCCGACCAAGTCCCGGACCATCGAGGTGGTCGACTTCGACCAGCTCCAGGTCAAGTTGAGCAAGGTGGTGCCCGTGCCCCTGGTCGGGCGCGTGGCAGCCGGTCAGCCCATCCTCGCCGAGGAGAACATAGAGGACCACCTGATGTTGAGCCAGGACCTAATCGGCAGCGACGTCGCGTTTGCCCTCGAGGTCCGTGGGGACAGCATGAAGGATGCGGGAATCCTGGACGGCGACTACGTGGTGGTCAGGCCAGGCAAGGACGCGGCGAACGGAAGCATCGTCGTCGCCCGGGTTGAGGACGAGCAGACCAACGAATCGACCGCCACCGTAAAGCGGTTGTTCCGCGAAACCAACCGGGTCCGGCTTCAACCCGAGAACGCCTCCTACGAGCCGATCTACACCACCAATGCCCAGCTCGAGGGCCAGGTGGTGGCGCTGGTCCGCCTACTGCACTGACGCGTCGCGCGGAGGCGCTGCCGTAAAGGGCTCAAAGCGGGGTAACAGACGACGGGGCAGCAGTCCTCGGATGGCGACGCCGTCGGCGCGGTAGTCGATTTTCTCCACCTTGCCGCGGGCGTGAAACTCCGCCTGCCGGGCGGGCTGGTCGTAGGGCAATAGCACTTCGACCGTGACGAAGTCCCCGGGTGACGTTTCCGAGATCGCCGTCCCCAGCTCGCCCAGGCCGGTTTTGCGGAGCGCCGAGATGGCCACCACCCGCTCATAGGGCGACCAGTCTTCCCTGAGCAACGTGATCAGGGCCTCCGGCCGCAGCCTGTCGACCTTATTGAGGGCGAGCACCTTCGGCTTGTCCATGGCGCCCAGGTCCTGCAGGATCTCGTGGACTGCCTCCATCTGGTCGCGGCCGTTGAACCGGGTCGCGTCCAGCACATGTAACAGGATGTCCGCTTCCTGGACCTCTTCCAGGGTGGCCTTGAAGGCGGCCACCAGGTCGGTGGGCAGTTTCTGGATGAAGCCGACCGTGTCGGTCATCAGCACCTCGTGGCGGTCGGGCAGGTGCACCAATCGGGTGGTCGGGTCGAGGGTGACGAAGAGCGCGTCCTGGATCTGGACCTGCGCCTGGGTGAGCGCATTGAGCAGAGTCGACTTCCCGCTGTTCGTGTATCCCACGATTGCTACCACCGGGAAAGGGACCCGCCGCCTGCCTTCGCGCCGCAGGGCTCGCTGCTTTCGAATTTCCTTGATCTCCTGGTCGAGGTCGCGAATCCGGTGGCGAATCCGTCGCCGGTCGCTCTCGAGCTGCTGCTCGCCGGGACCACGGGTGCCCACGCCGCCGCCGAGCCGGGAGAGGTCCCGGCCGCCCTGCAATCGCGGCAGCAGGTGGTGCAGCTGCGCCGACTCGACCTGCAGCCGTCCCTCCTTGGTGCGGGCCCGCTGGGCAAAGATGTCCAGGATCAGCTCCGTCCGGTCGATCACTTTCACATCGAGCCTGGATTCGAGGTTGCGCTGCTGTCGCGGCGAGAGCTCCTCGTTGAAGACGAGCAGGTCAAAGCCCGGGCTGTGCTTGCGCTCGTGCAGCTCCTCCACCTTGCCCTTACCGATGAAGGTTGCGGGATCGGGCCGGGCGCGGCGCTGGATCTCGGTCCCCACCACGACCAGCCCGGCTGTTTTAGCCAGCTCACCCAGCTCGAGCATCTGCTCTTCGACGGTGGCCAGCCCCTGCCCCTTGTGATCGAGGGACATCAGGAAGGCGCGCTCGCGCGCACCATTGCGATTCTGAATCAACTCGCCTCTTTTTTCATCATACCCAGCCGAACCCGGCTCAACGCCTCGCCCGCGTCCGGCGGGATCCATTGCACCTGCGCATCGGCGCGGAACCAGGTGAGCTGCCGGCGCGCGTACTGGCGGACCTGGCGCACGATCGATGCCCGTGCGTCCTCCAGGCTGCGAGTTCCATCCAGGTGCTCAGCCAGCTCCGGATACCCATGTCCTAGCAAGCGGAGGTCGGCTTTGGGAAAAAGGGCCCGAACGGTCCTCACCTCGTCCAGCCAGCCCGCCTCCAGCATGCGACCAACCCGGGTCGCGATTCGCGTATCGAGCTCGTCGAGAGACACCTCGAGCCCGAGGATGATCCGCCGCCAACCTGGTGGCGACGCCCGTCGCGCGACGCTGGGGGGCTCGCCGGTCACGGCGTGAATCTCGAGCGCACGGATGATTCGACGCGGATTGCCCTGGGTGCGATCGGCCGACACCGGGTCGATCTGGCGCAGCTCGGCGTGGAGTGCCTCCACCCCCTGCTCCTCGAGGCGCAGTTCGAGGGCGGCGCGCGTCTGTGGATCGGGCGGAGCGCCGGCCAGGTTCCATCCCTCGAACACCGCCCGCAGATACAGCCCGGTCCCCCCCTGGAAGATCGGGAGGTGGCCATGACCGGCGACACGGTCGATGGCGGCCAGGGCTGCCTGCCGGTAATCGGCGACGGTAAAACGCTCGCCCGGCTGTACCAGGTCGAGCAGGTGGCAGGGAATGCCCCGCAGTTCGACCGGGGTGGGCTTGTTCGTCCCGATGTCGCAGCCCCTGAAGACCTGGCGAGAATCAGCGGACAGCAGCTCCCCCTGCAGCTGCTCGGCCAGTGCTACCGCCAGCTCCGTCTTTCCGCTGGCCGTGGGCCCGACCACCGCCACCACCACCTGGGGGATCAGGGCCGTCTGAACAGTCTCCTCAACTGTTGGTCGGGAAGAACCAGGGTGGTCGGCCGTCCGTGGGGACAGCTGATCGGCTCGGCGGTGACAGAAAGTGCGGCGAGCAAACCGGAAGCGGACTCAGCCGTGAGGCGGTCGCCGAACCGAACCGCTCCGTGACAGGCGAGCAGGGCCGCTGTGGCGCGGCGGCGAGCCTCCGGGGTTCGATCCTGGGCCAGGTCATCGAGGAGCCGGGCAAACACGTCCGCGACTGCGCGGTCGGGTAGCTCAGCCGGAGCGGCCCGCAGACGCACCGTCTGGGGGCCGAATGGCTCGGCCTGGAAGCCGAGCCGCTCGATCCATTCCTGGTTGGATTGGAGGGCGGCGACCTGCGGCGGGCCGAGCTCGACCAGTTGGGGCAACAGGAGCAGCTGACCGGCCGGCGAGCGCTGGTCGAGGCGCGTCAGGATCCGGTCGAAGAGCACCCGCTCGTGCGCTGCATGCTGGTCGATGAGAACCACCGCGTCACGGCTCTCCGCGACCAGGTACGAGTCCAGCAGCTGTCCGACGTAGGCCAGCGGCGGCAGGCGCGAGGCGTCGGCGGCCGTGGGTTCAGCCCCTGACTCCGCGGTGCCGTAATAGGGGGTGAGCACGGGCGCTTCCCGAATGGCGAGCCCGGCGGCAGCCGCCTCCAGCTCGTAGACGGGGCTCCGACGCAACGCCCGGTAGCAGGCGCGCTCGATGGTCGCGAACAACGCGCCCTCGTTGCGAAAGCGGACCTCGCGCTTGGTGGGATGCACGTTCACATCTACATCCGAGGCATCGATGCGCAGGTTCAGCACCGCGACCGGGAACCGATCAGGGTCACGCAGACCGCGATAGGCCTGCTCGACCGCAAAGGCCAGGTTGCGGTGGTGGATCCGGCGGCCGTTGACCAGGATGATGGTGTGGTCGCGCGTGGCTCGATGAATCGAGGGCGGCGCGATCAGGCCCTCGACCACCGCGTCATCGAGGCTGAGCATGGCCGCTGCAGTTTCGGCGTCGTACAGAGCCGCCAGCGTGGCCCTGAGGTCGCCCTCACCGCTCGTATCGATGACACGCCGGCCATCGAGCTCCAGCCGGAGCGACCGGTCGGGCCAGGCGAGAGCCAGCTCGGACACCAGCCGGACGATCACCCCGTTCTCGGTGGCGGGCTGCTTGAGGAAGCGCAGCCTGGCCGGGGTGTTGAAGAAAAGCCGCTTGACCGTGAGCCGGGTGCCGGGCGGAGATCCTGCCACTCCGGACTCGAGCACGGCTCCGGCTTGCAGAAGTACACGATGGCCTGCCTCCCGGCCGGCGGCCCGGCTGACCGCTTCCACCTCGGCCACAGCCGCGATGCTGGCCAGGGCCTCGCCACGAAAGCCGAGCGTGCTGACAGCGCGCATGTCCTCGAGACGGCTGATCTTGCTCGTGGCATGGCGCTGGAACGCTACAGATAGGTCCTCGGGAAAAATGCCGGAGCCATCGTCGACCACTTCGACCAGGCCGCGCCCGGCATCCTGCACGCGTACCGTGATCCGGTGTGCTCCTGCGTCGATCGCGTTTTCCACCAGCTCCTTGACCACGGCGGCGGGCCGGTCGACCACCTCGCCGGCGGCGATCGCGTCGGCGACGGAAGCCGGGAGGACCGCGATCCGTGAGGCAGGCAGTACCTCAGCGGGCGGCATGTTCCACCTGCCAGGCGAACAGCTTGTCCAGGGCCTCGCGCGGGGTGAGCCGTTCGAGGTCGAGCTGCTTGAGCTCCTGGACCAGGGTGTGCTCGAGCGGAAGCGCGAGCTGCGCGCTCTCGGCCGGACGCTCCAGCGGTCGCTGGCCCTCGAGCTCGCTCAGGATCTGGCGGGCGCGAACCACCACCTGACGGGGCAGGCCGGCCAGCTCCGCCACGTGGATGCCGTAGCTGCGGTCGGCCCCGCCGGCCACCACTTCGTGGAGAAAAACCACACGCTCCCCTTCCTCCCTGACCTCCATCCGATAGTTGCGCAGCCGCGGCAATCGCTCGGCCAGTGCGGTCAGCTCGTGGTAATGGGTGGCGAACAGGGTGAGGCATTGCAGCTGCGGGGCCTCGTGGACGTACTCGAGGATGGCCTGGGCAATGCTGACGCCGTCGTAGGTACTGGTGCCGCGGCCGATCTCGTCGAAGACCAGCAGGCTGCGAGAGGTCGCATGCGCCAGGATCTGCGCGGTCTCCACCATCTCCACCATGAATGTCGACAGCCCGCGGGCCAGCTCATCGTGCGCCCCGACTCGGGTGAAGATGCGGTCGCACAAACCGATGACAGCGCTTTCCGCCGGGACAAAGCTTCCGGCCTGGGCGAGCAGCACGATCAACGCCGTCTGCCTCAGGTAGGTGGACTTGCCAGCCATGTTGGGTCCGCTGAGCAGGACCACCTGGGCGCTATCGGCAGCCAGCCGGACATCGTTGCCCACGAACCGGCCCGGACCGAGGGCCCGCTCGACCAGCGGGTGCCGGCCGGCTCGGATGTCGATGCCGGGGCCATCCCGGAGCGCGGGTCGGACCCACCCCTCCCCCACCGCGACCTCGGCGAGCCCGGCCAGAGCATCGAGCTCGCCCAGCACCATGGCCATCGAGAGCAGCTCCGCGGCGTTTTGAGTCACGCGCTCGCAGAGCTGCTTGAAGAGGACCTGCTCGCGAGCCACCATGGCCGCCCGGGCGTTGAGCACCAGCGCTTCGTTCTCTTTGAGCTGGGGCGTGATGTAACGCTCTCCGTTCACGATGGTTTGCTTTCGCACGTATTCGGAGGGCACCACCTGACGGTTCGCGTGCGAGACCTCGAGGTAGTAGCCGAAGACCTGGTTGAACCCGACCCGCAGCGAACGGATGCCGGTCCGGTCACGCTCGGCAGACTCGAGGGCGCTGATCCAATCGCGGGCGGCGCGTGATCCTTCCCGGATCCCATCGAGCTCGGCATCAAAGCCGGGCTTGAAGACGCCGCCTTCGCGAAGGTGAGCCGGAGGCTCATCGACGACGGCCCGCTCGAGGTGCCCCTTCAGGTCGACAATCCCGGTTGACGGGCCCGGCCAGGCAAGCTGCGGCCAGGCCTCCGAGGCCGACTGCACGGCGGGCAGCACCTGCAGGGTTCGCGTCAGGGCTCGCAGGTCGCGCGGCGTTGCCAGTCCCTGGCCCGAGCGGGCAACCAGGCGCTCCAGGTCGTGCACCGCACGAAGCGCCGTTCGCAAACGCGACCGTCCCAGCGGGTCGCCCGCGAGCAGCTGGACCCGGTCGAGCCGCGCGTCGAGCTCGACCCTGTCACGTAGCGGGCGGTCGAGCCAGCGGCGCAGGCGGCGAGACCCCATCGGGGTGACGGTCTGTCCCTCGAACAGTCCGAACAGGTCGTCCTCACGGCCCAGTCCAGCCGACAGACCAAGGCTCCGCCGCGTGGGCGGATCCAGGTGCATGTAGGCCTGGGGATGTTCGGCGTGCAGGCGGATGGTGCCGGGGTCGAGCTTGAGATGGGCGCGGTCAGCCTGTAGCAGGATGGCGTGCGCCGATCCCAGCGCCTCAGGCCACTCGTCGCACCCGAATGCCGCCAGCGTCTCCACGCCCAGCAGGCGCCGCAGCCGGTCGACGGCCGCGCGGGCGTCGAAGTCGGAGGCATCGACCCAGGTGGCCGGTATCCCTCGAACGAGCGCCTCGAGCGATAGCCGATCGGCCTCCGATGCAACGATCTCTGATGGCCGCAGCCGGGCCAGCTCGTCGCGGATCGCATCCAGCCCGGGGTCGGTGCGGATCACGGCCAGCTCACCGGTCGAACAATCCAGGGCGGCCAGCCCGTTGTGATGGCTGCGGATGCAAACCGCCACCGCATAATTGCTGCGGATTCCCTCGAGGAAGGCGTCTTCCAGGACCATACCGGGTGTGAGCACCCGCACCACCTCGCGCCTGACCAGCCCCCGGCCCTTGCCGGCCTCCTCGACCTGGTCGCAGAGCGCGACTCGAAGTCCCGCCCGGAGCAGCTTGCCGACGTACAGCTCGAAGGCGTGGTAGGGAACCCCTGCCATCGGCAAGCGATGGCCCTTGCCCAGCTCGCGTGCGGTCAGCGTGATCCCGAGGATGGGCGCTGCCCGTTCGGCATCCTCGCCGAAGGTCTCGTAGAAGTCGCCCAGCCGGAAGAGGACGATAGCGTCGGGGTGCTCGCGCTTGACTCGCTGGTACTGCTCGAGGACCGGCGGGGCTTTCAGGACAGGACGGACCCGCGCAACTGCCAGGCGCTGGCGGACTCAACTCGCACCGCTCGTACGGTGCCCACCTCGGCGCCGAGTGGCGCCTCGCCGTGCACGACCTTGTTCTGGCGCGTCCGACCGCTCAGCTGTGTGCCGTCGACTCGCTCGACCAGCACTTCCACCGTCCGGCTGAGCCAGCGCCGGTTGGCCTCCTCGGCGATTCTCCGCTGGGCCCCCAGCAGGATGTTGATCCGGCGCTTCTTCTCCGGCGACGATACGTCATCGGGCTGGCGAGCCGCGGTCGTCCGCGGCCGCGGCGAGAAGCCCTGGATGTGGACGACGTCGAACTGGATCTCCTCCAGCAGCGCGAGCGTCAGCTGGAACTGGTCCTCGGTCTCGCCCGGGTATCCGACGATCACGTCCGTGGATACCGAGAGGTCGGGAATCACATCGCGAGCGTGCTGGATGATGCCGCGGTACTCGTCGCGGGTGTAGCGCCTGCGCATCTGTTTGAGGATCAGGTCGTCGGCCGACTGGAAAGGCAGGTGCAGGTGCTCGCAGACCCGGGGCAGGTCGCGGATGGCGGTGAGCAGGTCGTCGTGTACGTGCCGCGGATGAGAGGTCAGGAACCTCACCCGCCAGATACCGGGGACCCGCTCGACTCCGGCCAGCAAAGCGGACAGGCGCGCACCGTTCGAGGGATCACGGTAGGAGTTGACGGTCTGGCCCAGGAGCGTAACTTCGCGCACTCCCTGCGCCGAGAACCGTCGCACGTCCTCGAGCACGTCTTCCATCGGCCGGCTTCGTTCCGTGCCGCGGACGAAGGGGACGATGCAAAAGCTGCAGACCTCGTTGCAGCCGAAGATCACCGGGATGTAGGCGGTCAGGCCATGCAGCAGGACGGCGCCCCCGGTCTGGGCCGGATCCGTCTCGTACTCGCCCGCCAGGTCGCGTATGAAGGCTTCGTACTCGCGCATGTCGAACCGGTAGTCGAGGTCGGGCAGGCGCTCGTAGAGACGGTCCTTTTCCTTGTTCGCCATGCAGCCGGTGATGGCGATGGCGCGGCCCGGCCGCTCTCGCTTCCAGCCGCGCAGCTCGCGGAACCTTCCGTACGCCTTCTGCTCGGCGTTTTGCCGTACCGAGCAGGTGACCAGGATCGCCAGGTCAGCACCGTCGAGATCAGGGACCTGAGTGAAACCTGCCGCGGTCATCCCCTGGGCCAGGTAGTCGGCGTCCGACTCGTTCATCTGGCAGCCGCTCACCCACAGGTGGAACCGCTGCCCCGACGGAGCCCGCTTACGGCCGTTGGGCCGGGGCCGTGAGAAGGCGTGTGGCTCGAAATGGAGAGGAGCCCCCGGCACCCGTAGCCGAGGTGGCGCGACTTGAGCCATTCCCCCTAGCGGGACTCGATCAGGAGGCGAATGCCCGTACGCTCCTCGCCATCAATAGAGATGTCGATGAAGGACGGGATGCAGATCAGGTCGAGACCGCCGGCGGCGACGTATCCGCGGGATATTGCGATCGCCTTGACCGCCTGGTTGATGGCGCCGGCCCCGATGGCCTGCACCTCGACGCGACTCTGGGTCCGAACCACGCCCGCGATGGCGCCGGCGACCGCCACCGGCTTTGATGTGGCCGAGACTTTGAGGATTTCCACAGCCGACCGGGCAGGTCGAACCCGACCCGGAGCCGCGCTGGCTGCTGGAGACTTTTCAGTCGATCCGTTCGCTGGCGGTTGCGTTTCCAGAGTGTCCATTTATTTTAGTCGCTGCTGAAAATCGAACGTCAGTATGCCCCCCGACACCTTAGACCGGGATTATACGGACGTCAAGAGCCGGTTTAGTCGATCGCCACTTCCCGGTCGACCCGCTCGATGGCGCTGGCCCTCCCCGTATCGCTGTCGATCCGGACCATCACCGAGTTGAACGACACCACCCCCTCGGCCACCCTGAAGCGGTGCGGGAGCCCGGTCAGGAAGCGCTGCAGGCTGATCTCGCGGTCCATTCCGATCACGGAATCGCGAGGGCCGACCATCCCCAGGTCGGAGACGTACGCCGTTCCCGCCGGCAGGATCCTGGCGTCGGCAGTGGGAACATGCGTGTGGGTACCGAAAACAAAGCTGGCCCGGCCGTCCAGGTACCAGCCGAGCGCCATCTTCTCGGAGGTCGCCTCCGCGTGCATGTCGATCAACCGCAGGGGCGTCCCGGCGCCCTGGCGGAGCACGTCGTCCGCGGCTTTGAAGGCGGAGTCGAGCGGTGGCATGAACAGCTGACCCTGGACGTTGCCGACCAGCACCTGGCCCTTCTCCCCCAGGTCATGGCAGTACCAGCCGCGCCCGGGCGCAGCTGACGGATAGTTATGCGGGCGAAGGATCGGTCGCCGGTCGTCGAAGCCAGTAAGCATCTCGCGCTGGTCCCAGATGTGGTTGCCGCTGGTCAGGACGTCGATTCCCAGGTTGAACAGGTCGTCGGCGATCTTCGGGGTGAGCCCGAACCCGCCGGCCGCGTTCTCGCCATTCGCAACCACCAGGTCGATCGAATGGTCTCGCCGGAGCTGGGGGACCAGGCGGGCGACCGCCTCACGCCCCGGACGCCCGATGATATCTCCAATGGCCAGGACGGTGACGACCATTGGGGCATCGTAGCAAGCGGGCTGCGATCGAAGCCCTTCTCAAAGACCTGGCCGCGGCGCGCCTGGGCTCGACCTTCAATCAATACCGGGACGTTGGTGATAACGACGTGCCCGGTGCGCCGGCCATCCGCCTGGACAACCTGCGGCGCTACCTCGAAGAGCGGGCGGCCGCGCCCGCCCTGGCGGTGGGTGAGGCCGCCGGATACCAGGGAATGCGCTGGTCGGGAATCGCCTTCACCAGCGAGCGCGACCTGGCCCGCTGGGGTCTCCCCTACCGGGGAACGTCCATCGGCCGCCCCCGAGGCTGGAGCGAACCGTCGGGCACGATCGTGCACAAGCTTCTGGATCAGCTCGGTGCCGAGCGAGCGGTCGTCCTCTGGAACACGGTGCCGGCGCATCCATTCTTTCCCGGGCGTCCGCTGTCGAACCGCCGTCCGACGGCCGAGGAAATCGGCGAGGGAGTCCGGTACACCCGGCGCCTGATCGATATCCTCGAACCGAGGCTGTTGATTGCCGTCGGCAGGGTGGCGGCTGCCGTCCTGGGTGAAGGCGCCGTCTATGTCAGGCATCCGGCCAACGCGGGAGCTACGGCCTTTGCCGAGGGCATGAGACGCGCCCTCAGGAACGACTAGCTGGCAACCGGCCCAGTGCACAAAAAAAGAGGCGGCCGAATGGCCGCCTCTCTTGATTACTTGGCGAACTCGACGACCCGCGTTTCGCGGATCACGGTGACCTTGATCTGGCCCGGGTAGCTCAGCTCCCCCTCGATCCGCTTGGCGATGTCGCGGGCGATCACCTGGGCCTGGCTGTCATCGATTGCCTCCGGCTTGACGATGATCCGGATCTCGCGACCCGCCTGGATGGCGAATGACTTTTCTACGCCCTCGAACGAATTGGCGATACTCTCCAGCTTCTCCAGCCGCTTTATATAGGTTGTCAGCGTCTCCCGCCGGGCGCCGGGCCTGGCAGCGGAGACCGCGTCACAGGCAACCGTCAGGATGGCCTCGAGCGTCGATGGCTCGACGTCGTAGTGGTGGGCCTGGACCGCATGGACCAGGGGCTCCGGCTTTCCCAGCCGTTTGAGCAGCTCGCCGCCGATGATTGCGTGCGAGCCCTCCACCTCGTGGTCGACTGCTTTGCCGATGTCGTGGAGCAGACCCGCCTCCTTGGCGAGGGCGACGTCTGCGCCGATCTCGGCGGCCACCATCCCGCAGAGGAACGAGACCTCCTTGCTGTGGGTCAGAACGTTCTGGCCGTAGCTGGTCCGAAAGGCCAGCGTGCCGAGCAGCTTGACCAGCTCTGGATGAAGACCGGTGACGCCGGTTTCGAACATGGCCTGCTCGCCTTCTTCCCGGATCCGGGACTGGACGTCGTTGCGGGCTTTGGTCACCATCTCCTCGATTCGGGCCGGATGGATCCGGCCGTCCACGAGCAGGTGATTCAACGCCACCCGGGCCACCTCACGGCGGACCGGGTCAAAGCCGCTCAGGATGACGGCTTCTGGGGTGTCATCAATGATCAGGTCGACTCCGGTCGCGTGCTCGAGCGCCCGGATATTTCTTCCCTCCCTTCCGATGATTCGCCCCTTCATCTCGTCGCTCGGGATGGCGACGACCGAGACCGATGTCTCAGCGGTCTGCTCCGCGGCGACCCGCTGCATGGCCGTGACCAGGATATTGCGGGCCCGCTTATCGCTTTCCTCTTTGACGATCTCCTCGCCCTCACGGATCTTCTGGGCGATCTCCTGGGTTAGTTCCTTTTCAAGGGTGGTCAGAATGGTCGTCCTCGCCTCGGCTCGGGTCAGTCCCGAGATTCGCTCCAGCTCCTTGAGCTGGTCTGCCAGCGCTTGGTCGATCATCTGCCGGATCTTGTCGTTCTCCTGCTCCCGCGCGGTCAGGGCCTTGTCTTTGCGGTCCACGTCTTCGAGCTTGCGGTCTATCGATTCCTCTTTCTGCTGCACTCGGCGTTCCGAACGCTGGAGTTCGGCGCGTGCGTCGCGAACTTCCTGTTCCAGGTTCATGCGGATGCGATGGGCTTCCTCTTTGGCTTCGAGGACCATTTCCTTCTTCTGCGTCTCCGCATCGGCCAGCAGCTTTTCCCGCTCCACCGAGGAGGCGGCAACATCTTGCCGGTTCCGAGTCGAGACCCAGTAGTAGCCAAGAGCCGCACCCATCAGGCCACCCGCCACAACCCCGACGAACAGGAGTAATAGGTTGGGCATGGTTACACCTCACTGGTATGGACTTGTGAAAGTTCTCTACTCAACCGCGCCAGGGCGCGGCGGGACTAGTCGTTATGACGCGACAGAATCTTGACAATTCTAGTCGTGTTCACTGGGGGTGTCAAACCGCGGGCCCTCCGCCCACTCTGCGGACAGTTCGCGGCGCACCCTGTGGATAATTCCACTGGAAAACCCCCTCCGGCTCAGCTTGGGACCGACCATTCCCAGCAGCTCCTGGTAGCCGGTGGGCCGGCGTGACCCGACGATGCGGCGGGCCAGGGCCAGCGCCTTTGAATACTCGGCGTCGTCACTGACCTGGTCGAGGGCGTCGGTCACGGTGATGTCGTCGATCCCCTTGGCCCGAAGCTCCCGAGCGATCAGCGCTTGCCCGCGCCCGGCGCTCCGCCGGCGGACCAGGCTTCGGGCGTATTCCTGGTCGTCCAGGTAGCCGTGCTCGACCGCCCGGTCGGCCGCCGCCCTGGCTGCCTCCTCGGTATAGCCGGCGCGGCCCAATCGGGCCTCCAGCCCGGCACGCGACTGCGGCTGGCGGGCCAGGATGCGGACTGCTGCCGCGTAGGCCGCTTCGCCGTCGGCCGGGTTGGCCGGCGGCTTGGCGCCCCTGCCCAGACGCGATCCCGCGGTGCCGCGGGACCCGACCCGGGTCACACCGGAGCCAGGACTGCCTTCTCCGCCTTGTCCTTGAGCCGGCCCATCAGCTCTTCACCCAGCTTGAGGTTGTTCTTCAGGAACCCGAGTGTCTGCTCCCGGCCCTGCCCCAGCCGCTGGCCGTTGTAGGAGAACCAGGAGCCGCTCTTCTCCACCAGGGTGGCATCGACCGCGGCGTCCAGGACGCTTCCCCAGTAGGAGATGCCCTCGTTATAGAGGATGTCGAACTCGGCCGACCTGAAAGGTGGCGCCACCTTGTTCTTGACCACCTTCACCTTCACCCGGTTGCCGGTGATGTCCAGGCCGCTCTTGATCGAGTCGATCTTGCGGATGTCCAGCCGGATCGAGGCGTAGAACTTCAGGGCCCGGCCGCCGGTGGTCACCTCGGGGTTGCCGAACATGATCCCGACTTTCTCCCGCAGCTGGTTGATGAAGATGACCGAGGTATTCGACTTGGAGATGGCGGCGGTCAGCTTGCGCAGCGCCTGCGACATCAGGCGTGCCTGGAGCGCCACATGGCTATCCCCCATCTCGCCCTCGATCTCCGCCTTCGGCACCAGCGCCGCGACCGAGTCGATCACGATCACGTCGATCGCGCCCGAGCGGACGAGGACGTCGACGATCTCGAGCGCCTGCTCGCCCGTGTCCGGCTGCGAGATCAGCAGGTCCTCCGTCTTGACGCCGATGTGCGAGGCGTACACGGGGTCGAGGGCATGCTCGGCATCGATGAAGGCGGCCACTCCCCCCTTCTTCTGGGCCTGGGCAATCACGTGCAGAGCAAGGGTGGTCTTGCCCGAGGACTCAGGTCCGTAGATCTCGACCACTCGGCCGCGCGGGATCCCGCCCACCCCCAGGGCAAGGTCGAGGGTCATGGCGCCGGTGGGAATGATGTCGATGTTCTTTTGGGACGCCGCCTCGCCGAGCTTCATGATCGCGCCCTTTCCATAGGAGCGCTCGATCTGGCTCAACGCGGCGGACAGGGCACGTTCTTTTTCCAGCATTAATTTCCCCTTGCTCGTGCTCGTGGTCCGGCCTGGCCCGTCCGGCCCACTGTGACACAAATTTGTATTACTGTCAAGACATACCCTCGAGAGCCCGGACCAGGAGCTCCAGGGCGGCTAGCACCGACCGCCGGCGGTTGTCCCAGCGGTCGCCTTGCCATTGGAAGCGATGCGTGGTCGTCTTTGAATCCGCGAGGCCGATAAATGTCAGGCCGGCCGGTTTGTTGTCCTCCGCCGCCGGTCCGGCGACGCCGGTGATGGAAACGCCCAACCCCGATCTCAGGAGCCGGCGGACGCCCTCCGCCATGGCCGCCGCCGTCTCGGCGCTGACCGCGCCATGCGTCTTCAGGGTCGAGGCAGGCACGCCGAGCTGATCGAGCTTGACCTGGTCGGCGTAGGCGATCAGGCCACCCAGGAAATAGCTCGAGCTCCCCGGCACGTCCGTGAGCGCCCCGCCCAGCAGTCCCCCGGTGCAGGACTCGGCGACCGCCACCGTCTGCTGGCGCGTCCGCAGCCCCTTCCCCACCCGCTCGGCCAGGGCGTAGAGCTCCGGGTCCGGATCCATCACTCACCTGTAGTTGATGAACTGCAATGGGACCGCCCCTTCGGACGCCTTCAACGCCTGGATCACCTGCTGGAGCAGGTCCTTCTCGCGGCTCGACACCCGGATGGCATCTCCCTGGATGCGCGGCTGTACCTTGGGCGACACCTGCTTGATCTGCTTGACCAGCTCCCGGGCCAGCTCGTCGGCGATCCCCTCCTGGAGCTCGATCTTCTGGCGGACGGTGCCCTTCGCGGCCGGCTCGATCGGTCCGGGCTTGAGGATCTTGAGCGAAAGCTGGCGCTTGACCAGCTTGCTCTGCAGCACATCGAGCATCGCCTTCATCTTGAAATCCGAGGGCCCATGCAGGTTGATCTCCTTCTCATTGAGCTCAATCGTGGCGCCCGTGTCCTTGAAGTCGTAGCGAGTGGCGATCTCCCGCTGCGCCTGGTTGACGGCGTTTACCAGCTCCTGGCGGTCGAACTGGGAAACGACGTCGAAGGAGTAGTCCTGAGCCATTTCGGCTTATGCTACCGCCCGCCAGTGACAGCTGAGTGTCACAAACTGGGCGGGTTTAGCCCGGTTCTTCGAGGTCGCGGACCAGCTCGTCGACCTCAAGCAAGTTCATCAGGACCTCGCGCGATTTGCTTCCCTCGTAGGGGCCGATCACCCGATGGTCGGCCAGCTGGTCGACGATGCGGGCGGCCCTGGTGTAGCCCACGTTGAGCTTGCGCTGGAGCAGCGAGACCGAAGCGCGGCCCTCCGTGGCCACCACTCTGGCTCCCTTGCCAAACAGCGGGTCCCGCTTGGCGCCCTCCTTCACCCAGGAGACGGTCGCCTCAACGTTGAAGATCTCCTCCTGGTACTGGGGCTTACCCTGCGCCTTCCAGAAGTCGATGATGCCCTTGATTTCGCGGTCCGCCACGAAGACACCCTGAAGCCGGGTCGCCTTGCCAGCTTCGACGGGCAGGTAGAGCATGTCGCCCCGACCGAGCAGCTTCTCGGCGCCGGTCTCGTCCAGGATGACCCGGGAGTCGATGCTCGAGCTCACGGCAAATGCAATCCGGGAGGGGATGTTCGCCTTGATCAACCCGGTGATGATGTCCGCGGAGGGACGCTGGGTGGCGACGATCAGGTGTATCCCCACCGCCCGAGCCAGCTGGGCGATCCGGCAGATCAGCTCCTCGATCTCGCCGGCGGCCACCATCATCAGGTCGGCCAGCTCATCGATCACCAGGACGATGTAGGGAAGCGGGTTGAGTCCCATCTCGCCAGCCCGGCCGTTGAAGTCGCCGATGTTGCGCACGGTGTGGCTCGCGAACAGCTTGTAGCGGTTCTCCATCTCGGCCACCGCCCAGCGCAATGCGGAGGTTGCCTGCTCGGACTCGGTGACGACAGGAACCAGCAGGTGGGGCAGGTCCTGGAACATGGTGAACTCGACGCGCTTGGGGTCGATCAGGATCAGCTTCAACTCGTCGGGGCTGGCCTGGAACATGAGGCCGGAGAGGAGCGCGTTGATGCACACACTCTTGCCCGATCCTGTGGCGCCGGCGATCAGCATGTGCGGCATCCGGGTCAGGTCGCCGACCACCGAGTTGCCGGAGACGTCGGTTCCGATCGCGAGCGAGAGCAGGGTGTGGTCGTTCTGGAAGGCGGGCGTCTGGATGATCTCGCGCAGCGTGACCAGGCTGGTCGCCTTGTTGGGGACCTCGATGCCGATCGCGGACTTGCCCGGGATCGGGGCCTGGATCCGGATGGCGGCCGCGAGGGCGAGCGCCAGGTCATTCTGAAGAGCCGTGATCTTGCGCACCGGGACCCCGCGGGCGGGCTGCAGCTCGTACTGGGTGACTGACGGGCCGGAGTTGACCCCGATCACGGTCGCTTCCACGTCGAAGCTCAGCAACGTCTGCTCGATCAGCTTGATGTTGGCCTTGATCTCGTCGTGGAGCCGCTCCTTGCGGACCGTCACCGTATCCAGCAGGGTCAGGTCTGGCTTCTGCCAGGCGTGCTGGATCTCGTCGTCCGCCGGCTCGGCGCCTGTTGTTGCTGCCGGCTGGGCCGCCGCCGCCCCCTCCGCGAGGGCCGCGCGTTTGCGCCGGGACGCTTTCTCGGCCGGGAGATCTCCGTTAGCTTCGGCTTCAGCCCGCGGCACGACCGCAACCGCGGCCGGCGGCGCGACCGGCGGGACAGGAGCCACGACGGGTGCCGCCACACCCTGAATGGGGACGAGCATCGGCTCGGAGGTCTCTGAGCGAATCACCTGGTTTCGCGGATGCCAGGTCTCGGGCTGGACCCGCTTGGGTTCTGGCTTCGCTTGTGGCCGGCTGGCGAGGTAATGCTGCCGGAGCGCGTCGAGCATCGCGCGCAGCGAGATGTCGAAGGCCAGCACCAGCCCGCCCAGGAGCACGGCCGTCAGGACCAGGATGCTGCCCGCGGTGCCTACCAGTGCCTGTATCTCCTCGGCCTCGGCTCGTCCGACGGCGCCTCCACTCTGCTGAGCAGAGAGGTGAAGGAGGCCAAGCGCGCTCAGGAGGACGAGTGCCAGGCCGAGGCCACGCCCCCAGGTCATGGTCTCGATCCAGGGGGCGAGCAGCTCGATGCCGGCGGCCAGACAGGCGCCGATCACGAAGACGACACCCCAACCGAAGAGACCCGTGACCCCGTCGCGCAGGAGGTGCGTGACCGAGCCGCCGGTCGGCAGGGCCACGGCCAGCGTGATCAGGGCGGCCAGAGCGAAGAAGCCGATCCCGGCAAGCTCGCGCTGCTGGCGGCTGGGGACCTGGAGCTTTGGGAGCCGCGGCGCCTTCATCCGGAAGCGTTGCCGCGACGTCGAGCGCTTCGGGCGCGCCAGGCGCTTGCGCCGAGTTTTCATCGATGTGCCATAGCTGCGACGTCGGCTGGAACGGATGCGGACATTCTACCGTCCGCGGGGAGAAACGACCGCTGCTTGCTAGCCGGC
This sequence comes from Chloroflexota bacterium, assembly GCA_005882775.1. Classification (GTDB taxonomy): domain Bacteria; phylum Chloroflexota; class Dormibacteria; order CF-121; family CF-121; genus VBDY01. The sequence goes on along the minus strand of VBDY01000138.1, from coordinate 842 downwards.
CTGTTCTGCGGGTATCGTGCCCAGCCTGCCGGCCTGGTAGTCCGCGACCGCCTGGGCGATCTCGTCGCGGGTGTTCATGACAAAAGGGCCATACCACGCGACCGGCTCGCGAATGGGCTGGCCGCCGAGCATGAGGACGTCCAGGTTAGGGCTGCGACTCTCCTGTGCGGTGCCGGCTTGCACCTTGATCACGTCACCCGGACCGAAAACCGCCAGCTGGCCCATCCCGATGGGTTGGCGCTTCTGACCGACGGCGCCCTTCCCATTGAGCACGTACAGAAGAGCGTTGAAGTCCGGACGCCAGGGAATGGTGAGCTCGGCCCCCGGGCTCAGGGTTGCGTGCAGCATGGTCATCGAGGTATGGGTTGTCCCCGGCCCCGCGTGACCCGCGACTTCGCCGGCGATTACGCGTACCAGCGCGCCGCCGTCATGCGAGGAGAGGAGGGCAACGTTACCTGCGCGGATGTCCTGGTATCGAGGCGGGGTCCACTTCATGCTCGAGGGCAGGTTCACCCACAGCTGGAAGCCGTGGAACAGTCCGCCGCTGATCACGAGCGCCTCCGGTGGCTTCTCGATGTGGAGGATGCCGGCGCCGGCCGTCATCCACTGGGTATCGCCATTGGTGATCAACCCGCCGCCGCCATTTGAATCCCTGTGCTGGAAGGTGCCGTCGATTATGTAGGTCACGGTCTCGAAACCACGGTGCGGGTGCCAGGCCGTGCCTTTTGGCTCGCCAGGCGCGTACTCGACCTCGCCCATCTGGTCCAGGTGGACGAAGGGGTCGAGCAGGCGCAGGTCGACGCCGGCAAAGGCGCGCCGCACCGGGAAGCCCTCACCCTCGA
>VBDY01000209.1 GCA_005882775.1 Chloroflexota bacterium | reverse complement strand
GCGGGCGCCACTCCGACCACCGGAGATGCACCGGTGGCAGTTACGTTCAGCGCGTCCGCCAGCGGTGGCACAGCACCGGTGAGCTATGCCTGGAACTTCGGCGACGGGACCACCGGAACCGGCGCCGCTCCAAGCCACACGTACACGGCCGTCGGCACCCACGTGGCAACGGTTACCGTCAGCGACGCCGGTGGGCAGCAGGCAACCGCCCAGGCCACGATCACGGTTTCCCCCACGCTCACCCTGACCGTCGGCGGCAGTCCACTGACCGTCGACCAGGGCGACAATGTGACCTTCAGCGCAACATCGGGAGGCGGACTCGCCCCGTACGGGTTCAGCTGGAACTTCGGCGACGGGACCGCGGCCTCGACCAGCCAGAACCCGAGTCACGCCTACGCGACACCAGGCACCTACAGTGCAACCCTGACGCTGACCGACGCGAACGGGAGCAACAAGACGGGAAGCGTGGTGATTTCGGTGACGGCGCTGCCCACGGTGAGCGCCAGCGCCACACCGACTGCGGGAGATGCATCCCTCAGCGTCGCTCTCACCGCATCGCCATCCAACGGAATATCGCCGTACACCTTCACCTGGAGCTTCGGCGACGGCAGTGCGGCTTCGACGAGCCAGAACCCAACCCACGTTTACGCCAGCGCGGGCACATTCACCTCCCAGGTGACTGTCACCGATGCCGCCGGCCATATTGCGACGGCGTCCGCCGCGATCACGGTGGCACCCGCTTTGAGCGCCTCTGCCGGCACCAGCCCGACCAGCGGGCAGGCCCCGCTCACTGTCAGCCTTGCGGGCACTCCGATCGGCGGCAAGGCTCCGTACGGCTTCAGCTGGGACTTCGGCGATGGCAGTGCCGCATCGACGACCCAGAACCCGACCCACGTGTATACCAGCGCCGGCACCTTTACCGCTCGCTTGACGGTGACCGATGCGAACGGCTCGAGCGTCACGGTCACCTCGCCCGCCATCACCGTGACGGTGGCGCCGCTGGTTGCATCCGCCGCCGCTGCACCGGCTGCGGGAGACGCACCGCTGCCGGTGGCGTTCAAAGCATCAGCCACCGGAGGCACGGCTCCGTTGAGCTACGGGTGGGTGTTCGGGGATGGAAGTTCGGGCACCGGTGCCGCGCCGAGCCACACCTACAGCGCGGCGGGGACCTACACGGCCACCCTGACTGTGACCGACGCCACCGCCAAGCAGGCGACCACGCAGGTCACGGTGGTGGTCTCGCCGGCGCTCGTGGTGAGCGCGGGGGCGAGCCCGCAGGTGGTCGATGTGGGCGACAGTGTGAGCTTCACCTCCACCCCGACCGGGGGCCTGGCGCCCTACGGCTACAGCTGGAACTTCGGTGACGGGAGCCTGCTTTCGACCGTCCAGAACCCGAGCCATGCCTACAGCTCGACGGCCCAGTTCACGGCGACTCTGACGCTGACCGACGCCAACGGGGTCAAAGCGACGGCGAGCGTGCTGGTCGCGGTGCACTTGTTGCCTACGGTGAGCGCATCGGCCAACCCGACCGCGGCGGACGCCCCGGTGACGGTCAGCCTGGGCGCGACGCCGAGCGGGGGCAGCCTGCCCTACAGCTACAGCTGGGACTTTGGGGACGGCAGCGCGCTGTCGAGCGCGCAGGGCCCGAGCCACCTCTACGCGACGGCGGGCAGCTACACGGCGACGGTGAGCGTGAGCGACGCGGCCGGGCACAGCGCCAAGGCCACGGTGACGGTGACGGTGTCGCCGGCGCTGAGTGCGACGGCTGGAGCCAGCCCGACCTCAGGCCAGGCCCCGCTGACGGTGAGCCTGAGCGCGACGCCCAGTGGCGGCCGCTTGCCTTACAGCTACAGCTGGAACTTCGGTGACGGGAGCCTGCTTTCGACCGTCCAGAACCCGAGCCATGCCTACAGCTCGACGGCCCAGTTCACGGCGACTCTGACGCTGACCGACGCCAACGGGGTCAAAGCGACGGCGAGCGTGCTGGTCGCGGTGCACTTGTTGCCCACGGTGAGCGCATCGGCCAACCCGACCGCGGCGGACGCCCCGGTGACGGTCAGCCTGGGCGCGACGCCGAGCGGGGGCAGCCTGCCCTACAGCTACAGCTGGGACTTTGGGGACGGCAGCGCGCTGTCGAGCGCGCAGGGCCCGAGCCACCTCTACGCGACGGCGGGCAGCTACACGGCGACGGTGAGCGTGAGCGACGCGGCCGGGCACAGCGCCAAGGCCACGGTGACGGTGACGGTGTCGCCGGCGCTGAGTGCGACGGCTGGAGCCAGCCCGACCTCAGGCCAGGCCCCGCTGACGGTGAGCCTGAGCGCGACGCCCAGTGGCGGCCGCTTGCCTTACAGCTACAGCTGGAACTTCGGTGACGGCAGCGCGCTGGGCACGACGCAGAACCCAAGCCACGTCTACGCCAGCGCCGGGACCTACACGGCCAGCGTGACCGTGACCGACGCCAATGGAGCCAAGGTCACCATCAGCGCGCCGGCCGTCGCGGTGACGCCGGCTCCCCTTGCCGCCACAGCCAGCGCCAGCCCGACCACCGGTGACGCGCCCCTGCTTACGACCCTGACCGGACATGCGACAGGAGGAACAGCGCCCTTCACTTACGCGTGGACTCTCGGTGACGGCTCGACCTCGACGCAGGCAGGCTTCAGCCACACGTACGGCCCGGGGTTGTACACGATTGGACTGACCATCACGGACGCTGCCGGCAAGTCGGCGTACGCCGCGATCTATCTCACCGTGCATCCGTCGCTGTCCGTCACGACAACAGTCGCGCCCGTCGCGGGCACGGCGCCGCTGCAGGTCGCCTTCGTCGCCACGGGCAGCGGCGGACTCGCTCCCTACACCTATACGTGGCAGTTCGGGGACGGTACGTCCGGCGCCGGCAGCAGCGCCACTCACTCGTATGGATCCGGAACCTTCGCCGCGGTGCTGACCGTTTATGACGCCGCCGGCGGCGCATGGAGCGGCACTATCGCGAGCATTTCCGCAGCTGCGCCCCCGAGCTCGAGTAGTGGAGGCAGCGACGGTGCCGGCACACCCGGATCGCCAGGTGGCGTGCAGCCACCAGCCCAGCAACCGCCGGCAACTTCCGCACCGACGCCCACGCCCTCGGCGTCACCCGCGGCTGCGTCCTCGTCCAGCCCGACTGCCGCTGGGACCACTTCCCCCCGGGGGAGTGGTGATGGCGGCAACAATCCACTGCTGCTAACCGTTTTCGGGTCGGTGCTGGCAATGGGGGTGGGCGGCTCCCTGTTCGCACTTTGGAGACGCCGGCGGCTAGGTTAGCCTGAACGCGCCGATCGCGGGCCTCTGTGGACTGCAGCGTCTTCAGTCCCTGGCGCGTCAGGAGTTCGAAATGCTCAACACGGCGTTTTGTCGCTGTCCCGCGGACGGGTTGCCGGCGACCACATCGAACTCGAGGCTGACGCGTAGGGCGCCAGACGAATCGACGCTGGACCGGTAGTCGACACCCGACGTGAGAGTGGTGCTTCCCCAGCGGACGACCACCGGCCCGCCGGCCCAACCGACCACCTTGAACGAGGGCCGGTATCGAACAGTGACTCCGACTGGGAAGCCGAGTTGCGCCTGGACCTGCCCGGCGGCACTCGGCGCGACCACGTAGCGGCCAGTGCCGGCGTTGTAGCCCATCACCAGGCCTGTGGCGCCGAGCTCGGCGTCGCTCGTTTGGATGCTTCCCGTTGTCACCGTAAGGTTGGGCTGCCTGTAATCGGCGGTCATCGCGTATGCGTTGTTCGAGTTCGCGAAGTCGCTTATCCACCCGCGATATCGGGCGACGTACGTCGTGTTGGCTGCGAGCGTCACGGTGTTCTCCGTCCGAGGCGTGACGTGGCTTCGGAGATAGTCGCTTCCGACGATCAGGCGCATATCGAAGTAGGTCATGCCGAACGAATGGTCCTGGTACGCCATCTCGAGGACGCCAAGGTTCGGGCCTGCGCCGGTTGGGGTCTGGTACTGACCCCACCATCGCTCGTTCCCGTTTCCGCCGCGAGCATCGGCCGGGCTTGGATAGCTCGTATCCGAGGCGACGCCGTCGAAGATGCCGTTCAAGCTCGAGCACAGGCACAGATCGACCGACGCGGGTGCGGCGTTCGAGAGCGTGTGGGCGTTGGCGCCGGTGATGATCCGGCGCTCGAAGAAGACGTAGCCGCCCGGATAGAGGGTGGTCCAGCTCTCAGTCGTCAC
>VBDY01000208.1 GCA_005882775.1 Chloroflexota bacterium | reverse complement strand
CGTGCACGCCGTCAGGGACCCGAGCTGCCGATCGCCGCGGGCATCATCGGCACCCTGCTGGTGAGCCCGTACATCAACGGCTTCGACCTGGCGGCTCTGGCCCTGGCCGCCTGGCTGGTGTTGCGAACCAATCCGCCCGTCTGGCAGAAGGCGCTGCTGGTGGCGGGATACCTCGTCCTCGCCCTCTACGTGGTCACCGGTGTCGGACTGACCGTCGCCTTTGAGTTCGTCTGGCTGCTTTCGCTTGCGCTGTTGATCAAGCCGCAGGACCACCGGGTGCGAACCTTTCCCGCGCCGACTCGCGGGCGATCCCGCCGGGTGGTGGTGCTGCCCGCTTATCGGGCTGAAAAGACGCTGCGCGATGTGCTGGCGCAGATCCCTCGGGCCGAGGTGGACCGGATTCTCGTGGTAGACGACGCCAGCGCCGACCATACAGCTGAGCTCGCTCGCGACCTCGGCGTGGACGTGATCAAGCATCCGAAGAACCTGGGGTATGGCGGCAACCAGAAGACCTGCTACACGAACGCCCTGCTGATGGACGCGGACGTGGTGGTGATGCTGCACCCGGACGGGCAGTATGACCCGAGCCTGGTGCCGTCGCTCTGCCGGGCGGTCGAGGACGGGTGCGGCGACCTGATCATGGGGTCGCGCTGGCTAGGCCTGGACCCGGCGGCGGCGGGGATGCCCTCGTGGAAACGGCTGGGCAACCGTCTCCTCACCTGGGCCGAGAACCAGGTGCTCGGGCTCAACCTTTCCGAGTACCACACCGGCTATCGGGCTTACTCGCGGCGATTTCTGGAGACCGTGCCGTTTGCCGAGAACTCGGACGACTTCGTCTTTGACACGCAGGTGCTGGTGCAGGCGGCCGCCTTCGGCTTTCAGGTGCACGAGATCGCCGCCGTCGGGCGCTACTTCAAGGACGCAAGCTCGATCGGGCTTCGGACCTCGGTCGTGTACGGAGTCAAGACGCTGATGGCTCTGACCCGGTTTGTGGCGCACGGCGCCGGTCTGCCCTGTCCATGGCTCACACCACGCGAGCCGGCGGTCACGGAACGCCGCCAGCCGTTCGCGGCCTGAGAGAGATGGCTGCACTCTGGCGCAAGGCAGCTGGGTCGCGCAGTGCTCCGTCGCTGCGGACCGCCGCGCCGGTCACGGTCCTCCTGGTCCTGTTTGCCTACAACGTGATCCAGTACGTCACCCTGGTCTTCCAGACTCCGCGGCAGCTCGACTTCTACGTCTTCTGGCTGGCTCCACGGATAGGGCTGGCGCAGGGCTGGGCGCAGATGTACAACCCGGCCCGCTTTCTCCCCGAGCTGGTGGCCCAGACGGGAAACTGGCTCCCGTACCTCAACCCACCGGTGTTCGCCTGGTTGCTACTGCCGCTGAGCCTGCTGCCGTATCCGGTGGCGCTCGTGATCTGGAACGCGCTCATCCTGGGATGCCTGGTCGTGATCTGGCGGGTGACGGTGTGGCGCGCGGCCCCCACCCTAACCCTCCCCCAGAGGGGGAGGGACATTGCCCAGAGGGGGAGGGAAATACTGCTGCTGCTGGCGGCCCTGGCGCTCTATCCGGTCGTGCTCGGCCTGGCTCTCGGGCAGGTGACGATGGTTGTGCTGGTGGCGGTCGCCCTCTGCTACTGGCTGATGCGTCGCGACCGACCGCTGCTCGCCGGTCTGGTGCTGGCGCTGATCGTGATCAAGCCGCAGGCTGCATTCCTGGTGCCGGTCGCGCTGCTAGCCGCGCGGCGATATCGCGTGTGCCTGGGGTTCGCGCTCGCGGTGATCCCGATGGCCGCCCTCTCGCTGCTGGCGGTGGGGCGGCAGGGGATCGACTACTGGCTCGCCAGCGTGGCGGTCAACTACAACCATCCCGGTTTCAAGTTCAACAGTGTGTCCTGGATCATCGGACCGGGGGTGCCGGCGATCGCGGTCGGACTGGCTGCCGTGGCGGCGACCCTCTATGTCTCCTGGAAAGCGCCCTTCAAGGACGTTGAGCTTCCGATCGCGGCCGGGCTGATCGGCTCGCTGCTGGTGACGCCATACGTCACTGTCCACGACCTGAGCGCGCTGGTTGTGGCGGCCTGGCTGGTGTTGCGCCTCGACCCTCCGCGCTGGGTCACGGCGCTACTGGTTGTGGGCTATGTGCCGCTGTTCCTGGCCAACGCCAACTTCGCGCACCTTCCGGTGCTCCTGCTCGAGGGCGCCTTCCTGGTTTCGCTGGTGGAGCTGGCCAGGGCGCGGGCGAAGACAGTCAGGCCGCAGCAGACCGCGTCCGGCCGCTCGCAGCCTCGGCTGGCCTCCTGACCCAGGGCCACACGCAGACCGCGGCGGCAGCGAGACCGGTTGCCACAAGGAACAGGCCGGCGACGAGCGCGTCCTGACCCAGAAACCGCAGATAGTTGGCCTGCGCCACCTCGGCGTTGAGCAGTCCGCTGCTCGCGGGAGACCAGGCCCAGAGCAGGACCACGACCTCGAAGACAGTCATCTCGACCAGCGACGCGACCACGAAGAAGCGAGTCAGCGGGTTGGCCCGCACCGCCAGCAGGAGGAGCGCCAGCATGCCGGGGACGCAGAAGGTGCTCGCGTTGTT
>VBDY01000095.1 GCA_005882775.1 Chloroflexota bacterium | reverse complement strand
CTGCTCCTCCTGCACGGTGACCAATCTCGAGATGAGCGCCCGCCGCTCTTCTTCGATCCGCCGGCGGTCGCTCACATCCCGGGCGACCGTAAAGACTCGCGTGTGCCCACCCACCTCGACGCTGATCTGCGCCACCTCCAGGGCCAGCAGGCCCCCGTCCTTTCGCTGGATGCTGGCGTCGAAACGGTGCGTGCCGGCCCCGCGTAGGTTCTCTATCCGCCCTGCCAGTGCATCGCGTTCCTCAGCGGGAACCAGCTCGAGCAGTGAGGTCATCGCCATCAGCTCTTCACGGGCATAGCCCGTGATGTCGCTCACGGCTTGATTGGCATACGCGACCCTGCCGTCTTCCACCAGCACCACCAGGTCGCCCAGGTTACTCTGGGCATCGACCAGGGCCTCGTACAGCTCGCTCTGCTCGCGCAGCGCGTCCTCCGCGGCCCGACGGTCGGTGACGTCGACCATCACGCCGATGGCGCCGGTGACGCTGCCATCGGTCTCGCGCAATGGCCCGTATGTCACCGAGAGGACACGCCCTGCTTCTTGCAGTTCGGCATGCATGGTCTTTCCGTGGAGGGCCTCTCGCATGCCCTGCAGGGCGCTGGGCTGATCCGCATAGAGTTCCCAAGCCGAAAAGCCGACCGACTCGCCGGGGCTTCGGCCAAATGCCGCCATCCCCATCCCCTCAGCCAGGGTGATCACACCCAGCAGGTCGAACGCGAAGAGCAGCACGGGCGCGTTTCGGACCACCGCGTGGATACGTTCTTCACTCGAGCGAAAAGCAGCTTCGGCATCGCGTCGGTCGGCTGTCTCCCGTCGGAGCGTCTTCCTTTCGCGCACCAGGGCGCCCGCGACTGCCGCGGCCTCCTGATGCAGCCGGTGGGCCTCGCTCGCGATGGCAGCGCTGAACAAGCTGATCGCCGCCAGGACCCCGCTGTGAAAGATCGAGACGCCTGGCGGGAGCAATGCCGCGGCTGCCGTGCCCTGCCAGTAGTACCGGGCGGCAAGGCTCCCGGACAGCGCCGCCAGGAATCCGAGTGCGCCGACCCAGTAATAGGCGACGGCCGCCTCGATCGCGACCGTGACATAGGCGAGCAGGCCCACCTGGCCGCTGACGCCGGGATTCAAGAGGATCCAGGCGGTCGCGGCAGCGAAGTCGCCCACCAGCCCCACGCCTATGACCGGCTCGACCAGCCGCGCGGGCAGCCGAGCGCTCGCTGCGGCCGACAGGTTGTAGCCGGCCACTACCAGTGCGAGAAGCAGCATGGCGGCGGAAGACAGGGGCGCGGGCCTGCCAACGAAGGCCTGTCCCAGGCAGAGCAGGATCCCGACCCAGCGCACCCGGGAGACCAGGCCCGCCAGGGCAACCCGGTCGGACATAGCCCTATAACGCCGGCGAAGCACTGCGTTTGCATGGCCCGGGGTCGATGCGGCGGCAGGACGACATGCCGGCCGGAACCGCCTAGATTCCATATGTGGATACCCATGCAATCCGAATCCTGGTGGCGGACGACAATGCGGCTGGACGAGAGCTGATGCGGACCCTGCTGCAGATGGAGGACTACGTCGTCTACGAGGCGCGGGACGGGAATGAGGCCGTCGAAATGGCCCGCCGGCTCAGGCCGGACGTGGTCCTGATGGACGTCCACATGCCGGTCCTCGACGGGATCGAGGCCACCCGCCTGCTACGGGAGGACCCCCTAACCCGGTCCATCCCCGTGATCGTCCTGACCGCGAGCGCCACACCCGATGAGCGCCGGCTGGCAGTGCGGGCGGGTTGCGTCGGGTACCTGTTCAAGCCGGTGGATATGGTCCGGTTCCCGGGCCAGCTCGATCAGTGGCTCCGGGTGGACCAGGCGGCCGTAGCAGCCTAGCCGGAAGCACGGGCCGAGCTGCGCGTAGGCGTTAGTATCGGCGGATGATCCTCGAGGGCAAGAAGATCCTGGTGACGGGCGTGCTTACGCCTGGCAGCATTGCCTTCGCCATCGCCGAGGCGGCTCAGCGGGAGGGCGCGGAGATCGTGCTGACCAGCTTTGGGCGGGTGATGAGCCTGACCGAGAAGAGTGCCCGGCGCATGAAACCGAGCCCGGAGATCCTGGAGATGGACGTCAACCAGCAGGAACAGATCGATGCTGTGGCCGAAACGCTCCGCGAGCGCTGGGGGCGCCTTGACGGCTTCGTGCATGCGATCGCCTACGCTCCGGCAGACGCCCTGGGCGGGAACTTCCTGAGTGCGCCTTGGGAGAGCGTGGAAACTGCCTTCCGCACCAGCTCGTACTCCCTGAAGGCAATGGCACAGTCGCTGGCGCCGCTGATGCGCGAACACGGTGGCAGCATCGTCACGCTCGACTTCGATAACTCGACGCAGGCATGGCCGGTCTACGACTGGATGGGTGTTTGTAAGGCCGCGCTGGAGTCGGTCACCCGCTACCTGGCGCGAGACCTGGGACGGTACCAGATCCGGGTCAACGCACTGGCCGCCGGCCCGTTGGAAACGATGGCGGCCAAGGGCATCCCCGGCTTCGAGAAATTTCGCGACACCTGGTCGGACCGCTCGCCGCTCGGCTGGGACACCCAGGACCGCGCGCCGGTCGCTCGGATGGCTTGTGTGCTCCTCTCCGATTACGCAACGGCGACAACCGGCGAGATCGTCCACGTCGACGGCGGCTACCATGCGATGGGGGCCGAGATGGGGCACGAGCCGAAGGACTGACCTGTTCGCGCCGTGGTGAAGTCGCTCGCCGCGCGTCGTCGCTAGCACCGTCGTGTAACCCGACTCCGAACACAGCTAGCAGGGGCGCGTTCCTTTTGCGTCCCCCGCTGGGTGCTCGGGTTTGCGTCCCCTTTCCCGGGCACCCACCTTCTTGGGGCGGGCGAGACAATCGGCGCTGGTCCGGCTTAGTGAGAGGCTGGTCGAGTGACTCGAGGGGCGGCGCCGCGCAGCACGCATGGGACGCCGCCCACCAGCAGGCTCTGATAGGTGAGGTCGTAGGGGTTGTAGTGGCTGAAGGGGCAGCCCGGCCAGGGGGCCGCCAGGATCGGCCGCACGTTTTCGGTGCCGGGCAGGAAGTAGTTTCCGCCAACCTGATGGACGCCGGCGGGCTTCGCATACCACTCGTCCGGCTTGCCCGCAAGCGCCTGCACCATGAACTTGTGCCAGATCGGCGCCGCGCCCACGATCCCCGTTGAGTTGTGGCTCAACGGAGCGTTGTCCGGGTTGCCTACCCAGACCGCGGTCGTGAGGCTCGGGGTGAAACCAACTGTCCAGTTGTCGTGGAAGCTCTGTGTGGTGCCGGTCTTGGCGGCGACATGGCGTCCTGGCAGGGTCAGGTCGCCATGGCAACCGAACTCCAGGCAGCGGTTGCGGTCGTCCGACATGATCGAGCCGATGATGTAGGCCACCTCGGGGCTGATTGCCCTGAAGGAGTTCTTCTGCGGGTCGTAGGTGAAGACATCGCGACCGGTGGCGTCACGGATCGCGAGCACCGGCGCCGGCATGTGACGGACGCCCTGGTCCGCCAGGGTCGAGGCCCCTGTGGCCATGTCGACGACCGTCACGCCGTATCCTCCCAGCGTCAGGCTGAGTCCGTAGGTGTCATCGTCTAACGTCAGGCTCTGCACCCCCATCCGGCGAGCAGCGCTCAGGACGGTCGGGATCCCGATGCGCAACTCGGTCTTGATGGCGGGAATGTTCATGGAGTTGCCCATTGCCATCTTGAGTGGCAGGACCCCGTGGAACCGCAGGTCGTAGTTCTTCGGGGCGTAGGGCTGGAAGCCGTCATTGCCGCCCCAGACGGGGAAGACGAGCGGCTCATCGAGGATCGGACTGATCATGTTCACCTTCCGGCTCTCGATCGCAGCCGAGTAGGTGAAGATCTTGAAGCTGGAGCCGGGCTGGCGCGGTGAGTTCGCCATATTGATCTGCCCACCCGGGCGGTTGTAGTCATTTCCCCCGACCATGGCCAGGATCTCGCCGGTTTTTGGATCCATGCTGACCAGGGCGGCGTCGTGGAAGTTGTAGTAATTGCCCTTCTGGGCGATCTGGTCGTGGATCACCTGCTCGGCCATTTTCTGGAGGTTCATGTCGAGCGAGGTGTAGATGCGGTAGCCGTGCCGATCGTCCGGCGCGATCTTGTACTGGCTGTACAGGGTGCGCAGGACGTAGTCGACAAAGTACGGCGCCAGGAATTTGTTCGTCGGCGAGTAAATCGACAGCTGGGTCGCGTACGCCGTCGCGGCTTGCGCGGCGGTGATGTAGTGCTGGTCGACCATCGCCTGCAGCACCTGGGCCTGACGGCGCTTCGCCTCAAGCGGATTGATGATGGGGTTATAGGCGGTGGGCGCCTGCGGCAGGCCGACCAGCATCGAGGCCTGGGCCAGGGTCAGGTCGTGCGCGTTGCTGTGAAAGTAGCTGCGGGCGGCGGCCTCGATCCCGTACGTCTGGCTGCCGTAATAGATGGTGTTCAGGTACATCTCGAGGATGGTCGGCTTGCTGTAGGTCTGGTTCAGCTCGAGCGCGAGGACGGCCTCCTTCATCTTTCGTTGCAGTGTGGGTGCCGGGTTGGGCCCGATGAAGATCTGCTTCACCAGCTGCTGGCTGATCGTGCTACCGCCCTGACTGATCCGGTGATGCAGGTAGTTATCGATTGCCGCGCGGGCGATGCCACCGAGGTCGATCCCGCTGTTCTGGTAGAAGCTATGGTCCTCGACGGCGATGGTGGCGTTGATCACGTTGGGGGAGACGTAGCTGAGCGGAACCACGATTCGCCGGTCCCCCGCCTTGCCGATGTCGGCCAGCAGAATGCCGTGCCTGTCGTAGATCAGCATGTCCTGAGCCAGCGCATTCGAGGACAACCCCCTGACCGACGGAAGGTCCCCCACAGCCTGGGCCGCGATGGCAGGCACCGCTACCAGCGGCAGTGTGAAGATCCCCAGGAAAGAGATCAGGAATACCCGGCGCATCGCCACTCGGCTGCGCTTGCGCCAGGCAAGCAGGTGGTATCTGCTGTGGCGGTACCGGTGCCGGCGACCGTGGCACCGTCTCATACGTTCAACAGCCCGTAGATGCCGGCGGCCACCAGCCAGGCAAGCCCGATGAGCAAGAGGGCCCAGCCCCCGAGGGCCAGGACCTGGTGGAGGCTAGCCCGGAAAAGCCTCTGCCTGCCGCGACGTTCGCGGCGGCGCCAGCCGGCGGCGCGTCTGCGGAGCGACGCCGTTGCCATCCAATGCTTTCCCTGCCTTGTCAGCCCAGATTCTTAGTCTCTGCGTTACCAAGATGTCACGCAGCGCGCAAGGTGTCAAGTAACGAATCCCAACACCCCGGCAGCCAGAAAACGGGAGCACCGGCCTTCGCGGATCTCTAGCTCGGAGGCATTGCCGCGCGATCGACCAGGAACCGTACCTGGCCGGCCGAAGGGCGGACCAGCCCCGCCGGGAGCGAGGCATCTCCATTCAGGACTCGGGCCAGCGCCTCGCGCTTTCCCGCCCCCTGGACGAGGAAGGTTACCTCTCGAGCGGTGTTCAGGACGGGCAGGGTCATGGTCAGCCGGTCAGGGGGTGACTTCGACGCCCGCACCCGCAGCACGAGCGCCTGCTGTTCGTCGAGCGCCTGGTCGCCAGGAAACAGCGATGCCGTATGGCCATCCTCCCCCAGCCCCAGGTGAATCAGGTCAAAACGTGGGAAGATGCCACCGTTGCGGGGTAGCCGCGAAAGAACCTCGGTGTACGCTCCGGGGTCCTGAAGCGGAAAAACGTTGCCCTTTGGCGGCTGAATTACGGAGAGCAGCGCGGCATCCGCCATTCCGTAGTTGCTTGCCGGGTCGTCGAGTGGGACCAGCCGCTCGTCCGACCAGAAAAACCGAACCCGTTCCCAGGGGACGCGGCTGCGATATGGTTCGCGGCCAAGTTCCTCGTAACACCCGCGCGGGGTCTCCCCTCCCGCCAGGGCCCAATAACAGGTTCCACGTTCACCGATCGCTGCGTCGATGATCTCGGCGGTCGCCTGGGCTGCGGCTCTCGCGAGTTCACTCGGATCCTCGACGACGATCGTGGGGCGCTGCGCCGTTTCTGTCTAACCTACCGCGGCTTCGAGCGCCTGCTCGTACAGGACGTCGTGTCCGGGGATGGTCAGCTCGATGGCAAGCAGGTCATCGGCCGAGCGGGGCGCCACAGCCACGGTCCGGCCCAACTGTTCCTGATCACCGATCCGCATCTGGGTGGTCAGGCGACCTCCAGGCGCCCTGGCTATCGAAAACCGGGATACGCCGTCTTCGCCACCGGTATAGAGCATGAAGCGGGATACGCCATGGGGCAAACCGGGATCGTACCTTAGCTCGCGCGGGATCGGCACGCCGATCGCCGCCAGGCGACTCTGGACCCACCCGGCCAGCAGCAGCGCCTGCGCATTCGAACCCTCGCCCCCGTACCAGACAGTGACCCCGTGCGCGGAGATCAGGCGGGATCGGACGGACGGGGGATCGAAGAACTGCGCCATCAGGTGGCGCCAGGGCATGAGCCGCGCCCAGTTGAAGTCGCCGATGGCAACCCGGGCTTTGCGCCGGCGAGCGACGTTGAGCAAAAGGGGAAAGTCCCGACCCGGCTCCACGCCCCGATCATCGGTATCAACAACCAAACGGTCGCAGAGGTCCGCGAGCTCGTTGAAGAGTTGGCTTTCGAAGTCCGGCCGCCCCGGCCACCAGAGCATGACCGGCAGATCCGGTACTAGCAAGGGCGACACCAGGCTCGCCAGGTGAGCTGCCACCTGGCCGTGAGCGTGCAGCAGTACCTGCTCCGTGGTGACGCGGTGCCCGCTGTCCGTCCGGGTCTGAGCGGAGACGCTGGCTTCGAGCTTGACCGCCTGACGCTCTTCCTGTGCCAGCAGAATCAGTGTCCGCGATGGGTGGTGGGTGGACAATCCATCCAGCACTCGATGGACGTGCTCCATACCGGACTCGTCTTCGACCACCACGATCAGGTTGAGAACGTTCGCCCGCGCCTCGGCGGCCGCATGCTGGGCGGCCTCGTCCATTTCCCCGTCCGGCCGCAGCTTCCACCTGACCTCGGCCAGCTCTTCCTCGATAGCGTGCACATCGACCACCGGCCTGGTGCTGACCTGCCCGTGCTCCCCGCTCATGGCCGGCGCCAGCGCCTTCCGTCACGTTCCATCAGCGCATCCGCTGCTTCCGGACCCCACGTCCCCGCGGCGTAGTTCGGTAAGGCTGGCGGCGGCTGGGCAGCCCATCCAGCCTCGACCCCATCCACCAGGGTCCAGGCACGCTCGACCTCGTCTTCGCGAGCGAACAGGGTCGGGTCGCCCAACATGCAATCAAGGACCAGCCGCTCGTACGCGTCCGGGGACTCGATCAGGAAGGACGAACCGTAAAAGAAGTCCATGTTGACCGTCCGCAGCCGCATCACCGGCCCGGGTATCTTGGCCGCGATCTTGAGGGAGGCGCCCTCGTGCGGTTGGATCCGCATCACCAGCAGGTTCGGGCTCGTATCCTGGACGGCGGTCTTGGCGAAGGGAAGGTGGGGCGCCTTCTTGAACTGGATCGCGATCTCGGAGGCACGATTCGGTAGGCGCTTGCCGGTCCGAAGGTAAAAGGGCGTTTCGGCCCAACGCCAGTTGTCGATGAACAGGCGGGTCGCCACATACGTCTCGGTCTTCGAGTCAGGCGCCACCTGGTCCTCCTGCCGGTAGCCGACGACCTGCTCGCCTGCCACCCACCCCGGTCCATACTGACCGCGCACCGCGTCGGTTTCGACGTTGATCGGATGGATCGAGCGGAGCACCTTAACCTTTTCATCCCGGACGACCTCGGCGTCGAAGTTGGCAGGAGGCTCCATGGCCACGATGCTCAGCAGTTGAAGCAGGTGGTTCTGAAAGATATCGCGCAGAGCGCCGGCCTTTTCGTAGTAAGCTCCCCGGCGCTCGATCCCCAGGTCTTCCGCCACTGTGATTTGCATGTGGTCTACATACCGCCGGTTCCAGATCGGCTCGAAGATGCCATTTGCGAACCGGAAGACCATCACGTTCTGGACCGTCTCCTTGCCCAGGTAGTGGTCGATCCGGTAGACCTGGCGCTCGGTGAAGACCGCGTGGATCGCTCGGTTGAGCTCCTGGGCGCTCTTGAGGTCATGACCGAAGGGCTTCTCAACAATGATCCGTTTCCAGCCCTCTCCCGCCCGAGCCACGCCGGAGGCCCCCAGCCTGTCGACGATCACCGCGAAGAACTGAGGCAGGGTGGCGAAATAGAAGACACGGTTGCCCCCGGTACCGCGCTCGCGATCCAGCCGATCGAGCGTGGCCGCCAGCTTGCCGTATCCGTCCATGTCATCGAAAGTCATCGCGACATAGTGGAGACCTTCGGCGAAGCTCTGCCAGACCGACCGGTCGACCGGCTGGGTGCGGGAGTATTTCGTCGCCGCCTCGCTCATATGCGTTTTGAATTCCTGCTCGGTCCAGGGCGTTAGCGCTACGCCGATCACCGAAAACCCGGCCGGCAGGTACCGATTGAGCGCCAGATTGTAGAGCGCCGGCATCAGTTTGCGGGCGGTCAGGTCCCCGGAGGCTCCGAATATCACCATCACGCTCGGCTCGGGCGTCCGAGGAAGCGAAAGAAATTGGCGCAGCGGATTGTGCTCGAGAGTCGCGGGCGCGGACTTTACCTCTGCCACCGACGCTCAGCGGGCCATTAGGGTTATTCGGGCTTCACGGCGTGACCGCCGAACTCGTTG
>VBDY01000137.1 GCA_005882775.1 Chloroflexota bacterium | reverse complement strand
TCCGCTCGCCGTAGCCGGCGTTGCCTCTCTCCCAGCTCCGACCTCCTCGATGATCGCGATCTCCGTCCCGACCGACACAGTCGCTCCTTCCTGCACCGTGATCTCTTTCAACACGCCGTTCAGCGGCGAGGGCACTTCGGCGTTCACCTTGTCGGTGATCACCTCCACCAGGCTCTCGTACTTCTTCACCGGGTCGCCGGGCTTCTTGAGCCACTTCGAGATAGTCCCCTCGGTGATCGACTCGCCCAGCTGGGGCATCTTGATGGAAGCCATGGACGCCCCTTCAGTAGGCCGCGAGCTCGCGCGCCTTCGCCAGGATCTTGTCCACGTTGGGCATGAAGGCTTCCTCGAGCACATGGTTGAAGGGCATGGCCGGCACGTCCGGCGCCGTCAGCCGCATCACCGGTGCGTCGAGGGAGTCGAAGGCGTGTTCCATGATCACCGCGATCACCTCACCGGCGATCCCGGCGAACCGGTTGTCCTCGTGGACCACCAGCACCTTGCCTGTCTTTTTGGCGGTGGCGATCACGGCCGCCTCGTCCATGGGCTTGATGGTGCGCAGGTCGAGGACCTCGGCCGAGACGCCGTCCTGGGCCAGCTTCTCGGCCGCCTCGAGGCAGTACTGCAGCATCAGTCCGTAGGCGATCAGGCTGAGATCCTTGCCCTCGCGCTTGACGTCGGCCTTCCCGATCGGGACCAGCCCGTCACCGTCCGGGACCTCGCCGCGGATCAGGCGGTAGGTCCGCTTGTGCTCCAGGTAGAGCACCGGGTCGGGGTCGCGCACCGCCGACTTGAGCAGCCCCCTGGCGTCCGCCGGCGTCCCGGGAGCCACCACCTTCAATCCGGGAATGTGGGAAAAGGTGGCCTCGATGCTTTGCGAGTGGTAGAGGGCGCCGTGCACGCCCCCTCCCCAGGGCGCCCGGATCACCATCGGCAGGTTGAAGTCTCCTGCGGTGCGGTAGCAGAACCGCGCCGCTTCTTCGATGATCTGGTTCATGGCCGGGGCGATGAAGTCGGCGAACTGAATCTCCGCGATCGGCCGCATCCCATTCACGGCGGCGCCGATTGCCACCCCGACGATGCAGGACTCGGCCAGCGGGGAATCGATCACGCGCATCTCCCCGTACTTCTTGTGCAGCCCATCGGTCGCCAGGAAGACGCCACCCCGCCGGCCCACGTCCTCACCGATGACGAAGACCGACGGATCACGCTCCATCTCCTCGTCCATCGCCTGGCGGATCGCCTCGATCACGGTTTGCCTGGCCATCAGCCGACCTCGCCCTTGTAGACGTATTTGAGCAGGTCGTCCGGCGAGGGATCGGGCGCCTGCTCCGCGTAGTCGGTGGCCTCGTCGACCTCTTTGGTCACGCGCTCGGTGACCTCGCGCTCGACTTCGTCGGTGAGGACGCCCGCTTCCCTGAGGTAGGCGGCGTAGCGCTGGATCGGGTCCTTCTGGCGCCAGAGGGCCACCTCCTCGGCCTCGCGGTAACGCCTGTCATCGTCGTCGCTCGAATGGGGGGTGAAACGGTAGGTTTTGGCTTCGATCAGGGTCGGGCCCTCGCCCCGGCGGGCGCGATCCACGGCGTGCCTGGCCACCTCGTAGCAGGCGAGCACGTCGTTGCCGTCCACCACCACCCCCGGGAAGCCATAGCCGGCCGCCCGGTCGGCAACGTTCTGGATGGCCATCTGGCGGGACTGCGGCACCGAGATCGCGTAGCCATTGTTCTCGCAGATGAAGAGCACCGCCAGCTTGTGGATGCCCGCGAAATTCATGGCTTCGTGGCAATCCCCCTGGCTGGCGCCACCCTCGCCGAAATAGGCAGCGGTGACGGCATCTTCCTTGCGCATCTTTGACGCCAGGGCGATCCCGGCGGCGTGCAGCAGCTGGGTGGCGACCGGGCTGCCCCCGGTCAGGATCTTGAGCTGTCGCTTTCCGTAGTGGCCCGGCATCTGGCGGCCGGCGCTGTTGGGGTCTTCGCGTTTGGCCATGAAGGAGAGCATCTGATCGCGGGCGGTCATCCCGAAATAGAGGATGACGCCGGCGTCCCGGTAGTAGGGGGCGACCCAGTCGTGGCCGGGCTTGAGGGCGGCCGCCGTCCCGACCTGGGCTCCCTCCTGTCCCTGGCAGGAGATAACGAACGGCGCGCGGCCGGCCCGGTTGATCAGCCACATCCGCTCGTCAATGGCGCGGGCCAGCCGCATCACCTCGTACATGCGCAGGGCGGCCTGGTCGGTCAGCCCCAGCGCGCGGTGCCGGCTCTGGCCGCCCCGGGCGGTTACCTCTTGTGTCCTGGTTGCCATCGGCTTATCTCATCCTTCTTATATGTGGATCGCCAACCCGTCGACCGCCAGCGCAGCCTCCTTGACCGATTCGGAGACGGTCGGGTGGGGATGGATGCTGGCCCCGATCTCCCAGGGAGTCGATTCCAGGAGCTTGGCCAGGGCGGCCTCACTGATCAGGTCGGTGGCGTCCGGGCCCACGATGAAGACACCGAGCAGGTCGCCGGAGTCGGAGTCGCTGATGATCTTGACGAACCCGTCGGTCTCGCCCAGGATCACGGACCTGGCGTTGCCGACCAGCGGGAACTTGCCCACCTTGACGTTGAGCCCCTGGTCTTTGGCCTGCTTTTCCGACAGACCCAAGCTGGCCACCTCGGGGTAGCTGTAGGTCGCGCGCGGCACCCGGTTGTAGTCCAGCGGCTTCGGGTTCTTGCCGGCGATGTGCTCCATGATGTGCTCGCCCTCGTAGTAGGCGACATGCGCCAGCAGGAAGTTTCCGATCACATCGCCCGCCGCATAGACGCGCGGATGGCCGGTGCGGTAGTGCTCGTCGGTCTTGACGAAGCCCTTCTCGATCTGGATGTCGAGCTTCTCCAGGCCGAAACCCTTGGTGATGCCCTCCCGTCCGACCGCGACCAGAAGCCGTTCACCTTCCAGGGCCTGCGTCTCCTCCCCAACCTTGGCGTTTACCTTGACCGTGCCGTTGGCGCGCTTCAGGCTGTCCGGCTGCACCTGGGCTCCGGTCAGCACCTTGATCCCCCGCTTGGTGAGAATCCGCGCCAGTAGCTGCCCGACCTCCTGGTCTTCCTGGGGCAGGATGGTCGGCAGAAACTCGACCAGCGTCACCTCGCTGCCGTAGCCGTTGTAGACGCAGGCAAACTCCGTCCCCACCGCCCCGGCGCCGACGATCACGATTGACTTCGGCATCCGCTCGAGCTTGACGGCATGGTCGCTGTTGATCACGCCCTCACCATCCATGGTCAGCCCGGGGAGGGACTTTGGCTGCGAGCCGCTCGCGATCACCAGGTGCCTGGCCGACACCGTCTGGCCGGTGTCCTTGACCAGCACCCGGTCCTCGGCTTCGATCACGCCCTCGCCCTTGATCACAGTCACCTTGTTCTTCTTCAGCAAACCCTCGACGCCCCGATGGAGCTGGTTGACGACCGCATCCTTTCGCTTGAGCACCTGCGGCCAATCGATCTCCACCGCGCCGGTCTTCAGTCCGAGACTGGCCGCCTGACGAATGTCGTAGGCCAGCTCCGACGAATGCAGGAAGGACTTGGTGGGTATGCACCCGCGATGCAGGCAGGTACCGCCCACTTTCTCCTTTTCAATCACGGCGACCCGCAGACCCAGCTGAGCCCCCCGGATCGCTCCGACGTAGCCGGCGGATCCTCCGCCGATGACGGCTACGTCGAACGCCTCATCGGGCATATGCCCTGATTCTACGGCGCACCCTTAAGGGCGGCCTAGGCCTCCAGGAGGGTGAGCGCCGCCTTCAGCTGGGAGTCCCGGCTGAAGTCGTTCGGGCTGGTACTGACCGCATACTCGTCCTGAGGTTGGGCCAGGAGGACGGGATCGTCCGGCACGATCCCGGTCTTGTCGATCGAGTGGCCATTCGGTGTGAGCCAGTGCGCGATGGTGAGGTGGAGATCGCCCTCCCGCACCTGGAAGTCCTGCTGCACCGACCCCTTGCCGAAGGTCTTGACGCCCACCAGCGGCCCCCGCCCGTGGTCCTTGAGCGCCCCGGCTGCGATCTCGGCAGCGCTGGCACTGTTCTCGTTGACCAGGACCACCAGCTTGTTGGTCAGAGCCCGCCCCGAGCCGCTCACGTTTTTGACCTCCTGGGTCCCGCCCCGGCCGACCAGGATGGCCGCCTTTCCGGAGGCGACGAACTCGCTGATCACGTCGTCGGCCGCGTCCACGAACCCCCCCGGGTTATCGCGCAGGTCGAGCAGGACCAGGCTGACCGAGCCCTTGAGGTTGGTGCGCAGGGCATCGTCGAACTCCCTCGAGGTCCGCTCCCCAAACTCGAATATGCGCACATACAGCACCCGGTTGTCGAAGATGTGGGTGGCCACGCTCGGGACCTGGATGGTTTCCCGCTTCACCGTGAAGGTTAGGTGCTGACCGGTGCGGTCGACGCCGATTTTCACCTCGGTGCCGACCTTGCCCCGGATCGCCGTCACCACCTGATCTGCCGTCCAGCCCGTGGTGCTCTTGCCATCGACGTCGGTGATCACGTCTCCAACTTTCACCCCGGCTTTGAGCGCCGGCGTGTTTGGGAGGATGCTTGCGATCACGAGCTTGTCGCCGTTGACGGCAATCGAAGCTCCGATGCCGGCGAACTGGCCCTGGAGAAAGTCGTTGCTGGCCTGGTATTCGGCGTTCGTCTCGAACCTGGAGAATGAATCACCCAGCGCAGATACCATACCCGAGGCTGCTCCCTGGGTTAGCTTCTGTCCGTCCGGGTTCGGCGCGACGTAGTGCTCGTTGATGGTGGCGAAGACTTCCTCGAGAGCGGCGTAGTCGATGCCGTGAGCAGGAGGCCGGTAGATGAGCAGCGTCTTCACCCAGTCCGGCGCGAAGCCGCCGTAATGGAACTCAGTCACGCCGCCGAGATAAAAGGCGCCGACGGCAACGACAACGAGAGTGGCTATACCGCGGGTTCGTGACATGGCTCCGATTATCGTCTCGCCAGCTGCTAAGGCAGGTAGGCAAACGGGTCGACCGGGAATCCGTTGAGGTCGATCTCGAAGTGGAGGTGAGGACCGGTGGAGGCTCCGGTGCTGCCCTCGTATCCGATCACGGTGTCCTGGTTCACCTGGGTCCCGTCCGCGATCGCCCACCCCGACAGGTGACCGTAGAGGCTGGTGAAGCCGCTGGCATGAACGATGATCACGTAGCGGCCGTAGCCGCACAGGGCACTCCCGTCCCAGGAGCAGACCATGGTGAAGTTGTGCACGATTCCGCCGTCCGCGGCGTGGACGGCAGCACCCCAGTCGGTCGCGATATCGACACCGCTATGGAAATGGCGGCTGGGGCAGCTCGGGTCGTAGGGCTCGAAGTAGAGAGTGGTGCATCCGAATCCTTGCGTGATCACACCGTCCATCGGCCATTTCCAGCGACCGGAAGACCGGGCCCGCAGGCTCTCGGCCCGAAGCCGGGCCAGCTGGGCCTGGAGCGCGGCGCGCTGTGCCTGCATGGCGTCGAGCTGCTGTTTGAGCTGGGCTTCGATCGCCTGGACCTGCGCCTGGGCGGCCAGGCGTTGACTGCGGGCGCTCCGCAGGGCAGCCTGTTGCTGCTGGATGGTGACCACCACCTGGGCCTGCTCCGCACGCTTGGCGTCGAGCTCGGTTTTCACGCCCTCGACCCTGATCTGCTCCAGCCGCAGGTTGTCGGCCTGGCGCCGGTCGTCGCGAATGATGTCGCTGAAGAAAAAGACGCGGTTCAGCAGGTCTGAGAAGTTGGCCGCGGAGAGAACCAGCTCCAACCCGTCGACCTGCCCGCTCTTGTACATCTGCCGCATCCGCTGGCCGTAATCGTCGAGGTGCTGCTTCAGCTGCGCCCGTTTGACCGCCAGGTCGCGGGTCGTGATCTCGATCTGGATCGCAATCAGCTCGAGCTTCGCGGTCTCCTGCTGGATCTGCTCGGCGATAGTCACCAGCTGGTTATCGAACGAGGCGATCTGTTGTTTGAGCTGGTTCTCCCGGTCGACCAGCTGCCGGAGCTGGCTCTTTGCGACCGAGATCCGGCCGTTGAGCCCACGCAGCTGCCGCTGCTTGTCGAGAACCGTGTCGGACACGGCCCCCGTCAGCAATGCGGTCACCAGGCAGACGGCGACAGTGAGTCCCCCCAGACGGCGGAAACGAGCTCTCACTGACGCAGGAACCGCCGGACACCGAGATAGCTCCCAACCGTTCCCAGCAGCAGTCCGAACGCGAGCATGCCGGCGAGCACGACTTTCAAGAACTCGGGGTCATAGAAAAGTGGAATGAACACCAGCCGCGGCTGGAGGTACTGCTCCGCCGGGCGGTAGCCGAGGCCGACGATGATGACGGCCACCACAGCGCCGAGCACACCCACCATCAGGCCTTCCACGATGAAGGGCCATCGGACGAACCAGTCGGTGGCGCCCACCAGCTTCATGACCTCGATCTCCTTGCGCCGCATATAGATCGCGGTCCGAATCGTGAGCATGATGATGAACAGCGAGAGGGCGGCCAGCCCGACGATCAGCACCACACCCGCGATCCCGGCCACCCGGGCAAGCACGATGATCTTGTCGATCACGTCGGGTGAGTAGTTGGTAGCCGGCGATTTGTCGACCAACGGCGACGTCCGCACCATCTTGTCTATATCGGCCAGAGAGCGAATGTCTTTCACCGTGACGTCCAGGCTGGCCGGTAGCGGATTGCTTCCCAGAGCGGCGATCAAATCCGGGGAGAGAGTGGGCATTTCCTGGAAGCGGACCAGGGCCTGCTCTTTGGTGACGTAGCTAACCGCACTCACTCTTGAGTCGCGCATGAGCTGCAACTTGAAGTCCATCGCACTCGACAGCGGCGTATTGTCCGCCAGAAATATGGAGATGGCACTGGCCCGACCCTTTTCCAGGGTCAGGATGTGCTGCAAGGAGTTGAGCACCATCAGCAGACTGCCCAGGCTGAGCAGCACCATCCACACGATGAGCACGCTGGCGATGCTGACGGCCGCGTTCCGCCAGAAGTTCTGCCAGGCGCTGCCGAAGGCGAAATCAATGCGGTTCCAAATTCGGTGCATGGTACCCTCCCGCATCCTCGTCCCTGACAATCTGGCCGCCGTCGATTGCCACCACGCGGCGGCGCATCACATCGACAATCTCCCGGTTGTGCGTCGCCATCAGCACGGTGGTGCCCCGGGCGTTGATCTGCAGGAGCAGTTGGATAATTTCCCAGGACGTGGCCGGGTCCAGGTTCCCGGTCGGTTCGTCCGCCAGAAAGATCTTCGGATCGTGCACGAGCGCGCGCGCGATCGCCACCCGCTGTTGCTCGCCACCCGAGAGCTCGTCGGGATATTTATTCTCTTTGCCCTCGAGGCCGACGATGCTCAGCACCTCCTCAACCTTCGGCTTGAGGTGGCGGAGCGCTCCCTCGGTCACGCGCAGCGCGAAGCCTACGTTCTCAAAGACGCTCAGGTTGGGAAGGAGCTTGAAGTCCTGGAAGACCATACCGATCTTGCGCCGAAGGTAGGGCAGGTGGCGTCGCCGCAGGCGGTTGAGCTCCTGGCCGTCGACCTGGATGCTGCCCTCGCTCGCCTTCTCTTCGCGGATCAGTAGCCGGACCAGGGTCGACTTCCCGGCCCCGCTCGGTCCTACCAGGAACACGAAATCCTGCTTCGGCACCGCCAGGGAGACGTCACGGAGCGCTACCGTCCCATTGGGGTAGGTCTTGCCCACCTGTTGCAGGCTGATTTGCGGGCGCTCGGGCGCCACTGCTACCGCAGCCACTCAGGTCTCTGCTCTTGCCTGTCTTGGTGCATTTCCACAACGGATGCCGCGACGCACCAGCCCCGTCCCGGGGGCCGTGAACGTGCGCAGTATAGCCCAAGACTGTCGCGAGGACGGCCGAAGGCTCACGCTGGGTGAAAATATGCCCTGCCTATACTCAGCTCCGTGCCTGCGCCCGGTGCGGTCTCCCTGGTCGGTGTGGACCGCGGGCACGTCCGGGAGGCAACCCACCTCGGCCACATCGCCGTCGCCAGTGCGGACGGTGAGCTGGTCGCAAGCCTTGGAAACCCAGACCAGCGCACCTACTTCCGGTCTTGCGCCAAACCGTTCCAGGCGCTGGCCGGACTGAGGGCCGGGCTGGTGGCCCGGTTTGGGCTCGGCCCGGAGCACATTGCGATCATGTCGGCGTCCCACAACGGCGAGCCGCGCCACCTCGAGGTCGTCCGTGACCTGCTCGCCCGGGCCGGGGTTGCCGAGGATGCCCTCCAGTGCGGTGCGCACTGGCCGCTCTACGAGCCCGCCGCCACCGAGGCCCGCCGCTCTATGCGAGAGCCACTGGCGGTCTTCAACAACTGCTCGGGCAAGCACGCCGGAATGCTGGCCGCAGCCAGGGCCCTGGAGGCGCCACTCGACCGATATCTGGAACCGGGCCACCCCGTGCAGGGCGCCATCCGGGCCGCCCTCGCGGAGGTCACCGGCCTGGCCCCCGGTGACATCGTGTTCGGGGTCGACGGGTGCAGCGCGCCAAATCCAGCCGTTCCCCTTCAAGCGATGGCACGCAGCTTCGCGGTCCTGGTCACGGCCAAGCAGGGCCCGGCGGTCAACATCGTCGAAGCCATGATCGCCCAGCCCTTCCTGGTCGGAGGATCCGAGCGGTTCGACACGCGGTTGATGGAAGTCACTGGCGGCCGGTTGCTGGCCAAAGGCGGCGCCGCCGGCGCCCATTGCACGGCAGACCGTCGGTCGGGTCGAGGGCTCGCTGTCAAGCTCGAGAGCGGGGACGGCACCTGGATCGCCACCGCTGTGATTGCAGCGCTCGACCAGATCGGATGGCTCACCGGGCGTGAGCTCACCGAGCTGAGCCGATTTGCCCACCCCGTCCTGCGCAACCACCGCGGGATTGAAGTCGGCAGAGTCGGTCCTCTGTTCGAGCTGTCGCCTGTAACGGCCGTGTAACAGCCGCCGCTTACGCCTCGGAGCTGCGGTTATACGGCCGTGGCTTCGACCCCAGTCAGGGCGCGGCTCCTGGCCGCTGCCGGGTGGCCCAACCCGCGCGACCTTGCCGCCACCGCACTGATCCTCGTGCTTCTGGCCCTCTATGCCTGGCGCTTTGTGGTGCCCGTCCTGGGCGCCCAGGCGCCGCGCGCCGATGACTTCCAGGACTATCTCTACGCCGCCGGACAGATCGCCTCCGGCGGCGACCCGTACGGCGACTTCATCCGCAACCACGTGGCCTGGGACTGGTCGCTGAGCAGCGGGTATCTCTACCCGCCCGCGTTTGCGGTCCTGCTGGTGCCGCTGACCTGGATGTCGAACGACCTGGCCGTGCGCGTCTGGCTACTCCTGATCCAGGCCGCGGTTCTGACCAGCCTGGTCCTGGTCTACCGGACCATCGGCCGGCCCCGGCGCGGTGAGCTGCTGGCCGTGGTGCTCGCGGTCACGACCTTCTTCCCGATCGCGACCAGCGTCTCAACAGGCGCGATGAACTCGGTGCTTCTCCTTCTTCTTACCATCGCCTGGGCCCTCTGGCTCAGGCAGAAAGACGCCGCCGGCGGGGTTGTCGCGGGGGTGGCCGCCGTGATCAAGGTCTTTCCGGCTGCTCTCCTCCCCTATTTCTTGTTCCGACGTCACTGGCGACTGGTGGCGGCCATGCTGCTCACGGGGTTGGCCGGTATCGGCCTCGGGTTCCTGGTCACCAGCCCGGCGCACAACCTCTACTACTTCCGCGATATGCTGCCGCATCTCTCGGCGGGGACCGGCTACCGGGAGAACCAGTCGCTGGCCGGCCTGGCGTCCCGCCTCTGCGACCCGTCCACCGTTGATCATGCCGGCTCGGCGGGATGGTGCGGCCGGGCGCTCGCCTGGCCCGCCGACGCGGTCGTCGTTGCCTTGATCCTGGTCGCAACCCGCCGGCAGGTCCGCAGCGGCCTGGAGTTCGCTCTGGCGGTCTGCGCGCTTCCCCTGGTCAGCAGCGTGACCTGGAGCTTCCCGCTCGTTCTACTGGTCCTTCCCATCGCCCTCTTGCTGCGCGACATGTCATCCCGGCCTCGGTCGGGGTGGGAGCGGCGGGCACTGGTCCTTACCTGGGCCTGTTTCGCGGTGGGCCCCGCGTTTCACTATGCCCTGATCATCCACCCCCTCACCGGCTTCCTCGGGGACATCGTCACAAGGCTGCTGGACGAGTCACTCCTCACCGGCACGGTGCTTCTTTTCGGGCTCCTCTGGATGGCAGTCCGGCGAAGACCGGCCGCCGCAGCCTTAGAGGTCACCCGGCTGGCGGCCTGATCCAGGCGCTGCCTGGCTGGAGGTGTTCGCCTGCGCGCAGCTGGTCCGGCTAGGCCTTTGCCGAACGTCGTGGCCTGGCGGTCTCGTCGTCGCGCCCGGCGTCCCACCGAAGGAAGGCCTCCATCAGTTGCTTGATGTCACCGTCGAGCACGGCCTGGACGTTGCCCACCTCGAAGCCGGTTCGGTGGTCCTTCACCAGGGTGTAGGGGTGGATCACATAGCTGCGGATCTGGCTCCCCCACTCGTTGGACTGGTGGGCGCCCTTGAGCTCCTGCCGCTGCTCAGCTCGCTGCTGTTCCTGCAAGGCCGCCAGCCGCGAGCGCAGCACCTTGAGCGCCATCTCGCGGTTCTTGATCTGGGAGCGCTCGTTCTGAATGGTGACGATGGTCCCGGTTGGGAGGTGCGTCATCCGAACCGCCGATGATGTCTTGTTCACGTGCTGGCCGCCGGCTCCGCTCGAGCGGAAGGTATCGACCTTGAGGTCGTCCGGTCGGATCTCGATCGCCTCGTCCGCCTCGATCTCAGGAATCACCTCCACAAGGGCAAACGAGGTGTGGCGGCGGTGCGCCTGGTCGAAGGGTGAGAGGCGAACCAGCCGATGCACTCCCCGCTCGGCACGCAGCCAGCCGAAGGCGCGCTTTCCGGTGAAGCGAGCCGTCACGCTTTTGTAACCTGCCCCCTCGCCCGGCGACTCGTCGAGGAGCTCGCCGCCGAAGCCCTCGCGCTCCGCCCAGCGCATGTACATGCGCATCAGCATCTCGGTCCAGTCCTGCGAATCGGTGCCGCCGGCGCCGGCGTGGATGCTCACCAGGGCCGGGTGGTCGGCGTACGGGCCCGAGAACAGGAGATCGACCTCCTGTTTGCCCAGGTCGGCCTCCAGGGATTTCAACTCAGCCGACAGCTCGCTCTCCAGGTGGCCGTCGTTCTCGGCAATCGCCATTTCCGCCAGGCCGGCGAGGTCTTTCGCCCGCGATTCCAGCTTGCGCCAGGTGGTGACCTCTTCACGCAAACCCTTCGCATCCTGGGCGAGCCGCTGGCCGCGCCCTGGGTCCTGCCAGACGCCGGGATCGGCCAGCTCCTTCTGGAGCTGGTCTAGCCGGGTCGCTTTGCGGGCGAGGTCAAAGATGCTCCTGGAGCTCGAGGATCTTCTGCAGCAAGCCCCGGGCTCGATCGAGGATCTCTTGCATCAGTGGCCGTGGCAGTTCTTGAAACGCTTGCCGCTGCCGCAGGGGCAGATGTCATTTCGTCCCACGCCAGCAAAATTCCAGGAGACCGGCCTTTTGAACGGAAGCACGCGCCCCTGCATGGGGCCGGCGCCCGCCGGAGGGGCAACTCCGGCGGCCGAGGTTTCCGCAGCCGCGGCGGTGCCAGCCGGCGGAGCCTGGGGCGGGCGCACAACGTCCTTGACCCGCACCGGGTTGGCGGCAGCCGCCGCTTTAGCCCGCTGGCTCTTGCCGGCAGGCTTGGTCGCCTTGCTGGTCGTGGCTTTCTTCTTGGACATCGGCGTTAAATGCTACCGGAGGCGAGGGCCGATGCAGGCCCGAGCCGGGCCCGCCGGCCCAAAGCGCGGGCCGTAACCCGCGCAAGAGAGGCGTACTGCGCGCGAGTCAGCGCCCGTGGCACTTCTTGAACTTCTTCCCGCTGCCGCACCAGCAGGGGTCGTTGCGGCCAAGCTTGCCGGCGGCCACCGGCACCCGGCTGCCCCCGTCGCCGCCGTTTGGATTTCCGGCGGTCGCGCCGGCGCCCACCAGGTCGGCCCGCATCCGGGCCGCCACAGGTGGCGGCGGAGATGGCGGCTCCTGCCGGACCTGCACCCGAAAGATGGTCGACGCGATGTCGAACTGGATGTCGTTGAGCAGCTCCTGGAATGCCTGGAAGGCCTCGTTCTTGTACTCGATCAGCGGGTCCTTCTGGCCGAAGGCCCGCAGGCCGATGCCCTCCTTGAAGTGTTCCATCATGGTCAGGTAGCTGATCCACTTGGTGTCGATGGTCCTGAGCACGACCCACTGCTCGACCTTGCGCATCATCTCCGGGGTGAGCTCGTTTTCCTTGGTCGTGTAAGCGCCCTCGGCGTACTGGAAGAGATGCTCTGTGAGCGCCTCCTTGGTCTCGCCCAGGCCTTCCGCCGTCAGCTGGTCGGCCGGCGGAAGGGGAAAGACGGTGGACAGCTGCTCGACCAGGCCCTGGATGTCCCAGTTGTCCGGATGGCGTGACTCGCACCGCTCGTCCACAGCGTCCTTGATCACCTTGCGCACCCAGCTCAGCACCAGCTCGCGAAGATCGGCTCCCTCGAGCACCTTGCGCCGCTCCCCGTAGATGATCTCGCGCTGCTTGTTCATGACGTCGTCGTATTCGACGAGATAGCGGCGGGCATCGAAGTTGTGGCCTTCGACCTTGGTCTGAGCCCCCTCGATCTGACGGGAGACCAGCCGGGATTCGATCGGCTCGTCGTCGCCCACCCGAAGCATGTTCATCATGCCCTTGATCCGCTCGCCCCCGAAGATGCGCATCAGGTCGTCGTCGAGCGCCAGGAAGAACCTCGACGATCCCGGGTCGCCCTGGCGGCCGGAGCGGCCGCGGAGCTGGTTGTCGATCCGGCGGCTCTCGTGGCGTTCGGTGCCGACGATATGCAAGCCGCCCGCCGACGCCACGCCCTCACCGAGGACGATGTCTGTCCCTCGCCCCGCCATGTTGGTGGCGATGGTGACGGCTCCCGGCTGGCCGGCATTGGCCACGATCAGGGCTTCCCGCTCGTGCTGCTTGGCGTTGAGGACTTCGTGCTGGATGCCGCGCTTCTCCAGCATTCGCGACAGCCGCTCCGATTTCTCGACCGATACGGTGCCCACAAGCACCGGCCGGCCCTCCTTCGCCACCTCGGCGATCTCGTCGGCGACCGCCTTGAATTTCGCCTCCTCCGTCTTGTAGATGAGGTCGGCGTTGTCCTCGCGGACCATCGGCTTGTGAGTGGGGATGACCAAGACTTCCAGCCCGTAGATCTTGTGGAACTCCTCGGCCTCGGTAACCGCGGTACCGGTCATGCCCGCCAGCTTCTTGTAGAGGCGGAAATAGTTCTGGTAGGTGATGGTGGCCATCGTCTGCGTCTCCTGCTGGACCTTGACGCCCTCCTTCGCCTCGACCGCCTGGTGGAGACCATCCGCCCAGCGCCGACCGGGCTGCTGGCGTCCGGTGAACTCGTCGACGATGATCACCTCGCCGTCCTTGACCAGGTAATCGCGGTCCCGCTTGTAGAGGGTGTAGGCCTTGAGCGCCTGGTTGATCTGGTGCGCCTCGTCGACATGCTCGAGCTCGTAGACGTTCTTGATCCCGGTCCAGCGC
Source organism: Chloroflexota bacterium (assembly GCA_005882775.1). GTDB lineage: Bacteria > Chloroflexota > Dormibacteria > CF-121 > CF-121 > VBDY01. Next base: position 15,126 of record VBDY01000137.1, on the reverse strand, counting down.
TCGATCTTGCCGATGCCCTCCTCGGTCAGCGAGGCAGACTTGGTCTTCTCGTCGACCGTGTAGTCGTCGGCATCAAGCCGGGGAATGAGCCGGGCGTACTGGTAATACTTCTCGGTAGACTCCGAGGCCTGCCCGGAGATGATCAAGGGCGTCCGGGCCTCGTCGATCAGGATGCTGTCGACCTCGTCGACGATGGCGAAGTTGAGGGTCCGCTGGACGCACTGGGTGAGGTCGACGGCCATGTTGTCGCGCAGGTAGTCGAACCCGAACTCGCTGTTGGTGCCGTAGGTGATGTCTGCCTGGTAGGCCTCGGGCCGGGTTATCGGGCGCAGGTGTTGCAGCCGCGGATCCGGATGGGTTTCGTCCAGGTAGTCCGGGTCATAGAGCAGGGACATCTCGTGGCCGATGATGGCTACGGTCATTCCCAGCTGGTGGTAGATGGGTCCGTTCCACCCGGCATCGCGCCGGGCCAGGTAATCGTTGACGGTCACCAGGTGGGCCCCCTTGGACTCGAGGGCATTGAGGTAAAGCGGTAGCACAGCCACCAGCGTTTTTCCCTCGCCGGTCTTCATCTCGGCGATCTTTCCCTGGTGGAGGACGATGCCGCCGACCAGCTGCACGTCGAACGGCCTCAGTCCGATGGTGCGGCGGGCGGCTTCGCGCGCGACCGCAAAGGCCTCTACCAGGAGCTCGTCGAGTGGCTCTCCGTTCGAGAGGCGCTCGCGAAGCTCCGGGGTCTTGGCCTTGAGCTCGTCGTCGCTGAGCTTTTGCAGCAGCGGCTCGAGTCCGTTGATGTCGGCGATCCGTTCGAGGTGCCGCTTGACCTCGCGCGCGTTGGGATCGCCGAGTACTTTTGTAAGGACGCTCATGGGCTAAGAAACTGCAATCTGCAGATGGTTAGCATACCCCGAGTTCAGGCGCCCTAAGCCGGGCGGGTCAGCTCAGGTCGGCTTCCACCAGGCCCAGGGAGCCGTCGCTGCGACGGTAGAGGAGGTTGATCTCCTGGCTGTCGTCGTTCAGGAACAGGAAGAAGCTGTGGCCCAGCTCCTCCATTTGCTCGCGCGCCTGGTCCTCCGCGATCGGTTTGAGCTTGAACCGCTTGATCTTGACCACCCCGTTGGCCCGGCTGACCGGGGCCGGACCGATGGGCACGGCTGCCTGTTTGGCCGGTCGGTGCTCCTTGAGCTTTTCCTTGTGCTGGCGGATCTGTCGGTCCATCTTGTCGATCACCAGGTCGACCGCCTCATTCATGTGCTGGGCGGACTGGACCGCCTTCAGGATGGTGCCACTGCGACCGGTGACGTGGACGGTAAGCTCGGCGACCTTCATGTTCTCCAGGCTCTTGTTCTTCTCCGTGCCGAGCTCCATGCGCGCGTCCAGGATGTGGTCGAAGTGGCGGGTGAGCTTCTCCAGCTTGGCCTGCGCGTAGGCCTTGATCCGGGGGTCGGCCACGGGCTTCTTGGCCTGAATGAAGATCTGCATGGCTGCCTCCAGTGCGAGATCTGGTGGTTCGAGTATAGACGCGGGAGAAGGGAGCGAGCGGAGCGAGCAGCCGCGCCGCAGGCGCGGCCTTTAGCGTCGGGCGGGCGCCGGATTCGGCCGAGTCAGGCCACCGAGCGCGGCGGAATTTAGCGCGAGGGCCGCGGCGAGGCAGAACGGAGGCGCAACCGCCCGTTACGTTTCTTTGCGAGACGTCGCTAGGCGGCGTGACGCTCTTGGTTTCGGCGGTCCGGGAAGACGCGGGCCAGCTCCGGCGGGATCGGCACCCCTGCCGCGAAGAGCTTGTCCATGATGTGCGGCCGGATCCCGGTCGGCCGGAAGGTGCCCGTCATGACACCGGCCTTGTCCACCCCGTGCGACTCGTACAGGAAGACTTCCTGCATGGTGATGGTGTCCCCTTCCATGCCGGTGATCTCCGTGATACTCGTGACCTTGCGGGCTCCGTCCCGCAGGCGCGAAAGCTGGACGATCAGGTCGATGGCGGAGGCAGTCTGCTGGCGGATGGCCTTGGTAGGCAGGTCGATGCCGGCCATCAGAACCATCGTCTCCAGACGCGAGAGGGCATCCCGGGTGGTGTTGGCGTGCAGGGTCGTGATCGAGCCGTCATGCCCGGTGTTCATCGCCTGGAGCATGTCCAGCGCCTCTCCGGCGCGGCACTCGCCGACGACGATCCGATCCGGCCGCATGCGGAGAGCGTTGATCACCAGGTCGCGGATCCCGACCTTGTTCTCGCCGTTGAGGTCCGGCGGGCGCGACTCCATCCGGCAGACATGCTCCTGGTGGAGCTGCAGCTCGGCGGCGTCCTCGATCGTGACGATGCGCTCGTCGGGAGGAATGAATGAGGAGCAGACGTTCAGCAGGGTGGTTTTCCCGGTGCCGGTGCCGCCTGAGATCAGGAGGTTCGCCCGGGCCATGACGCAGGCCTTGAGGAAGCCGACCGCCTCGTGGGTGATGGTGCCGAAGTTGACCAGGTCTTCCGCCTGGAACGGGTCGCGTGAGAACTTTCGGATGGTCAGCATCGGACCATCGAGCGCGATCGGGGAGATGACCGCGTTCACCCGGGAGCCGTCCAGAAGCCGGGCATCGACCATCGGAGTACGAAAGTCGATCCGGCGGCCGACCGCTGAGACGATGAAGTCGATGACACGAAGGAGATGGTTCTCGTCATCGAACTTGCGGTCGGTCAGGAGGATCTTGCCGCTGCGCTCGACGTAGATGTTGTCATGGCCGTTGACCATGACCTCGGTCAGGCTGTCGTCGAGCACCAGGTCCCGGATCGGACCCAGGGCCTCGTAATATCGCGCGAGCTCGTCCTGCGTGACCTCCGACGCGTTGACCATGAAGGCAATCCCCCAAAACGGAAATTCGGAACAGGCGAACTATTCCGGGAATGTAACGGCCGGTGCAGGCAAAGTTTGCGGGCTGGCCACCCCGAGCACGAGCATGGCTTCGACCCTACCGCCCGCCTCCAGGATGGCCCTGGCGGCCGCCGTCAGGGTGGCTCCCGTGGTACAGACGTCGTCGACCAGCCCCAGGCCGGCTGGGGGCCGTGGACCGATCCAGGCGAACGCCCCGGCCACGTTCTGCCGGCGCTCCGCTTCCGTCAACCCCACCTGCTGGCCGGTCGGCCTGACCCGCCGGAGGCCATCCACCAGCGGCAGGGCGAGGCGCCGAGCCAGGATGCGGGCCAACCGCTCAGCCTGGTTGAAGCCTCGCTCCTTGAGTCGGATGGGATGTAGCGGGACGTACGTAAGCCCGGTGAGCCCGGGCAGCCGATCCTCGATCGTGGCCACCAGCGGCCCGGCCAGCGTCTCGGCGAGCTGCGGGCGGCCTCGGTATTTGAAAGTGTGGATCGCGCGCTGCCAGGGACCCTCCAGCCGGGCGGCTGCCAGGAGAGGGATGCCATCGACCGTCGTGGGCGGCGCCGCCCGCAGGCTGGCCGCGCAGGAGCCGCACCAGCGCAGACCGACCCGGCGGCAGCCCGCACAGCGTGGCGGAAAGATCAGGTCGAGGAGTGCAGTGGGACTCAGGCGGCGAGAACCAGCCGGTCGCCCGGCTTGATCCCCACCCGCCGCGCCGTGCCGGCGGGGAGCTCGGCCACCTGGTCCGCCTTCCAGACCAGAGGGACCAGCCCGATCCAGGGGCGCAGCCGCTCGTAGATCTTGAGGACCCTCCCCTTCTTGTCCAGGAAGACCGCGTCTATCGGGAAGCGCATGAACATCATGTGGATCCCATTGCAGTGATGGATCAGGAGTCCGCCATCCTGCGGCAGTGACCTCCGCCCCATGAGTCCCATGCCGCGAGCCACAAAGCTGCTCGCCACCTCGACCGGCTGCGCAATTACTGTCCCGTCGTCTTTTGTCAGCCGCAAAACTCTTCCCCTGTATTATACGCGGCCCGGCTCAGAAGAACGAGCGGAGCGAGCTTTAGCTTCCGGCGAGCGCGCCGGCTTAGCAGAAGGAGCGGAGCGACCTTTAGCTTCGGGCGGGCAGTTTGCAGGTTCGTGCGAGTATCCGAGCGCCATTCCCATTCGCGCGAGGACGCCGCGAACCGTCGCAAACTGCAACCGCCCGCTCTATTTGTGTTGGAACGTGTGGATGATGATGATGACGGCGGGTCCCATCAGGACGATGAACAGGGTCGGGAAGATGCACCCGATCATCGGGAAGAGCATCTTCAGCGGAGCCTGAGCAGCCTGCTCCTCGGCACGCTGGCGGCGACGACGCCGCATCTCCTCCGACTGGATACGGAGGACCTTGGCGATACCAACACCGAGCTGTTCGGATTGAATCAGCGCCTGGATGAAGGTGTGAAGCTCCTCCACACCTGAGCGCCGGCCCATGTCGTCGAGGGCTTCGAGCCGCGGCCGGCCGAGGCGGATCTCGTTGAGGACCTGGGCGAACTCGTCGGACAGGGCGTTGCGGAACTTCTCGATCAGGCGGCCGATGGCGGCATCGAATCCAAGCCCGGCTTCGACCGAGATGGTCAGCAGGTCGAGGGCATTGGGGAGCGCCAGCCGAAGCTCACGCTGGCGGCCCTTGATCTTGTTGTTGAGAAAGACGTCCGGGAGATAGCGGCCGAGCGCGAACCCGACCGCGGCGCCAGCCAGGTGGACTGGCAGGCCGAGGTCGCCCAGAACGCCCACCAGGAAGTAGACCAGCAGGGCAACCACGAACCCGAAGATGAGCTTGGTAACCTCGAATCCGTTGACGCTAAGGCCGTAGGGCCGGCCGGCCAGGTTGATCTTGTTCTGGAGCACGACCTGACGGTTCTTCGCCATGCGCGAGGTGAGCAGGCCGCCGATACGCTCCAGCGCCGGCTTGATGAAGCGTTCGCTGAAGGGCAGGGAGAGCTCGATCTCATCCAGGGTCAGGTTGTGATCGCCGTACCGGGAAAGGCGCTCCGAGATCAGGTCCTGGCGCGGCTTGGCAGTCACCGCCTGCACGGCGATGATGATTCCGCTGAAGGCTAGAAAGGCGAAGACGATATTCAATATGGACATGGCTACACCTGGATGTTGGTGATCTTGCTGATAATTCCGTAGCCGATACCGATCGAGACCAGGCCCAATCCGATCAGGACGTAGCCAAGCCACTCATGAAACAACGGGGTGATGTAACTGGGGCTGATGAAAGTCAGGACCAGGGCCAGGGCGAAGGGGAGGCCGGTAATGATCCAGCCCGACGCCCGCGCCTGAGCGGTCAACGTCCGGATCTCACCCTGGATCCGGATGCGCTCCCGGATGGTAAAGGCGATGGTATCGAGGATCTCGGCGAGGTTACCGCCGACCACCCGGTGGATCTGCACGGCGGTCACCATCAGGTCGAAGTCCTCGCTCTCGATGCGCTTGACCATGTGCTGGAGGGCATCGTCTACCGAGACCCCGAGGTTCATCTCGCGAACGGCCCGGCTGAACTCATCCGCCATGGGTGGCGAGGAGCTCTTGGCAATCGTTGCCATCGCCTGGGCGAAGGAATAGCCGGCCTTCAGGGCGTTCGAGAGCAAGACGATGGTGTCGCCAAGCTGGTTGTTGAACGCCTTCAGACGCCGGCGCTGACGGATCTTCAGGAAAAAGCCGGGGAGGAAGTAACCCACCGGGATGCCAACCAGAGCCAGGAGAGGGTTGTGGAAGCGCAGGAACAGGACCAGGCAGAGGACGACGATCAGGCCTACGACCAGAACCACGTACTCCGAGACGCGCAGCTTGAGGTCGGCCTTGGCCAGCTCCTCGGTGAGCCTGCCGGTACGACCACCCTTCTTGGTCAGGCTCTTGTTGAACCCCTCGAAGAAGCCCTCTACAAAGCCGCCCTTCTTGCCGGCCGTGGCGGCCGCCGGTGCGTATGCGTCCATATGAAGCTCGGCTTCCTGCGGCTGGCGGCTGCCGACGGCTGCCACCACCGCAATCAACACCCCGACAAAGGCCACCCCGGCCAACAGGAGCTGGATCGACACTTACTTAATCTCCTTCCCGGCAGGGTCCGGCACCGGCGTGAACAGCCCTTTGGACACGCCCTCGCCTGACGACTGCAGGTGGTCGAAATATTTCGGCACGATGCCGGTGGCCGTGAAGTAGCCCTGGACTTTCCCTTCTTGCGTGACGCCGGTTTGCTTGAACACGAATATGTCTTGCACCTTCACCTGGTCGCCGTGCAGTCCGAGTACCTCGCTGACGGCGATCACCTTTCGGGTCCCGTCGCGCAGGCGGCTCTGCTGCACGATGACGTTTATGGCGGAGCTGATCTGTTCCCGGATGGCCCGGGAGGGCAGCTCGGCGCCCGCCATTAACACCAACGTTTCGAGGCGGTTCAAACTGTCACGTGGGGAGTTGGCGTGGATAGTCGTCAACGATCCGTCATGGCCCGTATTCATGGCCTGGAGCATGTCGAGCGCCTCCCCACCGCGGCACTCTCCGACCACGATTCGATCTGGCCGCATACGGAGCGCGTTCACGACCAGGTCCCGGATGGCGATCCGGCCCCGACCTTCGACCGTCGCCGGCCGTGACTCAAGTGTTACAACGTGCTCCTGGTTGAGCTGCAGCTCGGCGGCGTCCTCCACCGTCACCACCCGCTCCTCCTCCGGGATGAAGCTGGACAGCACATTGAGGGTGGTGGTCTTGCCCGAACCGGTCCCCCCGGAAACCAGCATGTTCAAGCGGGAGCGCACGCAGGCTCGGACGAACTGCGCCATCTCGTCGGTCATGGTGCCGAAGCTGATCAGGTTCTCGATCGAGTAGGGCTTCTTTGAGAACTTTCGGATAGTCAGGATCGGACCATTCAGCGACAAGGGCGGGATGATGACGTTGACGCGGGACCCGTCCTTGAGCCGGGCGTCGACCATGGGCGAGCTCTCGTCGATCCGCCGCCCGATGGTCGATACGATCCGGTCGATGACCCGGCGTAGCTGCGACTCGCTCTCGAATTTCACGTCGGACAGGGTGAGCTTGCCGCGCTGCTCAATGAAGATCTGATCGGGGCCGTTGACCATGATTTCGGTCACCGCGTTGTCGGCGATCAGCGCCTCGATCGGACCCAGGCCGAGGAAGTCGTTGAGGACCGAGTCCAGCAGGCGCGCCCGCTCCGGCTTGGTCATGGTCAGCCCCATCTCGACCAGGACGCCGTTCAGGGCATCGGTGATTCGGGTGGCCCGCTGCTCGCGGTCCTCGTCCTCTCCCTCATTTGCGATGTTCTCGATCAACCGGGCCTGGAGCCGGTTCTTGATACGTTCGGCCTGGAGCTCGAATGGGGTCCGTGCCCGGCTGGGGGCGGCTGTCGAGGTCCGGGTCGCGCCCTGGCCGGCCTGGGGAACGTAGGCTCCCTCCGGGACGGCTCCGGGGTCGGGCGCCTGCTGTTTTTGGACGCGGTCTAGCAGCGACACCTAGGCCGGCTCCCAAGAGGCCACCGATGGACGCGCGCCAATCACCGAGCGTGATCTACACAGCCGCGGACCGACGCAAATAGGCATCTGTTACTCCTAACGTCGGGCGAACAGTCCCTTGCGCGGTTTCCTGTCGGCGGTTTCGGCATCGGCCGCCGGTACCGGGGCTGGCGGGATCAGCTTGCCCACCAGCTCGCGGATCCGCTGGCTGATCTCTGATTCCGGGTGGGTGGTCACAAAGGGGTTGCCCCGGTTGACCGAGTTGATCACCAGCTTGGCGTCATTGGGGATCTGGCCGGCGATCGGGAAACGGAGGTTGGCTTCGACGCTCTCCTTGTTGAACTCGGAATGGGCGTCCGACTTGTTGAGGAGAAGGACCACCCGGTCGGGCGAGATCGAGAGTGAGTCAAAGATCTTCAGCGCCAGCTTGGTGTTCTTGATCGCCGGGATGCTGAGCGAGGTGACGACCACCACCTTGTCGGCGTGATCCAGCACCTCCAGGTTGATCTCCCCCAGGTGACAGCTGCTGTCCACGATGATGTAGTCGAACATCTTCCGCAGCTCGCTGAAGATCCGCCTGATGTGGTCAACCGTGACCAGGTCTGCCAGCTCCGGGCTGATCGGCGTCAGGAGCACCTTGATCCCGAACGGTCCGTCGACCATGATCTCCCGAATGAACTCCTGGTCCATGTGGTCGATGTTCTCGATCAGGTCTGTGATGCCCTGGGAGTGGTCCAGGTTGAGCAGGACCCCGATATCCCCGAACTGAAGGTCGAGATCGACCAGGGCGACCTTGGCCTTGGTCTCGTTGGCCATGGAAACGGCCAGGTTGGCGGCGATCAGCGACTTGCCGACGCCTCCCTTCCCCGAATAGAAGAAGTAGACCTGGCCGTGCTCGCCTCGCCGGACCGACTCACCGTCGGTGGGCGCCGCTGCCACGGGGCCGGCGGCCTGCCCGCTCGTCTTCTGGAGGAAGGACTCCTTCTTCTGCTCGAGCTGGTATACGCGGCGAATACTGGCGATCAGCTCATCGCCCGAAAAGGGCTTGATCAGGAACTCGCGGGCGCCCGACTGCATCGCCCGCCTCAGGTAATCCCGCTCACCCTGGACGGACATGATGATCACCGGGGAGCCCGGCACCTCCTGGGCCAGGGTCTCCGTGGCCTGGATACCGTCTACGACCGGCATGTTGACGTCCATCAGGACGATGTCCGGGGCCAGCTTCTTAGCTTGCTCCACCCCCTCCTTCCCGTTCGCGCCGGTCCCCACCACCTGGATGTCAGGCTCGAAGGAGAGCAGCTTTTGCAGGTTGTCGAGGGTGCTGGGGATGTCGTCGACGATCAGGACCTTGATCAGGTCAGGCATAGAGTTTCCCTTGCTATAAAGCGCATCCCCGCGAAATCTTCCGATTTCGCGGGGAGCCTGTCAACAATGTCGCGTTACGCGGATCTCGGCTAGTGCAGGTGGAAGTCCCGCTTGAAGCTGTTGATGTCGGTGCCGGGGCCCGTGTCCCCGTCGATATTTCCGTAGTCGGAGATCGACTTTAGGACGTACTTGTAGTTGGTCTGGTCGATCAGGAACTTGAGGTCCTCGGCCTGCTTCAGGGTCACGATGACCGTGTAGCTGGAGGTGATGCCACGAGCGTTCGGGCTACCCGCCGGTCCCACCCGCAAGATGCGGAGGCCGGTGAAGGCGGTTTTGGTGGTCGAGCCGAGGGTGACGATGATGTCGATCCGGTCATCGGGCTGGATGAAGCCACCGGCCCCGACGAGCTCGCCCGCCGGGATTTGCATGGCGACCATTCCGGCCGGGATTTTCAGATAGTCCTGCTTGGGGGCAGGCACATCGCCCGCCGTGCTGACCAGCACGTCCTGAAGGATTGGCTGGCCCTGACGGATCTGAACCGCCGCGAAATGCCCCACCACGGCGTCCCTGGTGCGGTAGGCAAAGGGCGGCGCCTGCTCGGTGCTGAAGTTCTGGACATCCACCATGTCGGTCGTGATCTGAGCCGCCGGTGCGATGTCTTTGGTCGCAACCACGATCTGTACGTTTTTGGCTCCTCCAAGCGCATTGCCGCCACCTGGAGTCCGCCCGAGGAGCAGTGCCCCTGCGAACGCCAAGGCGGCGAGGAAGACACCGAAGATCAGGAGGATTCGGTTGCTCCTCGGCTTTACCTCCGTCGCCAATCAACTCACCTCCCGAAAATTTGCGCGCCATCGCTCCAACGACTGGACGTGACGTAGCTTTCCCAAGCTGTATCGACGGGCCGCCCGCTTCCTTGCGCGAGACGTGTGGTTTTTTCTAGAAATGAAAGAGGGCGCTCTTTCGAGCGCCCTCTTGTGTGGCTTGGACCTTACTGGCCCAGACCGCCCGAGATGTTGCAGAAGACGTTCTTCACCTGGTTGCCCAGGATGATCAGGACCACGATTACAACGACTGCGATCAAGACGAGAATGAGGGCGTACTCTACCATGCCCTGCCCTTCCTCACGGTTGAGCAGTGCGCGGAGACGAAGATAAAGGCTGGTCAACATTGCTTTTCACCTCCTTTTCGTGTGCCATTCGGCAGACCCGGTGAGAGGTCCGCCATGCACTGCAGCCAGTCTGCCAGCGAAGGATTGCCAGGACAACGGCGAACCGGCGACAGGGTGGAAACCTTTGTCACGGGCTCGTAAAAAGAAAGAGAGCCTCCTTTTGAGGGGAAGCTCTCTTCTTTCGTTCGGATTGGCTTTACTGGCCGAGACCGCCCGAGATGTTGCAGAAGACGTTCTTCACCTGGTTGCCCAGGATGATCAGGACCACGATAACGACCACCGCGATCAAGACCAGGATGAGGGCGTACTCTACCATGCCCTGCCCTTCCTCACGGTTGAGCAGCGCGCGGAGACGAAGATAGAGGCTGGTCAACATGCGATTCACCTCCTTTGCGACGTAATGCGGCGGGCAGCCCAGGCATCGGCCATAGCGTCCCGTCGGCATTGCAACGCCGCGCAGCAGCAAATAACGGCAAACTCGCCATAACGGTTCGGTAACAGAACCGGCGAGTGCGCTCCGCTCGTTCTGCCGGGTCTGGCTAGCGCTTTCCGAGCGGGATCTCTACCTTGACTTCGGTCCCGCGGCCGGGCTGGCTGCGGATCTCGAGCGCTCCCTTCTCCAGCTCGGCCCGCTCGCGCATGCTGAGCAGCCCGAGGTTCTTGTTCTTATGTAGGTTGGCCTCGGTCCGGGCCACGTCGAATCCCTGGCCGTCGTCCTTGACTACCACGGTGACCCGGGTCGGCTGCAGGTTCATGGTCACCTCGGCCATCTTGGCCCGGGCGTGCTTGTGCACATTTGTCAGGGCCTCCTGGGTGATGCGGAACAGGACCCCCTCCATGTTCCCCGGCAGCCGGCGCTCCTGCCCCACCACATTGAACCGGGTGGACAGGCCGTAGCGATCGCCGTACTCCTTGATGAATTTGCGCAGGGTGGGGATCAATCCCAGGTCGTCCAGGGTCATGGGTCGCAAGTCGAAGATCAATTGCCGCGTTTCCTCTAATGCATTGCGCACGCTGTTCTTGAACTCGGCGAGCTCGGTCACCAGCTGCTTGGGGTTGCGGTCCAGCAGCCGCTCGAGGATTTCCGCCTGGAGGACCAGGTTGGCCATCGATTGGGCCGGCCCGTCGTGCATGTCGCGGGCGATGCGCATTCGCTCCTCTTCGATGATCTGGAAGACCTGGCGGGAGGCATCCCGGAACTGCTTATCCCCATCGGGTGCCGGATGACTGCCGTTGTTGCTGTACATCCGCTGGAGGTCACTCAGGATCTGGCCGGCCGACCGGAGAAATTGGACCTCGTCCTTGAGGTCACCCCGGCGGGCGACCAGCGCGTCGTAATTGAACTGGGCTCGCTCGACCCCGAGCTGCGTCTCCAGGATGTTGCCATAGGTGCTCTGAACCTCGGCCGGCGCGAACTGCCGGATGTTGTTCAGCAGGTGTTTCTCGACGACCCGCGACTCCTCGGCCCGCTCGCGGGCGTCTTCGAGGGAGGCTTCGAGGTCTCGCGCCTTCTGCTCGGTGGCCTCCAGCTCGGACTCGACCTGCTCCAGCCGCCCGCTCACCGATTGGTGCACAAGCACGAACGGATCGAAGATCTCGTCCGCAGCCTGGATCGCACTCATATTGAAAAAGAGAGCTTGGGAAACGCCGGAACCGCCGTAGGCGGCCCATATGATATCACGGAAATCCGCGAATTCCGCCTGAGTTCACGAGCCCGATGAATCCCCGTCTCGCCTTCATCTTTGGGCGCGCGCTGCCGCTGGGAATCTTTAGCTTCCTGGTCGCGATCCAGGGCGAGCTCCTGCTGAGCGGGGTCCGGGCGGCCGTGCAGGTGGGGGTCAACCAGGCCGCCGCCCTCTACCTGATCAACCGTGGCCTGACGCTCGCCTTCTTCACCTTCATCGTCGTGATCTACGTTTTCCGGGGCCGGCCCGCGGCCACCAACCACAGATTCCTGCCGGTGGCCGCCGCCATGGTCGGCAGCTTCATCCTGCTGTTCATCTGGCTGGTGCCAGGCTCGGCCCGGAGCACGGACGCCAGCATCCTCGCCATCAGCGACCTGCTGCTCAGCTGGGGTGTCTTCATCGCCCTGTTTTCGTTGAGCTACCTGCGCAACCGTTTCAGCATCACGGCCGAAGCACGCGGACTGGTCACCACCGGACCCTATTCGGTGGTACGCCACCCGATCTACCTGGGTGAGCTGATGTCAGGCCTGGGGCTGCTCCTCCCCACCATCCTGAGCGCCCACATCCTGGTCTTTCTGATTTTCGTCGGCGCCCAGCTGCTGCGGATGCGCTTCGAGGAAGCTGTCCTCCGCCGAGCCTACCCGGAGTACGAAGCCTACGCTCGTCACACGGCCCGCTTGATCCCCTTCGTGTTCTAGGGCCTGCAATGAGCGGCCGGTACGGCCGTTACACCTCTGTTAAATTGGCAAGCCTGGCCCGTTCCGCTCGCCCATTCCCCTCTCAGCCAGGCCCACCCAGGGGGCTCTTGAGGCTCTATCGGTGGCTCGACCTACCACATTTCTTTACTGCCGCCATCTTCCTGGTGCTGCTGATCACCGCCATCCAGCCGGTGACCGACCCCGATTTCTGGTGGCACCTGACCACCGGCGACTGGATCCTCAGCCACCACGCCATCCCCCGCCACGACCTCTATACGTTCACCGTCCCGGATCACCGCTGGATCACCCACGAATGGCTGAGCGAGGTCGTCATGGCGGGCCTGTTCGGCCTGGGCAAGCTGCCCCTGGTCAGCCTGTTCTTCGGCGCCCTGCTGGCAGCCGGCTTCGTCCTGGTCTATCGCTCTATCGACCGCCGGGTCAACTTCGTGGTGGCCGGCCTCTCCCTCGTCCTGGGCGCCGCGGCCGCCAACGTCATCTGGGGCCCGCGCATCCAGATGGTCACCTTTACCCTGAGCGCGCTCACTCTCCTGTGGATAAAGCGGTTCTGCGAGGGCAAGAGCCGGGCCATCTACTTGCTTCCGCTGGTCGTGCTCCTCTGGGCCAACCTGCACGCGGGCTTCTTCATCGTCTACGTCTTCCTGGGGGTAGCCCTGGTCGCGGAGGCGGCAAAGGTCGTCCTCCACCGGCCGGACGCCCTTGCCCTGGGCCGGCTCCGGGCCCTGGCACTGGTCCTGCTCGCATCGCTGGCGGCGGCCATCGTCAACCCGAACGGATGGGACATCTATCTGTACCCACTACAGACGGTGGGCAGCGGCGTGCAGCAGACGCTGATTGTCGAGTGGCATTCTCCGAACTTCCAGATGGCCGAGATCAGGATCTTTGAGGCCACCATCTTTCTTCTGCTGCTAGGGCTTGCCGTCGCCAGACGGGTGGAGACCCGGCAGCTACTGCTACTGCTCACCGGGCTCGGCCTGGCCCTGCAGTCGCAGCGCAACCTGGCGCTCTTCACCGTCGTGGCCGTGCCGGCCCTGGCGGACTACGGACAGCAGGCCTGGGAGCGGCTGCGCCCGCGACTCAAGCGCAGCGGTCGCCCCCTTCCCGCGAGCGGTCTGATGGCGAGCGTCAACGGCCTGGTTCTGGTTCTGCTCGCCGCCCTGGTCATGGTCCAGATGCTGCCCAGCCTGGTCCAGCGAGTGGATGGCAAGCTGGTCGCCCGGGATTTTCCGGTCAAGGCGGCGGACTTCCTGGTCCAGCATCCGCCGCCCGGCCACATGCTCAACGTCTACGGCTACGGCGGTTATTTGATCTTCAGACTATTTCCGCAACAGCCGGTCTTCGTCTACGGCGACGCGGCCGTGACCGGGGACAAATTGCTCGAGGACTACGCCCATCTGCAGTACCTCTACCCGGACCAGCCGCAACTGCTCGAGCACTACGGCGTGAACTGGGTGATCTTCCACTCGGATGACGCCATCATCACCGAGCTCCGCCAGGACCACAATGCGCCAGGCCATACCGGCTGGTTCGAGCTGCACACCTTCGACAAGGCGACCCTCATGATGCGCGACACGCCGGATAACCGCGCCTATGCGACCAGCGCGCTCGGGTGACTCCGCTCACCAGGCGCCATCGCTTTCGTCTCCGACTGCTGGGCGTCTTTTTGGCGGTGCTGGTGGTGGCGTATGCGCGGCAGCTGATCACGTCGCCCACCGCCGGGCAGGACTTTCGCGTCTTTTACGCGGCGGCCACCCTCATGGCCCAGGGCCAGGACCCATACGATTGGCCATCGCTGGCTGGCGCCGAGAACTCCCTCTACAACACACCCGCACATCTGACTCCGCAGAGCAAGGATTTCTACGAGTTTCTCGCCTACCCGGAAGGGCCCTGGCTCGCCTACGCGCTGGTCCCGCTCACCGGGCTCGGCTGGCAGGCTGCATTCCTGATCTTCATCCTGACCGTCGGCCTGGTAATCGGCGCATCCGCCTGGCTGCTCTTGCGTCGATCGGGGTGGGATCCGCCCCTGGCCCGGCTGGGAGCGGCGGCCGCCATCCTCTTTCCCATCGGCTTCATAAACCTGTTCATGGGACAGGTCGGGGGATTGATCTTCGGCGCCCTGGTCCTCAGCTGGGCGCTGCTAAAACGCTGGCCGCTGGCCGCCGGGCTGGTGCTAACCGTGATCTGGATCAAGCCCAACATCGGGCTCGAGCTTCCGTTTGTGCTTGCCCTGCTGGAGCCCCGCGCCGCCCTTCGGATGCTGGGCGGTTTTGCCCTGGGTACGGCGGTCGCGTTTGGCGCGGCCCTGCTGGCCATGGGGTCCGCCTTCTTTGAATGGCCGATGCAGGTCCCTCGGATGTGGGCCGCCGTCCAGGGACCGCAGCCCGACATCGCGTCGATCGAGAGCTTTTTCTATCCAGGTCTGAGCGGCTGGCCCAAGACCGCCGCGCTGGTGGCGGTTCTGATTGCCGCCTGTGTTTACGGCGGCTGGCTGCTGCGCCGCTCGACCGACCCGCGGACCCGGGCGCTCTCAGTCCTGCTGCTCTGGATGAGCGCACTGCCCTTCGTCCAGTCCTACGACATGATCCTTCTATTACCGGTGGTAGCTGTCCTGTTGGGCCGAGACCTTCGCGGCTGGTCCTTGCCGTTGGTCGAGACAACCATCTGGGCTTTCGCCGTGCTTCCCTTCGCCTACTTCCTCGGCCTGCGGATCGGTTTCTTCAACGGCTTCACCGCCATCCCGGTAGCGCTACTTCTGGTTGCGTGGCACCGGCATGGCCTCCGCGCGCCTGATACGCGGATGGCGCAGGTGGCGGCG
>VBDY01000180.1 GCA_005882775.1 Chloroflexota bacterium | reverse complement strand
CGGGCCGATCGCGGCCAGACGTAGCGCATAGAGTCCGGCCAATCGACGGAGGCGCTCGCCGGCCTCATTGAGGTCGGCTTCGGTGAATGGGGCTTCGTCAGCAGGGAGAGTGACTGAGCTGCCGCGCCAGCCGTCGGCTTCGGAGGGCACGCCGGCGAGCAATGCCTCGAGCTGCGCGAGGTGATCTATAAGGTGGTCCGCGTACCGTCGAATCGCCTTATGGGGCGTGTAGAGCCGCTCACCATCGTCGGCAAGGCGAGGGCGGCCGTCCCACGCCGGCCAGGTGCTAGCGAGCTGCAAGGTGCGCTCGACGCCAGCAGCGACCAGCTCAGCTGGCGACCGTTCCGCAGGGACTTCAGCTTCGGGTTTCATGGAGTCCACCGTACACCCGTCAGGGCCGAGGTATGATGGCCAGCTTGAGCGAGACCGGAGCGGAATGAGTCCGGCGCGGACGACCCGGCGCGGAGGATGGTGGGGCGTCGCCTTCGTCATTACGCTGCTGGTGGCGGCAGCCATGGTCTCGCTGCCCACGTCGGCGAAAAGCGGCCCACAGATCACCGCGTTCTATCGCGCCCATGCCGGGCTGATTTTGGTTCAGCAGGTCCTGGGCGTGCTCACCGTGGTCTTTTTTCTCGCGTTCGCCAGGGTCCTCGGCGCCGGCCGCCGTCGCTGGCTGCTGGTCGGCACCGTCCTGGTGGCGATCGCGGAACTGGCAACGAACATTCCGCCCGTGATCCTGGCGGTGACCCAGCCTGCGCCTGATGGAGCCTACGCTCTAACCGTCGTCGAAGATTTTGCCGATGCGGCCCTGGGCGCTTCGATCGCCGTATTTTCTGTCGCTGCCACGTTTGGCCAGGCCGGCTGGCTCCGGGTAGCGGGCCTGGTGGTTGCCGGCATTTCGGTGGTGCGAGCGGGCACCACCCCGTTCGGCATCAGTGCGCTCGAGGTGCTGGCGCCGATC
>VBDY01000094.1 GCA_005882775.1 Chloroflexota bacterium | reverse complement strand
GTGTTTGTAACGTGAAGCGGCTGCGCGGTTGTGCTCATCCTGTCTCCTCGCCCGAGGATGGGCTCATCAGCTTCGACCGGGGATTCGCCTCAACGAGCTCCTGGGTGAGCGCATCGGCGATGTCGGCCGCGGATCCATCCCTTTCCTGGGGATCGCTCCACCGCCAACCGTCGAGATATGCGTCCATGCCGGTCGATCCGTCCTTGATCGCGTAGGCGTCGATGGCTGCCTGGAACCGGTCGGGCAGCATGCGCTTGACCTCACCGGTGGCGTCCCAGGCTTT
>VBDY01000093.1 GCA_005882775.1 Chloroflexota bacterium | reverse complement strand
GCTCGAAGTTGCGGACCAGCCAGTCTGTGAGGAAGAAGGTGGCCGGCTCTTCGGCGGCAATCCGGTCGAAGTCTTCGCCGGCGAACATCTCATAGCAATGCGGGCCGCGCAGCCGGACGGCGCCGTGGCGTTGAAGCACCGGATCGAGCGAGCCGGCGGTGCCGCAGTCGCCGTAGACGACCACGAGACGCGAGTATCGATGTGAAAGCGCGGCCAGCTTGCGGTCGACGGCATCGACGATCTTTTTCGGATAAAAGTGATGCATGGCGGGAACGCCGTAGATGTCGACCGCCCAGGCGTGCCGGTCGACGATCGCCTTGACCTCACGGCCGAGGGCACCGCAGATCACCAGGGCGACCCTGGGCTCGCTCACAAGCTGTCCAGCTCCGGGAACTGAAGCACGGAAACGAAAGAATCGTTGAAGTCTGCCCGCCCCGATAGCTCGACGTACTCAATTGCCTCCGGGAGCTCGAAAGCCACCTGGCGCTCACGAAACGAGAGCAGCGTCATCTTGGCTCCCTCGCCGGCGGTATTACCCACCGAGAGGATGTTGTCGACCGGCACGGGCGGTACCAGCCCGATGATCCGGGCGCTCTCCGGATTCAGGTAGGAGCCAAAGGACCCGCCCAGCAGGACCTCGCGGAGATCATCGGTCGCAACCCCCATCACGTCCATCAGCACCTTGATGCCGGTTGCGATGGATCCCTTGCCGAACTGCAGGGCGCGGATGTCGCGCTGTGATAGGAAAACCCCCTCGCTGAGCAGGAAAGCGCGGACGCCATCGACCATGATCAGACGGTCGGAGAGGGGGTGCTCCGGCACCTCTTCGCGGCTACGCATCCGACCGGATACGTCCACCAGGCCCGCCACTCGGAGTTGCGCCACGGTATCCACGAGCCCCGATCCACAGATACCCTTCGGCGTGATGTCGCCACCGATCACCTGCAGCTCGACCCGATCGGTGAGGATGACACCCTCGATAGCTCCCTCGGTCGCCCGCATCCCGCACTGGATCTGACTGCCCTCGAAGGCGGGACCCGCGGGGGCGGCGGTGGCCAGCACACGGGTGGATGACCCCAGCACGATCTCGCCGTTGGTGCCTACGTCGACGAAGACCCGCAGCTTGTCCTCACGGGCGAGCCCGGTGGCGACGATCCCACCGATGATGTCGGCGCCGACATAGGCACCGAGCAGCGGCAGGGTCTGCACCCGGCCATGTGGGTGAATCTCCAGGCCGACGGCACCGGCCTCGAGATATAGAGGCTCGCGAAATGCCGGGGTGAACGGCGTCACCGCGATGGGCGCGGGGTCGACGCCGAGAAGGAGGTGAAGCATGGTGGCGTTACCGACCACGACGGCCTCATAGACGTTTTCGCGTGCGATCCCGCTCTCGGCATACAGCTCGCCGAGGATGCCATTCATGCTCTTCAGCACGGTCTCCCGGAGCTCGCTCAAGGCAGCCGCGCCCGTCATGGCGTGGCTGATTCGGGAGATCACGTCCGCGCCGAATGGCGCCTGGCCGTTGAGGGTGGAGCGGACGGCTTCGGCCATTCCGGTTCGCAGGTTCATCAGGGTGCCCACCACGGTGGTGGTCCCCAGGTCGAAGGCCACCCCGTAGCTCATCTCCCGGGTGTCGCCGGGCTCGACCGCGATCAGCTGATCACCGCCCAGGACCGCAGTCACCTTGAAATCCGCCGCGCGCAGGATGGAGGGAAGCCTCGACAGCACCTGGAGGTCCGCCTTCATGTCGTGACCTTCCGCGGTGAGAGCATCGCGCAGGCGTTCCAGGTCGCTCCGCTGGTCCTCAAGGCTGGGTTCGGTCAACTCTACGTAGGCCTTGCGGACGTTGGGGTCCAGCAGCACCAGCCGGTTGACGCCCATGGTGGCCGCCTTCGGAACGCGCAATAGCTCTGGTACCTCGCAGACGGTGTCCTCGTAGACCTTGGCCTGGCAGGACAGACGCCAGCCCGCGTCGATCTCCTCGACCCGGAGCTGCTTGCGGTCGGCGGTGGTTGCCTCGAGGCTGCCCTGAATTACATGGACCTTGCACTTGCCACAGGTGCCCCGCCCGCCGCAGGTGGAGTCGATCGGCAGCCCGATCCAGTGGGCTGCGCTGAAGAGAGTGGTCCCCGGGGGGATGCGGGTCGACTTGTCGTACGGGCGATACGTGATCTCGAGCTTGCGCTGGATCATCCGGCCCCGACCGCCTTTTTCTGGGCCGCGCGGAAGTCCGCGATCCAGCGCATCGCGTACTCGTCGTGGCCGAGCAACAGGTCAGATGCCATTACCGCTTTGCGCACGTCGGGGATCAGCGGGTTGGTGATGGCGCAGCTCAGCCCGGCATCCATAGCCACCGGAAAGAAGGCGGCGTTGACAATCGGCCGGTCTGGAAGCCCGAACGAGACGTTGGAGGCTCCGCAGACCATGTTGTTGCCGAGGCGTTCTTTGATGATGCGCATGGTCTGCAGGGTGATCACGCCGGCCTGCGGGTCGGCAGCCACGGTCATGGCTATCGGGTCGATGACCACATCCTCTTTTGGGATGCCGTAGTATCGAGCCCGCTCGATGATCCGCTGGGCGATCTGAAGGCGCTCCTCGGGCACCATGCTGATCCCGGTCTCATCGTTGGCCATGCCGATGACGGCGGCACCGTATTTCTTGACCACAGGAAGGATCCGATCCAGCCGCTCGTCCTCGGCGGTGGTCGAATTGACCAGGGCCTTTCCCTCGTAGACAGCCAGCGCCGCTTCCAGGGCTTCGATCACCGAGGAATCGATGCACAGGGGGACATCGGTCACCTCCGAGACCGCGGTGATCGCCGCCACCAGGAGGGCGGGCTCGTCGATTCCCGGCACGCCGGCATTGACATCCAGCATGTGGGCGCCTGCCTCCACCTGGGCGACCGCATCGGCCCGGACCCGATCCATCCGCCCATCCTTCATCTCGGCGGCCAGCACCTTGCGGCCGGTTGGATTGATCCGCTCGCCGATGACCACAAATGGGCGGTCGACGGAGATAACGACCTCCTTAGAACGGGAGCGAACTTTAGTCTCCATCAGGCGCCACCGCCCACGGTCGCAACCACCTCAGCCACCGGTCGCGGCAGCAAACCCGCCCCCTGCGCCACGCGCACGACGCCCTCCTCCCATTTGATCCCGATCAGGTGGACCCCCGAGATGCCGCGGATCGACCGGACCGCTTCGACCAGCTCGATGGCAATCCTTATACCCTCCGCCGGCTGTTGCAACGGGGGAACGCTTTCCATCCGGCGGATGACGTCGTCGGGAACGCTCAGCCCCGGCACCTTCTCCTTCATGAAGTGGGTGCCCCGGGCCGACCGCGGGATCCCGATCGATGCGATGACAAAGACTCGCTCCAACAGGCCAAGGTCCTCCACCCGGCCCATGAAGGCATGAAAGCGGGCGAGGTCGAACACGAGCTGCGTCTGGATGAACTCCGCGCCGGCCTCCACCTTTTTCTGCAGACGGAAGGGACGAAAGTCCAGGGGGGGCGCGAATGGATTCTCCACGGCGCCGACGAAGAACACCGGGGGCGACTCCAGCCGCCGGCCGCTGAGGTAGGTTCCGCGGTCGCGGAGATTGCGGGCGACCTGGAGCAGCTGCAGCGAATCGATGTCGTAGATGGAGCGCGCCTCGGGATGGTCCCCGGCGGTCACGTCGTCGCCGCTCATCAGCAGGATGTTCCTGACTCCCAAAGCGGCCGCACCGAGCAGGTCAGCCTGGAGGGCCAACCGGTTACGGTCGCGCGCGGCCAGCTGCATGATTGGCTCGATCCCCTTCTCGACAAGGAGGTGGGCGGCTGCGAGCGATGACATATGCACGTGCGCGCCGGTGTTGTCCGTGCAGTTGACGGCATCGACCACCCCGCGCAGCGGCTCCACCCGGCGCCAGACGGCTTCTGGCTCACCACTGTCCACTGAGGAGAGCTCCGCGGTCACTACGAAGCGCCCTGCGTGGAGGAGGCCGGCCAGCCGGCTAGGCGTGCGCACTGCTCTCCGGGGCCGCCCACCCGGCAGGTCGCTTATGATCGCGGCCCGTCACCAGGTTGATCCAGGAGGACGTACCCTTCAATCGCCAGTCAACCGGCGGATTGACGTGGTGCATGTGATCTCGAAAGAGCGGCAGCTTGCGCGATCGCTCCCAGGCCTGCACCCAGACGCAGGGTCGATCAGGAAAGACCTCGCAGTTACCGTTAGCGCGGACACCGCCGCAGGGCCCGTTGCGAAGGTTCTTGGGGCATCGCATGGGGCAGGTGAGGCCAGTCGAGTGCAGGATGCACTGGCCACACATGCGGCAATCCCAGATCGCCTCTTTGAGAGGCTTCTCGACGGCAACAGTCATCCGCTCGATGACGCCCACGCCGGCTACCCCTTGCGCAGCGTCTTGTCGATCAGGTCGACAGCCTGCTCGAGGGCGCTGCTCTCCGCGGCCTGGGCGGCGCCAACGATGGCCTTCGCCTGCCGGGTCGCGATCGAGGCGTCTGGCGAATAGGTATCCGCGCCCGATTGCCTGGCATATTCCTCGGTTACGGGGGCGCCGCCGACCATGACATGGACCTTTTCCCGCAGGCTGGCCTTCTGCAGTGCCTCGATATTGACCTTGAACATGGGCATGGTGGTGGTCAGGAAGGCGCTGAAGCCGACGATGTGCGGCTCGTGCTGCTGCACGGCCGCCACAAACTTTTCCGGCGCCACGTTGACGCCGAGGTCGACCACATCGAAGCCGGCGCCCTCCATCATGATGATCACCAGGTTCTTGCCGATGTCGTGAATGTCTCCCTTGACGGTGCCGATCACGACTTTGCCGATCGGCTTGGCTCCAGTCTCCGCGATCAGCGGCCGCAGGATCACGAGAGCCCCCTGCATCGCCCGGGCCGCGATCAACATCTCAGGAACGAAGAAATCCCCCTTCTCAAACCGGCGGCCCACCTCTTCCAGAGATGGAATCAATGCCTTGAACAGGATGTCCATCGGGTTCATGCCCAGCTTCAGCCCCTCTTCGGTGAGCGCCTTCACCTCGGGCGCGTGACCGTTGAGGGTGTGGTCGAACAGCTCGCTCCTGATCTCCTCCTCGCGGCTCATCCGTTACCTCCTCTTTCCCGATAGCCCAACCGGCGCGAGATGGCATCGCCAGTCTCCCTGGTCATCTCTCCGAGCTCGCTCAGCCGCTGTGGGGTGACCCGGTAGGACGGCCCGGCCACGCTGACTGCTGCCACCACCCGGCCGTCGTGGCCGCGAACCGGAGCGGCCACGGCGTTGAGGCCGATCTCGAGCTCCTCTAGCGTGAAGGCGTATCCGTCTTCGACGACCCGGCGCAACTGCTTCTCCAGGGTGGCCCGGTCGACGATGGTGCGCGGGGTGAAACGTTTGAGAGACCCGCTCAGCACGCGGCGGCGTTCCGCTTCCGGCAGGAAGGCCAGCAGCGCCTTGCCGTTCGAGGTGGAATGGAGTGGGGTCTGCTTACCCACCCAGTTGACGTTGACCACCAGGTGGGAGGCTGCAATCTGGTCGATGTTGACCACCTGGTCGCCCTGGAGGATGGCCAGATTTACGGTCTCGTGGGTGCGCTCGGCCAGCTCCTGCAAGAGAGGACGGGCCACCCGGGCGACATCGAGCTCGGCGACCACGGCGCCGGCCAGGCGAACCAGTGCGTACCCAAGGCGATACTTCTCCGACCCCGCATTCCGCTCGACCAGGCCGTGCTGCTCGAGGGTGGCCAGCAATCGCGAGGTGGTGGATTTGTGCACCTCCAGCCGCCTGGCAAGCTCGGTCGCGCCCATCTCCTGCCCATTCGAGGCAAGGAGCTCCAGGATCTCAAGGGCCCGATCGAGTGACTGGACCCGGCCGTTGCGTATGGCGAGACGGGTGCTCATTGCACAACAGTAAACGATTCGGACGTGGCCCGCAAGCGCTCCCTTGACGACCATTTAGGGCCGTGCTACGTTCGCCGGGCAAACCGATATATCGGTCGCCGATCAGCGGATATACGGGAGGGGTTTTGGCGAGGGACGCGGAAGCCGCTCGTGCCTTGGTCGCCACCGCGGAGCCACCGCTCCGAACAGTGGTCCTGCCTCGAGCTTCCGTACAGTCCCAGGGCGAGCGGGCTTACCTCCTGATCCGGGACCAGATCGTGACGCTGAGGCTGAAGCCAGGCTCGGTGATCGAGGAGTCGCGCCTGAGGTCAGAGCTGCAGCTCGGTCGAACCCCCATCCGTGAAGCTCTGCAACGGCTGGGACACGAGAACCTGGTCAGCTTCGTCCCCCACCGGGGGACTTTTGTGACCGATATCAACATCACCGACCTGGGACGAATCACGGAGGTCCGAGTCGAGATGGAGGGCTACGCAGCTCGGCTTGCCGCCCAGCGAGCGGGGGCCGGCGAACGAGCCGCAATGGAATCGCTGATGGCAGAGCTGGACAGTATCGACGCGGGCGACTATCACACCCTGATGCAGCTCGACCAACGGATCCACCGGCTGGTCTACCAGGCCGCTCGAAACGATTTCCTGCGGGACGCGCTGGAGCAGTACTTCAATCTCAGCCTGCGGGTCTGGTTCCTGGTGCTCGACCGCGGCGTGCGCCTCAAGGAGGCCGTGAAGGAGCATCGGGACCTGCTGGATGCGATCGTCTCGCACGACGCTGCGGCCGCCGAGGCGATCATGCGGCGCCACGTAACCGGCTTCGAAGACGCTATCAAGGCGGTGCTCTAGTGCTGAGGAGGGGAAGATGAGAGTTTTCTACACGACCGACCTGCACGGCTCGGAGGTCTGCTGGCGGAAGTTTCTAAACGCGGCGAAGTTCTACAACGCCGATGTCCTGATCTGCGGGGGCGACATGACGGGTAAGGCGATGATCCCGCTGGTCGAGGACGGCGACGCCTATGAGCTGACCCTCTCAGGGCAGCGCCAGCGGGTCAGCCGCGACGAGGTCTCGGCCATGGAGTCCCAAATCCAGCGCAAGGGGTATTACCCGGTCCGCATGACCTCATCCCAGGTCGCGGAACTCGACGCCGATCCGAAGAAGGTGCAGAAGCTATTTACCGAGGAGATGTGCAAGACCGTCGAGCGCTGGATGCAGCTGGCCGATGAGAAGCTGAAGGACAGCAAGGTACGCCTCTTTGTTTCACCCGGGAACGACGACGAGATGGAGATCGACGACGTCATCGCTAACGCGAAGCGAGTGGAGCTGGCCGAGGGGAAGATGATCGATATCGGTGGGTACGAGATGATCTCGTCCGGCTGGGCCAATCCGACTCCCTGGCATACCTACCGGGAGGCGCCGGAAGAGGAGCTGGCCCGCCGGATGCAGCCGATGCTCGCCCAGATCAAGGACATGGGCCGGGCCATTTTCAATTTCCATCCACCCCCCTACGGCACATCGCTCGACGAGGCGCCGGCTCTTGACGAGAACCTTCGCCCCATTCATGGCGGCCGCGCGCTCCGGCACGTGGGCTCGACGGCGGTTCGGGAGGCGATCGACAGGCACCAGCCAATGCTGTCCCTGCATGGCCATATCCACGAGGGCAAAGGCATCACCCGGCTCGGGAAGACGCTGGCCATCAACACCGGGAGCGCCTACGAGGAAGGCATCCTGATGTCGGCGATCGTTGAACTGGACCAGAAGAAGGGAATCAAGAGCTACCAGCTGGTCAACGGCTAGGAGGTGAAGCCCTAAGACAGAGACGTCTCAAACGCTCGCATCGCACTACGCGCGGCTCGCGTGGGGCGACGCCCCGGATCAAATTTCGAAGGAGGAAGTAATGGCGACTACGACGGATACGCCACGGCCAACGCTGTTCTTGCGTAACGCCACCGGACTCGTCAAAGCCTGGTCGACTTTCGATGCTTTCCTGTATTCATTCTGGTCGGTCAACCTGGTGACGCTTGGGCTCTACGGCATGTCGTTTGTCTACGTCATTCCGGATGGTCAGCTCCTGGGAGCGGTACTGCTCACCGGGGTGCTGGTTACCTTTCTGGTCATGACGTATGCGCAGCTGGTCAGCGCCATGCCGCGCGCCGGCGGGGACTATGCCTGGCAGAGCCGCATCCTGGGCGGCGGGGTGGGCTTCGTGCTGGCCATCACCGGATGGTGGTTTACGCTCTGGCTCTGGACCCCGATCTACGCCAACATCCTGGTGGTCCAGTTCTTCGCGCCGCTGGCCTACACCCTGGGCTGGACGGGTGTGGCCACCTACTTCGGCAGCCAGTGGGGGGTCTTTGTCAGTTGCCTGATCGTGCTGGCCTTCGTCAGCTGGGTCATCACCCTGGGCATGGAGGGGTACGCCAAGATCCAGAGGTTTTGCTTCTGGCTGGGGATGGCGGGCCTTGCCGTCATGCTCGGGCTCCTGCTCTTCTCCACCCACGACGCCTTCGTGAATGCCTTCAATCGGGAGGCTGCCTCGCTCTTCG
>VBDY01000092.1 GCA_005882775.1 Chloroflexota bacterium | reverse complement strand
TAGCCAAGGCCTAGGGGTTAACCCGCGTGGTATGTCATACATATGTGGTACAGTCGGCTAATGGCCCACGTTGCTACCAAGTACCACGAGCCCACCACCATCCCTATTCGGCTCGGCGATCGCGGTCGTCTCGTGCTTCCGGCGGTCGTGCGTCGGCAGCTGCAGTTGCGCGCTGGCGAGCGGCTTTTGCTCACTGTCGATTCGGGCAGCATTCACCTCGTGCCGGCTCGGCTGCAGGTGCGTGAGGCCCGAGGAATCTATCGTCACCTGGCGCCAAAGCGGTCCCTCGCGGACGAGCTGATCGCTGAGCGTCGGGCAGAGGCAGCTCGCGACCGCAATCGGGGTTAGGAACGGACCCGACGAGCGTCCTCGATGCCTCGGCTTTGCTGGCTTACCTCCATGGCGAAGTCGGGGCTGACCAGGTAGAGGAGGCGCTCCTTTCCGGCACCGTGATGAGCGCCGTCAATTGGGCCGAGGTTCTATCTAAGCTCGGCGAACTCGGTGCGGATCCGGCCTCAGTGGCTAAACGTCTCGAGCGCGAAGGTCTGGTTGGTGGATCAATCGAGATCATAAATCTGACGCCTGCAGATGCGGTCGAGATCGCCGGGCTGCACGCGATCACCCGCCGGCGCGGCCTGTCGCTGGGCGACCGAGCCTGCCTGGCGCTGGGCCTGCGCCTCAAGCTGCCTGTGATTACGGCGGATCGAACCTGGCTTGGTCTCCGCCTCGCCGTGCCGGTGAAGACTATCCGGTGAAACCTAGCCCCCCTCTGGGGAGGTTAGGGTGGGACTCTATCCTGTCCAGAGACCCATGAGCCGACGCCAATCGAGGGCCAGCTGGAAGGCCTTCTTGAATAACATCACCGGCGCACTAGCCGACAGGTCTCCCCTACTGCGCCCGTTGCTCCGCAACCTTGCCCAGCGTCGCAGCCACCGCTGCTGTGGTCACCCAGGCGAGCCTGGCTGTTGAATTTCCAAGGCCGAGGCCCGTGAGGCCGATCAAACTCAACTACCGGATCATTGAGCCCGATTCGGCGAGACGCATGCTAGACAAATCTGTATGAGTGTGCTAGCCTACGAACATGCGTTCGATCGCGGACTCGGCCCCGCCCGATAACCTCGACCGCCTCACTCGTCCGGCCCTGGGCGAGCGCTTGATCGAAATCCGCCAGTCCATCGATCAGATGGAACTCGAGTTCAGCCGAACACTGGCGCGGTTCACGAGCCTCCAGGGCTTCGTCGGGGACGGCGCCGTCAGCTTGGTCCAGTGGTTGCGCTGGAAGTGCCGGCTGACCCCGGGCCACGCCTTCGAACGGGCCCAGGTCGCTCGCCATCTCCCCACCTTGCCCGTCGCCGAGCAAGCCCTGGAGAACGGCGAGATCGGCTACGACCATGCCGCCGTCCTCGCCCGCTCCAGAGAGGAGGTCGGAGCCGAGGCTGCTGCGAAAGCCGAACCCGATCTTGTGGACTGGGCTCGCAGGCTTGATCCGGCGCGGCTGGGGATCGTTGCTCGCCACCTCCGTCATTGCGTCAACCCGGATGGTGTCCTGAAGGATGCGAATGAGGCTTACGACCGGCGGGCCCTCCATCTGAGCCAGATGATGGATGGCGTGTTTCGGATCGACGGCATGCTTGACCCGGAGGGAGGAGCCACGCTGCTCTCGTCGAGCTCGCTCGCCGGCGACTTGATTCTGGCGGGCTGCCCGAGGTTGGTGGGCAGAGACCTCATCTCACCGTGACCGCCCCCCTTGACACCCTGCGGCGAGAACCCGAGTCGCCTGCGGGCGAGCTCCAATGGGCCGATCCGATCCCAGCTGAGTCGGTGCGCCGCCTGGCGTGCGACGCCAGCGTCACCCGCGTCCTGCTGAATCCCTCCTCACAACCTATAGATGTGGGACGCGCCACTCGAGTGATTTCGTCGGCTCTCAGGGTTGCGCTCGTTGTTCGTGACTTCGGATGCCGGTTCCCGGGGTGTGATCGCCCGCCGGACTGGACGGAGGGTCACCATCTTGTTCACTGGGCCGACGGCGGCGAGACCAACCTGGATAACGTCGTCCTGATGTGCCGGCGTCACCATCGAAGGGTCCACGAAGGTGGCTGGACCTTAGCCTGGAGCGACGACCGAACTCTGGTCGCGGTTCAGCCCGAGTGGACCCGGCTCCACGTTGACGGCAGTCACCGGCCCGTACCCACGCCCGCTCGGCATAGTTAAAGCCGTCGCCCTCGTGGCCGCCGGCGCATGCCAGTCGGCACAGGGCCAGGCGCCATGCCAGAATGGCGCATGTCCATAGGACGCTTGAGAGTGCTGGCTCTCGCAACCAGCGCGCTGATGCTCGCGGCGGCGCTCAACGAGACGCTCGGCTACGTTTTCTTCATCCTCGACCACCCGGGGACGGGCTTCCAGACATATGTCCCAATCACCCTGATCGGGGCGG
Source organism: Chloroflexota bacterium (assembly GCA_005882775.1). GTDB lineage: Bacteria > Chloroflexota > Dormibacteria > CF-121 > CF-121 > VBDY01. Next base: position 14,255 of record VBDY01000092.1, on the reverse strand, counting down.
TTCCATTCCTCGTGACGGGGCTTCTGATTGGTCTTGCCGCGCGTGGACTCGCGCCGGGTTCCGGGAGCTCTGAGCAGCTTGTCCAGAGAATTCGAACGGCTTCCGCCTTTGGCCTCTTGCCCATCGCGATCGGCGGTTTCTGGTCGGGCCTGGGATTGGCGCTCCTCGGTGCGGACTCCAATTCCTCTGCCGGAATCGCCGTCTTCGTCTATCAATTCATCCTGGTAGCGGCTGTCCTGGCCGACCTGGCAGTGCTGGTCGCTTCCTTTTTGGTCAAGCCGGCGCCGATTTCAAGCTGAGAATCCCGCACTCTCTTTGCTGCTGCGAGATCACAGCAGCTCCGCTTGTAACAGGCTGGTCACGAGTCGTGCTCCCGTAGCGATAGACGTCCCTTAACTGCCGCACGAACTTCAAAGCCGGGTTACCATACGGCCCAATGTCTTATCTGCCGCTCAGGATGCCGCTCGCCGTCGCGATCGGAGCGGCGCTCGCGTCCTGTTCTGGGGCCCAGGGAGCGGTAGCAATTCCCGTGCCGGCGGCTGCGGCCCTGCACGTTGACTCGAACATCGACGGTGAACCTCACGTCCTCCACCATCTGACCGCCCAGCCGACCTTACTTGGGGCAGACCACGGAAGAGTCCTCGTTGACCATATCCGTGAGCCCGGTGACTTTGCCCATCGAAACTATTGCGGGCCCGGCGCCACCCAGGTCCTCCTGTCGGCCTGGCTCGACAAGATTCCGGACCTGGAGCTGATCGCGCTTCGGTCCAAGCTCAATCCCAAGCGGGGCGAGTACGGGGCCATGGCCGTGATCGCGATCAACAGCTTCCTCAACCCGACCGTGATCCCGGTTCTGGGGCACCCTCGGTACCGGGCTGAGCGCGTCTTGACCCTGGCAGCGGTCAAGGATCGGATTCGGCGTGACATCCTCGATCCGAACGCCATCCGCCTGTTCGGCCACGGCGCACCGATCATGGTGCAGACCATGACCGGGACCCTGCCCGGCTGGAACCACTGGAACGCGACCCATATGATCACGATCTTCGCCTTCGACTTCACCCATAACAGTCCGGCACTGGACACGGTGACCTACGTCGAGACATCCTCGCGACTGACCGGCTATCGGGGACGAGGGCTGGAGACGATCACGGTGAAGGAGCTCTGGACCGCCATGCAGGCCTTCATCGTCAAGGCGCCCTACGACCCGATGAACGTCATCTCCTGAACCCAGCGCGCTGACCCCCCACCTCCTTGCCAACCCCTTAAAGTCTTTGCGGTAATCGATGCCGCATCGACCCACCGCCTCAACATGGTTGACAGGGGCCGCTATCTGGCTCGTGGCAGTCGTAGTCCTGCTCCGAGCCGTTTCCCCATCCACTATTCGCTACGACTATCAGCGCGCCTTCTATGCCGCCGGTACTGCCGTCCTGGAGCACCAGAGCCTGTACGCCAGTGCGTTGCACCAGCTCGAAACAAAGGCCAGTTCGCCCTCGCTATCGCCCTATGAGAGGGCCCACACCTATATTCCCTACCTCTATCCGCCGCCATACGCCCTCTTCCTCGCGGGCCTGTCGGCCATGCCATATGAGGCTGCGGCCCGCGTCTTCTACTGGATCAATGTCGCTTTTCTCGTCCTGATCGCGCTCCTCATTGGCTACGCCCTCGGATCGCGGCGGCGCTGGTTCCTGGCGTCGGCCCTGGTCTTTGCTGCGCTCGTCGGCTTCACCCCGATTCGCTCAACGCTCAACCTCGGACAGGCCGATTTGGTCATCCTGGTTCTCGCCACCGCGGGGCTGGCCGTTTCCGAGAGCCTGGTCGTTGTACCGACATCTTTGAAGCCCTGGCGGTCAGTGGTCGGCGGCATCTTCCTGGGCGCCGCGGCGGTGATAAAAGTCTATCCCGCGGTGATCCTGGTGGTGATGCTGCTCCGCCGCCAGTACCGGCTGGTCGCGTCGGCCCTGGCCACCGTCGCGGTTCTCATGGCTGTGGGAGTAGCCGTACTGGGCCCTGGCAGCATCGTCGATTACCTCCGCGCCAGCCGGCTGGCCGCCCACCCCCTCGTCGCCGCCTTTCCGTTCGCCTTCGGGTTGATGGCGTTCGCCTATCGGGCACTTACGGCGACCCCTTATGCCACCCCGTTGATTGCTCTGCCCCCCGCGCTTGTCGGCGGGGCGGTGGTTGCGGTGGGGGCCGTTCTTGCGGCTCTCGGAATCCGGTACATCCTGACCCACGAACGAATCGACGCTCGCCACCTTTTCCTGGCGGTTGCTGGCGCATTGGTGTTCTTTCCGTTGCTCGAGCCGCAGCACCTCGCGCTCCTGATGGCTCTGCTTCCCGGAGTCGTTATGGTCGTGGTCGGAGGAACGGATCGAATGCGAAAGGCTGGCATCCCTATGGCTGCGGCGGCCATCGGCGCCTCGCTGGTTCTCGCCTGGATCAGCCTCTGGGCCGGCGATCGAGCCACCGTCGTGCTGACTGTCCTTCTAGCGCTGGCGGTCGGGGCCGCTGCCATCGTCCTCTCGCGTAGGGGGCAATGGCCGATTTCGCTGACGTGGGGCTCGGCCTTGATCAGCGCGGGGTTCGTTCTGTTGGGCTCACCGGCCCTCTTGCAGATTTCAGGGCTATGGCCCGTCCCCCTGAACCGGCTCCAGGTCCTCCTGGGCGAAGCCCAGCTCTACGCCCTCTTCGTGCTCATCGCCGGCGTGCTCCTTGTCTCGCTCACAAAGCCGCGGCTACGATAGCGCATATGGTCGACCTGGAGGGCCAACGTCGATATTCCCGTATGACGTACCGGCGGACGGGGCGGAGTGGTCTCAAGTTGCCCGCGATGTCGCTGGGGCTTTGGCAGAACTTTGGCCACGACCGGCCGCTCGAAGTCCAGAGCGCGATTGTCCGTCGGGCTTTCGACCTCGGCATCACCCACTTCGACCTGGCCAACAACTACGGACCGCCCTACGGTTCCGCCGAGGAAAACTTCGGAAGGATCCTGGCCTCTGATCTGGCGGGGCACCGCGATGAGCTGGTGATCTCGACCAAGGCCGGCTACGACATGTGGCCGGGACCGTACGGCGACTGGGGCTCCCGCAAGTATCTGCTCGCGAGCCTCGACCAGAGCCTGAAGCGAATGGGGCTCGAGTACGTCGACATCTTCTATTCGCATCGGGCTGATCCCGAGACGCCGCTCGAGGAGACGATGGGCGCCCTGGATACCGCGGTGCGCCAGGGAAAGGCGCTCTACGCCGGTGTCTCCTCGTACTCGGCCGACCGGACGCGCGACGCGGCCGCCATCCTCCGCCGGATGGGGACGCCGCTACTGATCCACCAGCCCTCCTACTCGATGCTCAACCGCTGGATCGAGAAGGGACTCCTGGACGTGCTCGGAAAGGAGGGCGTCGGCTGCATCGTCTTCTCCCCTCTCGCCCAGGGCCTGCTCACCGACCGGTATATAAGTGGTGTACCCGCCGGCTCGAGGGCAAGCCGAGGTGAGTCGTTTTCCACAGAGCTGCTCAGCGAGGAAAACCTCGCCAGGGTCCGCGCCCTGAACCAGGTCGCCCAGCGGCGCGACCAGACGCTGGCTCAGATGGCGCTCGCCTGGACCCTGCGGGATCCGCGGGTGACCTCGACCCTGGTTGGCGCCAGCAGCGTCGCCCAGCTCGAGCAGAACGTGGCCTCCCTGGACAAGCTCGACTTCTCGAAGGACGAGCTCGCCGAGATCGACCGTTACGCGGTCGAGGGCGGCATCAACCTCTGGGCGACCTCCAGCACTGCCTGACCTAGAACAGCACCGCCGTCTTTAACAGGCCGTCGCCCGGCGCCCGTCCGGAAAGCACCCGGCAGAATTCGATCGCGTCGAGCTCGATCTCCTCGCCACCTCCGCCGCCCTGGTAGAGTCCACCCGCCGGGCCGCCCAGCCGCAGGCTGAAGCCCTTGCCGTGATGTTCCGCCCAGTCGCGCACGACGTCCGCAACCAGGCGTCCCTCGTGGTCGGCGGTCACCGCCATCCACTTCCCGGTCGCCCGGGTGATGTCGACCCGATGGATAAATGAGTCGCGAGTCAACACGATGTCATTCATGTAGCCGTACGAAACCCGTCCAAAATTGTCCACAGAGAAGCGGATTTTCCGGATCAGGGCTGGCACGCGGCGTCGGGCGCGCAGGGCTCGCCCAAGCGCTGGCGTGAGGAGCTCCGGCAGCTGGTCTGCTGAAAGATGGCGGCGCTCCTCCACGCCCACAGCGTTAAGGCGATCGACCGTGATCATGGTCTTCGGCAGGCGACGGGCGGCGCGGAACTGATGGACCATCTCACGGATCGAAGCGACGGCGGCCGCCTCCCCCAGCTGGTGCACCACGATCTCCCTGACGGACCACTCGGTGCAGTCTGTGGGCTGGCCCCAATCGGTGACTTCCAACCGGCGGACCAGGTCGAGCATTCGTTCGCATTCGCTTTCCGCCAGCCGCATCGCCTCCGCGTGCCCGATCGGCGGTATCTCCCGGACGTCGATCACCGCGTCACGCCGCTGTTCAGCCATCGTGATCATCCCTTCTCCCTCCTTGGCGCTTGTCGAAGTAGTCGAAGAACATTTGCACTGCCCCGTCGCAGAGCCGAATCCATCGATCGCCTCCCGGTTCGTTGGCCGTCTGCTGGCTGATCAGGCCGCTGATGATCGAGAACAGCATGTCCGACCCGGCCGGATCGCGAATACCGGCATCGGCGAGTGCCTCGCGCCCCCATTCCAGTGAGCGATTGGCGATGTCCATGGACTCCCGGCTCGGCTCGAAGCCTGGAATGCTGCGCTGGAACAGCAGCTGGTAGAGGGCGGGGTCGTCGCAGCAGAACCGGACGAAGGCACGCGCCCACGATTTGACTCGCTGTCGTGGGTCGGACGGGACGGACTGTTGCTGAAGGTCCTCCCAGATCCGCCGGTTGCCGTCCGCGAACATGGCGTCATAGATCGCGTGCTTCGAGGGGAAGTAGGAGTAGAGCGAGGGCGCCCGCATGTCGACCGCCTCGGCCAGGTCGCGCAGGGTCAGGGCGGCAGGTCCCTTCTCGCGGGCGAGCTTCCAGGCGGCCTTCAGAATCTCCTCCCGGGTGGTATCCCGGGCCCGATCCCGCCGCTGTTTTCTCGCGATTGCAAGGCCCATGCCTAACTAAGTTAGACATAGCCTAACATAGTTCCACGCGATGCGTTCGTCTAACCGGGCTGGCCACCGGGCAACATCGACCACCTTTGATATTGCTGGCCGCCATGTTCGTGGCTAAACCTCCGCCGGGGCCTTCTCCGTAAGCTGTCAGGCGTGCGAAATCCCCGCACCTTTTCCGCACCCGGCCGGCTGCTCTCGATCGTCGGGGTGGTCTTCATCACAGCCTGGGCCGTCCGAAGCGGTGTCGTCACGGGGGCTGCCCTGCTCAATGAGCATCCGGGCGCCTTGCTCCGCGGGTCTCCTGCCGCAGCCCAGTCGGCTGTCCGGGAGGCTTTTGCCCAGGGCCTCCTCAAGATCAACCAGCGAATCCCTGCGCACGCCTCAGTGATGGTCCTCTGGGAGGTGAAGGGCTACGCTCCGTTCTCTTATGCCTTCTTCTGGTCGACGTTCTGGCTCTACCCGCGCAAGGTGACCGTGACCGATCGGCCCGACGACGCCCTTTCTCCAACTACGGATGTTTTCGTCCAGGTGCACTCAGCTGATCAGCAGCCCCTCAGCCCGGCCGGGTACCGAGTCGTTTCTGATGACTCCGGCCCGGCGCTCACCATCACGACATATGAGCGGAGTGGCTGATGGACTTTACGGTGTCCCTCTGGATTCTGATCATTTTTTTGTACGTCGCCCTTTGCTATGCGGTCGGGCGGCTCGCGGTCGATCTACTCGACCCGGAGCCTGCTCCCACCATCGTCGCCGGGGCAGCACTGGTTGGCGCCGCGCTCCTCGGCCTTCAGCTCTGGCTCTACGGATTGGTCCGAATCCCGTGGAATCAGCTGACCCTCCTGATCCCCTGGCTCGCTATCGGTGCGGTCCGGCGAGATCGCCTGCCGACGCTCGTCCGCCAGGAGAGGCAGCGCTTTGCGGGTCTCGCCCGGATGCTGCCCCGGCTGAGCGGGCTCGAGGCGGTTCTTGTGGCCGCGGGGACCATGGTCGTCCTTGCTTACCTCCTCAGCCTCGTGGCCAAACCTCTCTTCGGCTTTGACGCGATCGCTCTCTGGCTGTTCAAGGCCAAGCTTTACTACGGGCAGCAGTCGGTCAGCCTCCAGGCGGTCTCTCATGACGTCGGCCGGAATCTCGACTACCCACCCCTGCTCTCTCTGATGGTGGCGTCGCTCTACACGCTGATCGGCCAGGCGAATGACCTGCTGGGCAAAGCCGTCACCTTCATCTTTGTCCTGGTCGGTGCGGCGGCGAGCCTGACCGCGCTCGGCCGCTGGCTGGATCGCCCGCTGGCGATCACCTTCACGTTTGTCCTCGTGGCAATGCCCATGTTCGCGCCAGCTCTGCTGACGGGGCCGTATTTCGGCTACGCCGACTACCCCCTCGGTATCTTCATGATGCTGTCCCTTCTCTTTTTCTTCGAAGGGCAGACGACGCGCCGAGCCACTTCCTATCTGTTCGCGGTCGTGTTTGCTGCGCTGGCCGCCCTCACCAAGAATGAGGGTCTTCCCTTACTGGCCATCGTGCTGGTCTTGCTCGCCATCCACCTGGGGGTGACCGGGCAGTTGCGAAGTCCGCAGCGTCGCCACTGGCCCATCCTCACCGTCGGGGTGCTCGCCATTATCCCCGTGATCGCCTGGCGACTTTACGTATCCCTGGCCGGCCTCGAGATCAGCCCTCAGGTCAGCTTCGCTCAGCCGCTCTCGCAGCTGCCGGCGCGGGCATCGACGATAGTCCGATTTGTGCTCGGCCTTCCACGAATCATGACCATTGGGAGCGTCGACGGCGACCGGCCTATCTCCTACGTCGATATCCAGTGGCTCGGTCTCAGTTTTCTCCTTTCGGGCCTGCTGCTAGCCGTGAACCGGTTTCGGACAGGATCGCTCGTCTACACGGCCATTGCCTTGCAAGCCGCCGGGTATTTCCTGGTGCTGCTCTTCACGCCGCTCGACCTGCTTTTCCAGCTATCCACGGCCGCCAGCCGCCTCCTCATCCAGCTTGCACCCTCAGTGGTGCTGATGCTCGGGATCGCGCTGAGCCCGTTGAGGGCTGCGTATCGAGCAGAGGGCCCTTCACCCGAAAGGCCTGCTCGGGGCGTCTGATTGGTTGACGGCGCAGTTACGCCGGAATCCTCGGACTCATAGGAGGAACTCGTCATGTCATCGTCATATCGCCCGCACCTTCGACCAAAACTCACCGCGCTGGCAGCTCTGGTGGCCGGGGCCGGCGCGTTGGCGGTGGCCAGTGCCGTGTCAGCATCCGCTGGCGACTCGTTCAGCTGCACCAACCGCACCGGCGGCGTAGCCGGAGCCCGGGGCACCGTGTACGACATTCGGGCCGCCCACCACGACGGGTACGACCGGCTGGTGATCGGGTTCCCGACCACCAACTCGATGCCCCCGTACCGGATCACCCAGCAGTCGTCCGCCCACTTCCCGCGCGACGCCAGCGGGCGGGACGTTGCCCTCGAGGGGAACACTGGCCTGCGCGTCGTCTTCCAGAACTCCGACATCCAACCAGGCGCGCCCAGCGATATCAAGCCCCGGCTGCCCGAGATCCGTGAGGTGGCCAACGTCGGCAACTTCGAGCGTGTGGTGAGCTATGGCGTCGGCCTGGCAACGGCAGCCTGCTTCCGCGTCACCGAGCTCAGCGGCCCGACTCGCCTCGTAATCGACGTCCAGACACCCGCTTCGACTACGAACTCCGCAACCTCTTCATCCGCGAATCAGGCGGCGTCGAGCGCGCCGAGCAGCCTGGCGCTGACCGGGCATCCGGCCGCAACAGCTCTGCCATCCCAGCCATCCGAACTCCCAATCGGAGCCCTCGCCCTCGCGTTCGTCGCAGTGGTCGGCGGAACGGCCCTGATCATTGGACTCCGGTTAGCCCGCCGGTAGCTTTGCTTGGAGGTTACCGATCTCCCTCGGTAACCTCCTGCCCCTCCCAAGCGTTAAAACTTAAGAAACACGTTAGGGTACGTGTTCCTGCCATGATCGATCCTTCTAAATGCAAAGCGACCCCAACTTTAGCCCGATGAACCCAGCCCTGACCGGCACTCCGCCGGAAGCAGCGATTCGGCGGCTGCGTGCCTCGCGGCGGCGGCAGTGGTCGACCGTGCTCACGGTCGTCCTGGTCTTGCTCGGCTTCCTGGTGTCGGGCGCCGCCGGAGCAGTGGTCTACTTCTGGCCCGTCCTGATGGCGGGTTACCAGCAGACCGGACAGGTATCCGATATCAAGGCAGCGGCTTCAGCAGTGGCGCAGAGTCCGGCCGCGGTGCCTCCGGCCGGAGCGGCGTTCACCGTCCTCCTCCTTGGCTCCGACGACGACTCGAAGTTCCCCGCCGACCACGTGCTGACGCAATCGATGATTCTGGTCCGCGTCGATCCTTCCGCCAGGCAGGTCACGATGCTGTCGATTCCACGCGACCTCTGGGTGCCGCTCTCGACCGGCACCACCGAGAAGATCGACGGCGCCTACAGCCATGGCAAGGCCGCGGCCGCCCTTGCGACCGTCGAAAAAAACTTCCACGTTCACATCGACGACTATGCCTGGATCGGGTTGAAGGGCCTGATCAAGTTGATCGACCAGGTGGGCGGCGTCGACCTGGTCGTCAGCAACCCGGTCCTCGATGACTTCTATCCGAGCGACATCGACGTCAGAAATCCGTACGGCTACACCCGGGTGGCGGTCCTTCCCGGGGCACAGCACCTCGACGGAATGCACGCCCTGCAATACGTGCGCTCCCGGCACAACGATCTCCAGTCGGACTTCGGCCGCTCCTATCGCCAGCAGCAGGTCTTGCTCGCGCTAAGGGCCAAGGCCAGCGGCTTGAACCCCACCGACCTGCCCGACCTTGTCAGCGCGGTCAGCGGCGAATTCAAGACCAGCATGGGCCTGAGCCGGCTGCGCGAGCTGCTCGGGATCGCTCAGCAGGTCGACTTCTCCAGGATCCATCAGATCATCCTCACCCCGCCCTACACCAGCAGTGGCCAGATTCCCGGGCATAGCGCGCTCAACCCGCACTGGGACCTGATCCTGCCGCTGGTCAGGCAGTACTTCCCATGATGCGCAAGCTGGCCCTGGTGCTAGCGATCGCGCTCATGCCCGCCTTCGGCTTTGGCGTCTACACCTACCTGGGCAGCCTCAAGACCAAGGCGGTCCGGGCGACGGCCGTCAAGCCCGTGGAGACCAAGCCGAAGTTCGCCCTGCCCGGGACCATGATCGTGATCCAGGATGGAGGTCTCTACAAGCTCTCGGGCGGCACATTCACCGAGCTTGGCAAGGCCGGAAGCTGGTCACAGGTCGCTGTGTCGCCCGACCATACGAAGCTGGTGGCGGTCTCGCAGAACAGCCTGGCCAGCGAGCTCAGCCTGCTCGGCAGCGACGGTCATGTGATCAAGCAGCTCACGCACGACCGTGTCGCCATCCTCGACGCCAACCATTGGGCCTTCTATCCACGCATCAGCCTCGATGGGAAGACCGTCTACTACAGCTTCGACCAGCCGAAGCGCGGCTACCAGGTGGACCTGGCCGTCTGGTCGATGCCGCTCAACGGGCCGCAGGCTCAGGCGCGGCGGATGACCACCCCCAACGACCACACCGGAGGCGACGTGACGCCGATTCCCCTGTCTGGCGGCGCGCTTCTCTACGTGAAGTACACGCTTGGCGCGACCGGCATCGCGTCGCAGATCTGGCTGCAGTCACGGCCGCTGGCGGCGGGCACCGCCCTGACCGACCTCGCCAGTGACTGCAACCAGCCCTCCCTCTCGCCCGATGGAAACCAGCTGGCCATGATCTGTACCTCGGGCAAGCAGTCGGGGCGCCTGGTGGTTGCGCCCTTTGACGGCAGGCGGCTGGGGCCGATGCGGACGGTGCTAGCCGGCGGGCTCAACGCAGCGCCGGCCTGGGCGCCGGACGGCAGCGGCCTCGCCTATCTCGCGCCCGCGGGCGCGGGCGGCCATTTCCAGCTCTGGTGGCTGCCCTTCGCCGTACCGGCTGTGTCGGCGTCGCCCTCGGGCAGCGCGACGGCCCCGGCCGGGCGGTTGGCGCCGAAGCAGGTGACGACCGACGTCGACCTTACGCCCACGACCCCGCTGGTCTGGTACTGAGGTTTAGCCCAGCCTCAGCCTCCGCTCGCGGCCGAAGGCAACCGCCAGGCCCAGGACGAACAGCAGCAGTCCCGGCCCGAGGTAGTTTGGCGATGACCGGGGTTGGCCGGTAGGGGCAAGGACGCAGGTCGCCGTGCTGGCCGTGGCCGTCGCCTCGGGGCCGAACAGCTGGCCTGTCGTGTCGTAGGAGAAGGCGCCGTAGAAGTACGTCTTGTTGGCGGTCAGGCCCTTGTCATCGAACTTGGTCGCCGGCCGGTTCGCCTTCGTGACTAGCGTCCCGTCGCTGTGGCTACTGGGCGACTGGTCTGTCCGGCGCCTGATCTCGACGCCGCCGTAGTTCGGGCTGTTGGGGTTTGTCCAGGAGAGGTGCACGCCGGTGCACTGGCCGTTCACCGCAAATGGAGCCGCGCTGAAGTTGGTCACCGGGGGCGGCGGAGTGGCCGCCAGGCCGAGAGCGAAGATGGCAAAGCCGGTTGCCGCCACCACGCTCGCGTCATCCCGCAGGTCCGCTGGCCAGGAGCCGTTTTCGCCCTGCTGGCTGACCAGCAGGTCGGCGATCTTGTGGTACCAGTTGGTCGCGCTTGTCAGGTCGGGAGAGATGTACTCGCCGAGCCCCTTCGAGAGCGCCCAAAGGGAGTAGTGATAACCGCCCTCGCCCGACGCGTAGTGCCAGTCGCAAGCCTGGAGCCCAGGCGAGCACGATCCGTCTTCGTTGGCTCCGGTATGGTAGACCATCGTCCGAGCCGCGTCGGTTCCCTTGGCCTTGTCGAGCTCGTACACATCAAGGACATCCTGCCCAAACTTCAAGGCAGCGGCGACGCCGGCGTCGCTCTTGGCCACGCCGTCATAGCCGTATCCGAACAGCAGTGACCCAGTATCGTTGGCGTTCGAGCAGAAGCTGGCCGGCCATTGCGCTTCGCAGTTCGGCTGGTAGGTGCCTCCGCCATCATTACGGGTCGCCTTCTTGTTCGTCGAGAGTTCCTGGACATGCCGCTGCCATCCGACGTCAATCGCGGCGAAGGCTGGCGGAACCCCACCGGTCAGTTGTAGGCCGGTCAGACCGAATCCGGTGTTGGACTCGTCCGAGCGGAAGTCGTTGACCGAGGGAAAGTCGTAATTGAAGCCGCCACAGTTGTTGGATGTCGGGTCCGTGTCAACCGTCGTGCAGACCTGGTTTGGAGGCCCCTGGAAGAGCCGGATCAGAGCGGCGCGGCCGGCGGTGATGGCGTCGGCTGTCCCGGCGTTGGCGTTCTTGCTGAAGCTCAGGGCCGAGAGGGCAAGCCCGGTCGAGTAGGTATAGAGATTCGAGCTCTGCCAGGCGCCCTTTTTCTGGACGTCTGTGCTCTTGTCCTGCTGGTCGAGCAGCCATTGCACCGCCTTCTTGACCTTTGCCTTCCGGTCAGCGCTCAGGTTGTTCACGTCGCCCCGGTCCGAGACGCCGTAGGCGATCAGGGCCAGGGACGTCTCCGGTATGGCGATGCCGCTGTTGATGCCATAGCTTCCATTCAAGTTTTGCTGGGTATCGAGGTAGGCAACGCCCTTTTCCACGGCGGTGTTGACGTCCTGGCCGGTTGGGGTCACCGTGGTGGCGGCCCCGGCTGAGATCTGGCTCAGCGCGAACGAGATGGGTACAGCAAAGATGCCGATGACGCCAGTGATTCGTTTCATCACAACCCCTTCCCAATAGACCTGGTAGCCCAGGTCCAGATTTCCCCTTAGTGAAGCCCCGACGCCTGAATGTGACTTATACGCTGCACACAGCGAAAGTCAAGAGAGCCGGCCCGATCGGGCATAACCTGGCAAGGACCCAGGGACTGAGATTGGGTTAATTAAAGGATCAGTCCGGTTAAGACTTGAGCGGCAGCCTAGCCGGATCCCTCGGACCGTCCCGAGCGGACCTCCACCACGTGTTCACCGGGGAGCTCCGGAATCCGCGGCGCCGATGCCAGCGCCTCCAGGCGTTGGGCGTGATAGGTGTCGACCCCGCCGAACAGGCGGCGCTTCGACGACAGGCGGATCCGCAGCAGTACGAAGAGCGCAGTCACGCCGTCCCGCCAGGTGAGCTTCTTGCCTTCGGCCCGGCTGCGGGCGTAGTAGGTGATCGGCACCTCGTGTATCCGGTAGCCGAGACGCATCAGCCGGCCGGTGATCTCCGGCTCGATGTTGAAGTGGTTACCCCTGAGCATTAGGCGGCGCATCAGCTCGGTGCGCATGGCTTTGAACCCGGTCTCCATGTCCTGGATGTAGCAGTTGAACAGGACGTTGGTGGCGGTCGTCACCAGCCGGTTTCCCAGGACGAACCAGTACGAGTACGACGTGTGGCTCAAGAATCCGCGCACGCCGTAGACCGCGTCGGCGCGGCCCTCGAGGATGGGCCCGATCATCTTTGCGTACTCGGCCGGGTCGTATTCGAGGTCCGCATCCTGGATGATCACGATCGGCGCCGTGATCTCGTTGAGACCGGTGCGCACGGCCGCGCCTTTGCCCTGGTTGGATGCGTGCCGGCGCACGGTGACCCGGTCATCCCGGGCCGAGCCCTGCGCGATCTCCAGCGTCCGGTCCGTCGAGCAGTCGTCGACCACGATCACCTGCTGGACGCACTCCTGCAGCAAAACCCGCCGGAGGACTCGACCGATCGTCGCCTCTTCGTTGTAGGCGGGAATGATGACCCCGAGCGACGGGCCGCCCGGTCCCGCGTCGCGAGGCGGGGGGCTCATTTCTGAGCCCAGTCTACTGCCTCCGGCTCGAGCTGCCCAGGTGTGAGGTCAGGGCCGCAGGAAGATGGCGTCCGCCTGCAGGATCCGGCCATCGTGGGGGCTGACCGCCTGCTCCAGGTTGCCGTGGTAGCGAAAGCCAAGGGCGGTGATCCGCTCGTAGAGCTCGTCGAACAAAGGCTGGCCGACGTAGAGCGGCTCGAACGAGGTCTCGGTAATGACGACCTTTACCCGCGGCAGCAGTTCCGGGGCGCCGGCGATCACCCGGTCCTCATACCCCTGCACGTCCAGCTTCACCAGCACCTCTGGCTCCAGCGTGAGGTCGCGGCAGACATCGTCCAGGCGCCGGACCTGGACGCTGGCCTCGGCCACCGGCTTCGCCGCATAGGCAAAGGTCGTCTTGTGCAGCTCGCTCATCTCGAGCATCGAGGAGGAGCCGCTGAACTCGTTCTGGTGGATGGTCATCACCCGGTCCTCGGACCCCAGGCCGATGTTGAATCCACGGAACTTCGGGTCGCCCGTAAAGGACCTGGTCAGCTCCCGGTAGCAGCCCTCCAGCGGCTCGAACGAATAGATGAAGCTCTGCGGAAACAGCCGCCGGGCGGTGTGCGCGAACTGGCCGGTGTTGGCGCCGACGTCGATCACGGTCCGGATGCCCAGGTCAGCCAGCCACCGGTTCGACCGCCTGGCGATCACCTCCACCCCGAGCCGGTCGAGCGTGCGCCGGATAGCGCGCTTGATCGGTTCCGGGAGCGCCGCGGCCGCAAAGCTCATCCCGGTGGCGCTAGCGCCTCAGCGATCGCGTTCGGCCTGGGCCATCGCCGCCTGGGCGGCCGCCAGCCGGGCCACCGGGACCCGGTAGGGCGAGCAGCTGACGTAGTTGAGGCCGAGTCCGTGGCAGAAGTGGATCGAAGCCGGGTCCCCGCCGTGCTCTCCGCAGATCCCGATCTCGAGATTGGGCCGTGCCTTGCGGCCCTCTTCGACTGCCATCCGCATCAGGCGGCCCACCCCGGTCAGGTCGAGCGTCTCGAATGGGTTCGCGGGCAGGATCTTCTCCTCGACGTACTTCAGGAGGAACTTGCCTTCGGCGTCGTCGCGGGAGAAGCCGAAGGTGGTCTGGGTCAGGTCGTTGGTGCCGAAGGAGAAGAACTCGGCGTGCTTGGCGATCTCGCCGGCGGTCAGAGCAGCGCGCGGGATCTCGATCATGGTGCCGAACTTGTACGGGATATCCGCCTTCTGCTCGGTCACCACCTGTTTGGCCACCGCCTCGAGCTTCTCCCGGGTCCGCTGCAGCTCG
>VBDY01000179.1 GCA_005882775.1 Chloroflexota bacterium | reverse complement strand
AGCCTCCGGTGTCGGGGGAGCCGCCGCCGCGCTCTGGTCGCCTTCCTTTGCCAGTATCAGTACACGCATCTCTGTCTCCTTATTACAACTTCCGGATGGTTATGACTTGGGCCTTTAGGGCCCTCATTCATCCATCGAATGAAGAGCGGTCCTTTCGACATCCTCGGCCCTGGCGCTTTACTCATTGCCTGTACTCAGCCTCGCGAAGGCAAAGAGTGGAAGGGCGATCAACTCGATAAGAACGGAGAAGATGACGAGCGCAGGGATCGAAATCCCGTAGAGATAGCCCATCGCGACGCTGCCGATGAACCACGCGATGCCGAAACCTGTGTCAAACAGCCCGAATGCGGTTGCCCTCCTGGACGCGTCGACAATACTCGCGACGAGCGACCGTAGCAGGGACTCCTGACCGGCCAGCCCGATGCCCCACAGGACCATCCCACCGAGCGCGATTAGCGGCCCGCCCAGAAAAACGAGCGGCGCGAAGAAGGCGGCGGCCAGGAAAGTGCCCAGGACAGTTCGAGTCCGATTGATGTCGTAAAGCCCGCCGAGGGCGAGAGCACCGATCGCACCGGCACCCATCGCGACAGCGTAATAGACAGGAATCAGGCTCGGCGATACGATGCTCGCCTTCTGGAAGTGGTAGCCGATCAGGGCGAAGTCGGCAAATCCGGCGCCGATACAGCCGGCAGCGGCGAGATAGTACCAGTAGCGGCGGCCGAATCCCGGGCGATCCAGCATCTGCCCGGCTTCCAGGTCGCTCGGCCGTGGAAACAACCGCCGCGCGGCCAGGATGGTCGCGACGGTCACGATGGCCGGAATGGCGAGCAGCGCATATCCATGCCTGTACCCGCCTTTGACGAAGAGAACCAGAGCCATGATGAGCGGCCCGATAGTCGCCCCTGCCTGATCGAGAATCGCTCGACCAGTGCGTTCAGTCATGATCAGCGCGGCGGCGAGCGGCCAGTTTCCGGCCAGCGCCATAGCCGGTACGGCGGCCATGTTGACCGCATAGCCCGTGATGGTGACCAACCAGTACCGGCCGGTTCGATCGCTGATCAGACCAGTGATGGATCGGAGGCCGTAGCCTAGCAACTCACCTGCGCCAGCGGTGAAACCAACCACCAGGGCGCTCCCGCCCAGGCTCGCCAGGAACTGGCCATTGATGCTGCGCGCTCCCTCATAGGTCAGATCCGCGAAGAGATTGGCAACCCCAATCAAGAGCACCAAATTCAAGGCAACCCGGGCGGGAGTGGCTTGGCGCTTGCTCACGAATACAGTTTCACAGGCCGGCCGGACCAGGCGCGGGATAGTAGGCTTTATTCATGAGAGCCACTCCCTTCAATCAGAAGACGATCGACGAGTTCCACGCCAAGCAAGGGCGTGGCGTAGGCATGTGGGGCGACCATGTGCTGCTCATGACCGCGAGGGGGGCGAAGAGCGGTGATGCCATCACGACCCCACTGGTTTGTGGCCTGGACAAAGGGAATTACGTCATCGTGGCCTCGAAGGGCGGGGCGCCAAAGAACCCGCTGTGGTTCGGCAATATCGAGGCCAATCCGGAGGTCGAGGTCGAGGTGGCCAACGCGAGCGGGACCGAGAAGTTCAAGGCCCGCGCCCATGCGGTCAAGAGCCGGGAAGAGCGCGACCGGCTCTTCCAGGAGATGTGCAAGATCTGGCCGTCGTATGCCGAGTACCAGACCCGGACGGAGCGCGTGATCCCGGTCGTTGTTCTCGAACGCCAGCCCTCTCACTAGTCAAGGCGTAACCCGGACTCGTAGGAGTCAGGGATCGATTAACGCCAGGAGGGAGAGATGCTGCAGCGTGGACTACCCTTACCGAAACTCGCGTCGGTACTGGCCGCCGCCCTGCTGACTGCGGCGTGCGGCAGCACCACCGCCGCCACCACCAACAGTCCGAGCGCGGGCGGCGGGAAGATCACTGTCAACGGGGAGGCCGCCAACGACCATGGGACCAAGGACGTCTCAGGCGGTGGCAGCCAGAGCGTCGAGGTGGACAGCTTTTACTTCAACCCGACAGT
>VBDY01000193.1 GCA_005882775.1 Chloroflexota bacterium | reverse complement strand
GTTGACGAGGTCCGGCTGATGGTGTTTCCTGTCGTGCTGGGGAGGGGAAAGCGGCTCTTCGGCGACACGACCGATAAGAAACGCCTGCGGCTGGTCGAGTCAAAGATGGTCGGCGACGGCGTCGCCATCCTCGTCTACCGGCCGACAGGTGATAAGGTCAGAGAGCCGAAGGAATCCGGCAGCCTGGCGTCAACTAAGACCAGGTAAACGCCGCGCGTAGGCGCCTGGCCCAGAGCCTGCCCGCAGGGGCCGGCTCGACCTGGGGGCGCGCCTCTTGTGACTCGCGCAGTTCTCGCACGGCCTCGGATGCCATCTGGACTCGCTCGGAGTTCCGGTGGAGCTCGGCGATTCTCTGACGCGCCGGCTGCATGTCCTGCAATCCGTACATGTCTTCGCTCCTTCGCGTGATAGACGAAGGCTAGCCGCCACTGTGCGCGCCCCCTATGACGTGCGGCACATACATCCTGTGCCCTTTGGCACGCCTGCCTGGGGCAGTTAGCGTGGCTCGGTCGCGAGCCGGAGTCCCAGTCCGACCAGGACCAGGCCGGTGGTGGCCTCGAGCGCGCGGCGAACCCGGTCCCGGCGCAGGACGTCACCGATCCTCGCCACGACGACGGCGTAAAGGGTCAGCCAGGTGAGGGTGATCGAGCAGAAAATCGCGCCCAGCAGTAGGAGACTGAGGAACGAGGTCGGGCTGCGCGTTACGAACTGGGGAAAAAGACTCAGGAAAAAGACGACGATCTTGGGGTTGCTGAGGTTGCTGAAGAGCCCCTGCCGGTAGGCGACCAGCCGGCGGAGGCGGCCGCCCGGAGCCGACCGTCTCAGGTCATCCCGGTCGTGCCGGCGGAAGAGGGCGCCGTGCAGGGCCTGGATGCCTAGAAAGATGAGGTAGGCGGCGCCGGCCAGCCGCACCGCCAGGAACAGAGGCTGCGACGCGACCAGCAGGGCGGCCAGACCGGCGCTGCTGGCCACCGTCCAGGTCGCCAGCCCGGTCACGACTCCCGCGGCCGTCGCCACGCCGCCGCGGCGACCGCCGACCAGCGTGTTGCGGATGGTGAGAGCAGTGTCCGGTCCCGGTGACGCGATCACGATGATCGAGATGCCGAGGAACGCGGCGAAATTCGTGATCACAGACTCGCCAGCTAGCGTAACAACCCGAGCGAGAACAACCAGTCGATGGCGCTTGAGGCTTAGGCTGCTGCCGGTGCCATCGCCCGGGCCCGCCGGCGGGCCACCTCGCGGGCGATCCGTTTGCTGTCGATGCCGAGCTCTCTCAAGTTCCCACCCAGGGGATTGCTGTACCCGATGAAGAAGAGGTCGGGCGCGTGCGGATGTGTGGTCGCGCCGAGGACCTGTGGCACACCATTGGGACGAAGCACGCCCAGGCCGCCCACCAGCGGCTCGAGGCCACGCCGGAAACCGGTGGCGGCGATCACGGCATCGGGGCGGAGGCGCTGCCCATCCTTGAGGACGACGTCCGCGCCTTCGAACCGCGTCACCGCGCCCACCACGGCGACCCGGCGTTGCTTGACTGCCTCGATCAGTCCCACGTCGAGGATGGGGATGATGCCATCTTCGACCAACCGGCGGTACATTCCACGGGGCGGCCGGCCGAGCCCGTACGGGCGCAGGTCGCCAACCGTGAGGCGTTGCGCCGTGGCGGTCATCCGGTCGACGACGCCGACTGGAAGCGAACGCATCAGTATCCCCAGCACCTGGCTGGGGAAGCCGCCTACGTCCCGACGCAGGATGTTGGGTGGAGTCCTGACCGAGAGCCAGACGGTTTGCGCGCCACCCTCGACCAGGTCCACCGCGATCTCGGCCCCGGAGTTTCCGGTGCCGACCACCAGCACCTTGCGACCGGCATACGGTCGTGGGCTGCGATACCGGCTGGAGTGGAGCAGCTCGCCGGTGAAGCCGTCGCGTCCTTCCCAGTTGGGGAGGAACGGATCGCGGTTGAACCCGGTGGCGATCACGACCCAGCGCGCGCTCAAAGGCTGCCCCCTTGTCTTGAGCAGCCACCGGTTGTCCTGACGATCCAGACCAAGGACTTCGGTCCGGAGCCGGACACCGAGCCGGTGATGCTCTGCATAGGCTTGCAGGTAGCGGTGGACATCGTCCCGGGCCACCCATTTCCCGAACCCTCTCGGAATCGGAAATCCGGGTAGACCCGACAGCCATCGCACGGTATGTAGATGGAGGCGGTCATAGTGGTTGAGCCAACTCGTGCCGGCTCCATCGGCCTTCTCCAGGAGTACGGTGTCGATGCCTTTTTGCTTGAGCATCGCCCCTGCCGCCAATCCGGCCGGTCCCGCGCCGATAACCGCCGCTTCGTGCCCTTCCACTGCGCTAGCCTGAGCATATGGCTTCTCCCCTCCGCCTCGGACTGAAGAATTCCGGCCAGCAGACGACTATCGAGGCGCTCCGTGAGGTATGGCGCATCGCCGACGAGGCCGGCTTCGATCACGTCTGGGACTTCGACCACCTGGCTACGATCGGCGCCGGCGGCCAGGAAGCTTCGGTATACGAAGGCTGGACGCTGCTGGCCGCGATCGCTCAGGCAACCCGCCGGGTCCGCTTCGGCTGCATGGTCACCGGCAATACCTACCGCCACCCGGCATTGCTGGCGAAGATGGCCGTCACCGTCGATCACCTCTCGGGTGGCCGGCTGGAATTCGGCATTGGTGCCGCCTGGGCGGAGGCCGAACATCGGATGTTCGGCATCGAAGGGCTGGAACACCGCGTGGGCAGGCTGCGCGAATCGCTCGATGCCCTCATCTCGCTCTGGACTAAGGACCGGACCACGCTCGAGGGCCGCTACTACCACTTCAGCGATGCCATCGCCAACCCCAAACCGATCCAGAAGCCACACCCACCGATCTGGATTGG
>VBDY01000192.1 GCA_005882775.1 Chloroflexota bacterium | reverse complement strand
ATCTGATCGAAGCCCTGGCCCGCACCGGGATGCTCACCACCGAAGGCACCATCTACCCGCTGCTGAGCAGGCTACGCCGGGATGGCCTGGTGAAGACTCAATGGCGCGAATCCGCCGACGGGCCGCCCCGTCGCTATTACGAGCTGACCCCGGAGGGCAGGCGCGCGCTGACCGGGTTCAAGAGCGAGTGGTTGAGCTTTCGCAGCGCGGTCGACGGAATCCTCGGGAAGGGAGATAAGTGATGAGCGCCCCGCATGCTGACCAGTTGATATCGGGCTATCTGGCGCGGTTGAAAGAGGAGACCGCCGGCCTGCCACAGGCCAACCGGCGCGAACTGCTCGCTGATGTGTCCAGTCATGTCGAGGAAGCCCGGCGTCAACTGACGGACGAGACAGACGCTGACATCCTCAACATCCTCGATCGCCTGGGCGAACCCAGCGCCGTAGCCGCCGACGCTGCCGAGCGCTTCGGGATCCCCAGGGCGCCAGCCGGCCAGCCCGAAGTGATCCGGCCGGGGATCGTCGAGATCGGCGCCCTGGTATTGACGCCGCTGCTCTGGCCTATCGGGGTTCTCTTGCTGTGGGCCTCACCCGCCTGGAACACCCGCGATAAGCTGATTGGGACGCTGGTTCCGCCGGGTGGCTACTGGGGAATTGGAATCTTCGGGGCGATGTTCGCCACCGCGCAGAGTTGCAGCGGGTCGTTCTCGATCAGGACCTGTGTCGCCGGCGGCGGCGAGCCCACGTGGTTACCGATCGTCGTGCGGGTGGCCGCGCTTTTCGTCTTTCTCCTGCCCCTTGTGTCGATGGCGTATCTATCGATTCGGCTGCGAGCGCGGAGCTCGCTTCAACGCACCTAGATGCCGGAGCGCTCAGTCGTTGTGACCGCGAGTGGCCTG
>VBDY01000213.1 GCA_005882775.1 Chloroflexota bacterium | reverse complement strand
CCCTTCCAGTTGAGGAGGCGCTGGAAGCGCGGGGTCGGACTACCCAGGACAAGCAGGGGCGCGGCGACCATGACCATGACCATGAGCTGGGCCGTTCGTGTCCAGAATGCATTCCGGACTACGGCGTCGATCGGCTCAGAGAGGCCGACGATGGCGATCAGCAGGCCGCTCGCAAACGCGGTGGTGCGCCACTGGCGGGCACCCCATCGGCGGCGCTTTCCCACCACCGAGACTGGTCGGCGACCGCCAAGCACGTAGCCAAAGAGAACCACGGTGGAGAGGGCCGCGACCATGGCTAGACGATCGAGCGAATGTGCTGCTCGAGAATTGAATTCGACATCTGCCCGAGCTGAATGAAGTTCACTGTGCCGGAGCGGTCGATGAAGATACTGACGGGGAGGCCCACATTCACACCATACTCCCCGGCAATCTGGCCGGACGGGTCGTAGACCGCCGGAAAGTGGACGCCGACCTTGCTCAGGAATGCCTTCATGGCGCCGGAGTCCGTTTGCTGGTAATCGACCGCAACGATCGTGAGGCCTTGCGGCCCGTAGAGATCACTGGCCCGCTGGATCAGGGGCATCTCGTCCTGGCATGGCGCGCACCAGGTGGCCCAGAAATTCAGGACGACCGGCTTACCTCGAAGCTGGCTGAGGCGCAACGGAGCACCCTCCAGCGTCCGGGTCGTAAAGTCCGGTGCCGGCGCGCCCACGTGGGCCAATCCGCCGGCGACTGTAACGTTGATTGCCCCGGGGTGGCCTTCGAGCGCAAGTGCCAGCAGCACTATCAGCAGCCCCGCGACCACCAGCAAGCCCAGCACCTTGAAACGGAATGACCAGGGTAGTCCGGCATACGGGGCCGCCCGGGTGGTCGTGCTCATCGGGCCAGGATCGCGGTTCCGGCCGCCAGGCCGAACAGCAGAGCCAGGTACGCCAGGGAGAAATGAAAGAGGCGGGAGGCCCAGGCGAGCCCCTCGGCCGACCGGCCCCGCAGGGCTAGCTCCAACAGGAGGACGCCCAGCAGCAGGGCACCCACTCCATAGGCGGGGCCGAGCCAGATCGCGGGGAGAATGCTGACACCAAGCAGCACCAGCGCGTACCTGACAATCGCGCGCCGCGTCTCACCTTCACCGGCGACCACGGGCAGCATCGGTACTCCGACGGCTCGATACTGACGCTCCAGGAGGAGCGACAACGACCAGAAGTGCGGAGGCGTCCAGAATAGGACGACCGCGAAGAGAGCCACGGCGAGCGGGCTGATCGATCCGGTAACGACTGCCCAGCCGACCAGGGGTGGAAAGGCGCCGGCCGCACCGCCGATGACGATGTTATGCCGGCTCGAACGCTTGAGCCAGAGCGTGTATACGAAGACGTAGAAGAGACCGCCGGCCAGCGCCAGGAACGCGGCCAGCAGGTTGGCGGCGACGCCAAGCACGAGAAAACCGGTGGCGGACAGAGCCACGCCGAACCAGAGCGCGTTCGCCGGCGCTATCCTGCCGGACGGCACCGGCCGGGTGCACGTCCGCGCCATCACGGCATCGATGTCGCGATCGAACCAGCAGTTGATGGCGCTGGCGCCGCCGGCGGAGCAAGCGCCACCAACCAGGGCAGCCAGCATGAGCAGCGTCCCGGGCCAACCCCGGGCGGCCATGAGCGCCGTCGCGAGCTCGGTTACCAGGAGGAGGGTCATGACTCGTGGCTTGGTCAGGCTGAGGTAGTCGGTGAGGCGTTGCCGCGTGACCGTCCATTGCCGTATCCCTGGCCGGACAGCAATATCCGGGGCTTCGGCGATCACTTGGCGGCCAACTCCACCGGCCGACCTGTGAAGGACTGGGCGGCGCGGTCCTCGTCACGGAACCAGAGGTAGATGCAGGCGATGAAGACTATCGAGTACGTGATCGAGCCCGGCACCCACATGATGCCCGCCCCGAATTGCTGGTCAGTCAACGCGCTGATCCCTCCGGGTCGGGA
>VBDY01000212.1 GCA_005882775.1 Chloroflexota bacterium | reverse complement strand
CTTCCTCGTCTTGCTGGCCGCCCGCGCGATGCAGGGCGCCTTCGCGGCACTGCTTACACCGACCGCGCTCGCCCTGCTGGCGGTGACCTTTACCGAACCGCGCGAACGCGCCACCGCGTTCGCGGTCTATGGCTCCATCGCCGGCAGTGGGGCGGCGCTCGGCCTCCTGCTCGGCGGCGTCCTCACCCAGTACCTGAACTGGCGGTGGTGCCTCTATGTGAACGCGCCGATCGCGGTGGTGGCCGCCATCGGCGGATGGAGGGTGCTGGCCGGTACTCCTACCGCGGCGCGCCAGCGTTTCGATATCCCGGGCGTCGTGCTCGCCACCGGCGGCCTGGTCGCGCTCGTCTACGGCTGCACCCAGGCGGTGACCGACGGATGGGGCTCGAGCACCGTCATCGGGTCGCTGGCGATCAGCGCGCTCATGCTGGTTGCATTCGTAGTCCGCGAAGCGCGCACGCCATCGCCGCTCCTGCCTTTGCAAATCGTGCTCGACCGCAACCGCGGCGGCGCCTATCTCGCGGTCGCCTTCGCGATCGCCGGCATGTTCGGCGCGTTTCTGTTCCTCACCTACTACCTCCAGGTGGTGCTGCGCTACTCGCCGCTCCAGGCCGGACTGGCGTTCCTGCCGATGACGCTTGCGTCGCAGGCCGGCTCCTGGGGGATCGCCAGCCGGTTGATGCCGCGGGTTCCGCCGCGGGCCATCATGGCGCCGGGCGCGCTGGTGGCCGCGGTGGGCATGCTGGTCCTGACCCAACTCCAGGTCAACAGCGGCTACCTGACGCTGGTGCTGCCCGCGGAGATCCTGCTCGGCATCGGTATCTCCTGCGTGATGGTGCCGGCCTTCAGCATCGGAACGCTCGGGGTGGACCCGCGCCAGGCCGGGGTGGCGGCGGCAACCGTGAACACCGCCAGCCAGGTGGGCGGGTCGCTGGGCACCGCCTTGCTCAACACGATCGCGGCCAGTGCGACGGCGGCGTATCTCGTAGGGCATGGACCCTCGGCCATCGACATCGCGCACGGGCTGGTCCACGGGTATTCGACTGCCACCGGGTGGGCTGCCGGCATCCTGGCGCTGGCCGCGGTGGTAATTGCGGTGATGATCAACGCCGGCCGACCCGTTCGGCACGATCGGTAAAGCTGTCCGATTATCCCGTGAAATAGTCGAAGGCAAGCTTGGCCCCGATCACAACCAGGACCAGGCCCGCGATCGGCTTCACCCACGTGAAGCGCCCGACCAAGAACGACCCAACCAGCGTGAATCCCAGCAGGCAGACTGCCGCCAGGAGAACTCCACCCGCGAGGACCGCCAGGCGATATTGAGTTGGGACCTGTGACGCGACGCTGGAGATGGCGAGGGCGTTGTCGAGCTGAAGGCTGATGTCGGTGAAGGCGATCAGCAAAATCGGCACGATGATCTGGCGAACGAACATGTTTTCCATGCGGTTGGTTACCTCCTCGAAAATCTGACCCTCTTCTTGATCCGATCTGCGTGATGTCGAGCCCGGATCAGCATCGCCTCAGCCCAGGCGAATTCGGTCGCCAGGATGGCGAGACCAATCAGGATCACGACGATGCCCGGTCCGGGCAGGACCAGCATCAAGATGCCGGCCATCAGAATGATCCAGCCGATTACGCCGACAATGGCTCGACGCAGGCCGGATGGGAGTGGCTTGAGCCACTGATTCAGTCGATCTCTCAAACCTCACCTCCATGCGGGAAATCCGCATAGAGGTCTTGCCGCGAGAACTTACTCGCTGCGGCCCCGGGCGCTCTCGCGCCGTGTTGACGGGGTTTCCGCTGGGAGGCTACTCCCCTCTAAGTCAGGACAAAGGATAGCAGGGGCTGTGTGGTGCGGATCCTAGAACGTGATGTTGCGGCCTTCCATCACCAAACGCGCCCAGCCTTGAGGATCGAGCCATGCGCCCTTGACGGCATCGACCTCGGCCTGCGAGACCCCACGGGCCTCGGCGCAACCCTTTCAAACGTGGATGCGAATGTCGTTGTCACGGGCGAAGTCCAGGACCTCTGATAGCGGCGGAACACCCTTGCCCCGGACAGTCTGCGGGGTGCCCGAGCGGATCAGCTCGGTTGCGTCGCCGGCGAGGACGATCCGGACCCGGGTGCCGGCCTGCTTCGCGCCCCGGGCGAGGTGAAATGGGATCGTGGCCTTGGTCGCGTCGCTCGTGCCCCAGGTCGTCGAGATGGTCAGGATCTCTTCCATGTGGCCTCCTTTCGCGGGTCAGACCTCATCCTATAGACTCGGGGAATGCTAGTAGTTCCGCTGATCTCGACCGCGATCACGACCAACAAGATCATCGCCGGCGTTGTGGTGCTGATCGTGGTCGTGGCCGCCGTCGTCTGGTGGATGAACCGCTCGCGCGGAGGCGCCCCCTAACCAAGAAGCGGACGGCCGGGGGGCTACCTCAGCCGACGGTTCTCCGTGCCCTCAGCCCGCGGACAAGCTCGGCGACCATCTCGTACCGCCCGAACGACGGCATCAGGTAAACGCCCTGGACCATGCCGCGGGTCTGCTCGAGCAGCTCGCGCGACTGCTCGAGGCCTTCCTGGATACCGTTTTCGCCGGCCTTGCGCATCCGTTCGCGCAGTTGCTGGGGGACCACGATCCCGGGGACCTCGTTGTGCATGAACTCGGCGTGTCTCGAAGACTGCAGAGGTAGCACCCCGAGCAGGAAGGGGATAGGCAGGGGGCCGGTGCGCTCGAAGAAGCGCTCGAGGGTTTCTCTGTCGTAGAGAGGTTGCGACATGGCGAGATGGGCGCCAGCGTCGATCTTCTGCCTGAACCGGTCGAGCTCGTGGTCGAGGTCTTCCGCCGTCGGGTTGACCGCGCAGGCGATGGTGAAAGCCGCCGGCTTGCCAATCGAGGTGCCCAGCCAATCGAAGCCCTGGTTGAGGCGGGTGATGATCTTGATCAGGCCGATCGAGTCGACATCCCACACTCCCGTGGCGCTCGGGTAATCGCCCACATTGGGCGGATCGCCGGTGAGGGCGATGATGTTGCGCACCCCAAGCGCGTGGGCGCCGATCAGCTCCGCCTGGAGGGCCATCAGGTTCTTGTCGCGGCTGGTGAAGTGGATCAGGGTGTCGATCCCGACCTGCTGCTGGATCATGATCGCCAGCGTCAGGGCGCTCATCCGCACCCGGGCCATCGGGCTGTCGCCGATGTCGATGGCGTCCGCGCCAGCGTCCTTGACCAGCTGGGCGCCCGCCAGATGTTTCGCCGGGTTGAGACCCCGCGGCGGGTCGATCTCGACGCTGATGACAAAGCCCTTGTCGTGGAGTTTCTGCGCGAATGGGGTGCGGGGGAGCTGGTCGGTGGGGGTGAGGTCGATCGCGATGGGTGCTGCTGCCGGCTGCTGTCTCGCCGCGGCCTGGCTTGCCGCCTTTGGCTTGAGCGCATCGCGCATCGCCGCGATGTGCGCCGGGGTGGTGCCACAGCAGCCGCCGATGTAGGCGACCCCGGCCTGCTGCGCCTCGCGCGCGAAGTCGGCGAAGTAGTCGGGCGTAGCGAAGTAGAAGAAGCGGCCTTCTACGCGGGCGGGAAGCCCGGCGTTGGGCTGGGCGGAGAGCGGTCTGCGGGTGAGGGGGCGCATGGTCTCGACGACGTTTAGAGCGACCTGGGGGCCGACCCCGCAGTTGACCCCGATGACGTCGACACCCTCGGCCTGGAGGGCGGCGACCACCTGGGAGGGTTCTTCGGCCGCCAGCGTGAGGCCGTCCTCGGCGAAGCTCATCTGAGCCACGATCGGGAGGTCGGCGGTGGCCGCCCGGGCGGCGCGAACCGCTGCCAGGAGCTCGGGTAGGTTGGTGAAGGTCTCCAGGATGAGGAGGTCGGCGCCCCCCTCGAGGAGGCCTTCGATCTGCTCCTGAAAAGCCGCCTGTGCCTGGGCCAGAGTGATCTGGCCC
>VBDY01000109.1 GCA_005882775.1 Chloroflexota bacterium | reverse complement strand
GCTCCGAGCGCCGTAAAGCTCGGGATGAGAATCAGTGGGTTGACCTCCGCCGCGGGGTCCCCGCAGCTCGACCCGCAGGTTGCGTTGAAGACGAGGGCCGCCGCGAACAGAGCCGCCGCCACGGCGACCACGTTCAGCAGCCACCACCACCAGCGCGGCCGCAGCATCAGCCCCGGGAAAAAGACGAGGAAGACGACCCCGAGCCCGGCCGCACCAGCCAGGAGACCGGCGCTCGAATTGATGGCGGCGAGGAAAAGGAGGAGGCCAGCGACCGCCCCACAGATCACCGTCGCCCCGACCCAGGTAAGACGTGCCGGCAGGGTGCCACCTCCGGCGCCTTCCTGCCGAGCCATCTACCAGCTACATTCTAGGGATGCACGCCGAGAACAACCTGACCCGCGACGAGGCCCGCGAACGCTTCGGGATCATCCAGCATCCCCTGTACCAGGTCTTCCTCGACCTGACCGCCGCGGAGGACACCTTCACCTGCGATGCCACCGTCAATTTCCTCTGCAGCGAACCGGGGGCAAGCAGCTTCATCGACTTCTATCCCCACTCGGTGGACAGCCTTGAGCTGAACGGGGCCGAGGTGCCGCGCGATGCTTTCACCGGCACGCGCATCCGGCTGGACAACCTGAAAGCAGCCAACGAGCTCCACGTCCTGGGCACCTGCGACTACCAGAACATCGGCGTCGGTCTCTCGCGCTTCAAGGACCCGGTAGACGGCCGGGTCTACCTGCACACGCAGTTCGAGACCTTCGACGCCCACCGCGTTTTTCCCTGCTTCGACCAACCGGACTTGAAGGCGACCTTCGACTTCACCGTCTTTGCCCCGGAGGACTGGGTAGTGGTCTCCAACACCCAGGGCCGCAGCGATCGGGTCGAGGGCCGGGCGGGTATCAAGCGCTGGACATTCCCGACCACACCAAAGATGTCGACCTATCTGACCGCGATCGTAGCCGGTCCGTTCCAGGTGGTTCGCGAAAAGCACGGGGACATCGACATCGGGCTCTACTGCCGCGAGTCGCTTCGCCGCTACCTCGATACCGACGAGCTGTTCGCCATCACCCGCCAGGGGCTCGACTTCTTCTCCAAGGCATACAACTACCCGTACCCCTTCGGCAAATATGACCAGCTCTTCGTCCCCGAGTTCAGCGCCGGCGCCATGGAGAACATCGCGGCCGTGACCCACCACGAGTACATGATCTTTCGCTCACGCGTGACCGAGGCGGAGCGGGAGGACCGCGCCAACACCATCCTGCACGAGATGGCCCACATGTGGTTTGGCGACCTGGTGACCACCCGCTGGTGGGACGACCTGTGGCTCAACGAAAGCTTCGCCACCTTCATGTCGGTGCTGGCCCAGGTCGAGGCCACACGGTTCCGCAACGGCTGGGTGACTTTCGCCAACGAATACAAGACCGGCGCTCGGCGCCAGGACCAGCTGCCCACCACCCATCCGATTGCGGCGGACATCAAGGACATCGAATCCGTCTATCTCAACTTCGACGCGATCACATATAACAAAGGCGCCTGCGTGCTCCGGCAGCTGGTTGCCTGGGTCGGCCAGGACACCTTCCTGCGCGGCGTGGAGCGATATCTGCGCAAGCGTGAGTACGGGAACGCGTCGCTCAGAGAATTCCTGGCCGACATCGAGGAGGGTTCGGGCCGCGACCTGGCGGCCTGGTCGAAGGACTGGCTGGAAACGGCCGGGCTTAACACGCTGACCCCGACGATCACGACCCGCGACGATCGGATCAGCACCCTGACCATCAAGCAGGAGGCCCCCCTCGAGTACCCGACCCTGCGGTCGCACCGGCTCGCCGTCGGGTTGTATGACCGCAACGAGGATGGGCTCAAGCTGCGTCGTCGCGTGGAGCTGGACGTGAGCGGGGCGACCTCTCCCGTCAGCGAGCTGCAGGGTGAACGTCAGGCGGATTTGCTGCTGGTCAACGACCTGGACCTCACCTATGCCAAGATCCGGCTCGACGAGCGGTCGCTGAGCACGGCACGTCACCATCTCAAGGAGATGAAGGACCCGCTGGCCCGCGCCCTCTGCTGGGCGGCGCTGTGGGACATGCTTCGCGACGCCGTGCTCCCTGCTCGTCAGTTCCTTCAGACCGTGCTCAACAACATTCACGGCGAGACCGACATCGGAGTGGTCCGCGACTTGCTGGCGAAAACTGCATCGGCGGTCGATGTCTACGGCGACCCGGACAATTCGGACACCGCTGAGGAACAGGTCGCACGCTTCGCGCTGGACGCGATCGAGCGTTCCGAGCCTGGCAGCGACGTCCAGCTCACCTGGACACACGCCCTGATCGGTGCGGGACGCTCCCCCGAACACCTGGCCCTGGTCCGCGGTCTGCTCGATGGCACCACCAGGTTCGAAGGGCTCAAGGTAGACACCGACCTGCGCTGGATGATGGTCAATGCGCTCAGCGGCCGCGGCGCCGCGGGGGACGACCTGATCGCCGCCGAGCTGGAGCGCGATCCCACCGACGAGGGGCAGCGCCACGCCGCCTCCGCACGGGCGGGGCGCCCCAATCCCGACGCCAAGCAACAGGCGTGGACCACCATCACCGAGGACGCCCAGCTCTCCCTTGCCACCATGCGCTCCATCATGCGTGGCTTCCACCGTTTCGACCAGCGCCGGCTGCTCGAACCCTACGTGAGCAAGTACTTCGCCGCTCTGGACCCGATCTGGAAATCGCGCGAGATCGAGGTCGCGATCGCCTTCGCTCGGTCGATGTACCCGACCGTGATAATCAGCGATGAGGTCGTTCGCGTGACGGGCGAGCGGCTGAATGGGCAGACGCCCGGGCCGATCCGCCGCATCCTTCTCGAGTCACGCGACAACATGCAACGCGCAATTCGCGGTCGGGCTCTTGACGCGTCCGCGTCAGAAAAAGTTACAGCCCCGCGTTGATCCCGTCGCCGGCCCACGCCTAAACTGGCCGCAGAAATGGCACCACGTTCCGCACGCAAACCGTCCCGCACGTCCAGGCGAAAGCCCGGCCCGTCACCGAAGCCCGGACCGGCGCCCGCACCCAAACCCATCAGCGGGCCGATCCAGCACGTGGTCAT
Organism: Chloroflexota bacterium; assembly: GCA_005882775.1. Lineage (GTDB taxonomy): Bacteria > Chloroflexota > Dormibacteria > CF-121 > CF-121 > VBDY01. The sequence goes on along the minus strand of VBDY01000109.1, from coordinate 5,917 downwards.
CATCGTCAAGGAGAACCACGCCTTCGACAACTATTTCGGCCGCTTTCCACGCGCGGATGGCGACGCCACGCTGGCGCTCGCGCCGGATCCGCCTTCGTCAGACCATCCGCACGACCACGCCAGCTGGCTGAAGCGCGCCACCGGCGCGACTCGTGAACAATACGCGGAGGCCAACATTCCGCACTACTGGGCATACGCCCGCCAGTACACCCTCTGCGACAAATATTTCACCGAGGTCGCCGGCCCATCGACCCCCAACCACCTGATGCTGATCGCGGCGGCCTCGCCGATCATCAACAACCCGCATTACCGCGACCCCATCAATGTGCAGCCTCCATTCGATCTGCCGTCTCTCCCGGCCAACCTCGACGCCGCCGGCTATACCTGGCGCAACTACGGAGGCTACGCGTTCGGGATGATCACGGCCTTGAAAAAGCATGCGAACAACACACAGCCGGCCCAGTTCGCCATCGATGCCGCCGCCGGGAAATTGCCGACTGTGTCCTGGGTCTATGCGCCCAGTGGGCTGAGCGAGCACCCGGTGGAGTCGGTCAAGAACGGCGAGGCCTGGACCAAGGCCCAGGTCGACGCCGTTGTCAAGGGTGGGCTTTGGCCGACCACAACCATCTTCATCACCTGGGACGATTGGGGCGGCTGGTACGACCACGTAAACCCGCCGAATGTCGAGAAGTGGACCGACGGCACCCAGTTTCGCTACGGCTCGCGGGTCGGCTGCCTGGTGTTGAGTCCCTACGCTAAAGCTGGCTACATCTCAAAGGTCCAGCACTCGCACGTGAGCCTGGTCAAATACTGCGAGACCCTGCTCGGCCTGAAGCCGATCAATGCGCGTGACACCGCCGCAGACGACATGTCCGACTGCTTCGACCTGAAGCAGAAGCCACTCGCTCCGCCACAATAGTCGGAGTCAAGACCGACCCCACCTACCTAGACCGTTACTTCACACAGTGAACCGGACGACGACTGATTAGAAATGATCGCGCAGCTGGCTGAAGCGCTCCAGCACCAGGAGCCGGCCGTCCGCTCCCGGGATTTCCTCGGCCTCAAGTCTCCACGTATGCGTGTGCGGAATGAAGACCGCATTGATACCGGCTTGGAGAGCAGGGTTGATGTCGGACTTCGGCGAATTGCCGATCATCCAGGTGCGTGCCGGGTCAAACCCATGTTCGTCGACCAGCTGGCGATACGCCCGCGCGTCTTTCTCCGCAACCACGGCGACCCGGTCAAACTGCGGCCCCAACCCGGAACGCTCGACTTTCAGCCGTTGCTCTTCCAGCTCTCCCTTGGTGAAGAGCGTCAGCTCATGCCGGCCCGCCAGGTAGGCGACCGTCTCCGCGACCCCGGCTAACACCCGCATCGGCTGCTCGACGATGCGCTTACCCAGCGCCATGACATGGTCGAGGTCCTCCTTGCGGATATTGCGTTCGGCCAGTCGCTCATAGCACTGGCGAAGGTTGCGGGCAAAGGCTGCGGATCCATATCCGTGCACCCGGATGTTGAGCAGCTCAATCTGATCGAGCGTGGCCCGCACCTGTTCGCGGCTGAGCGACGAGTGCGCAAGAAAGTCTGTAAACGCCTCGATCGCCTCTTCGAAGTAGACGTTGTTTTCCCAGAGGGTATCGTCCCCGTCGACGATCAAGAACGCATGAGCTACCATATCCCGCCTGATGATATTGGCAATATCGACGCCGAGCACATTCGTGATAGCGTGAGTAGACAGGACATCCCCTTGGAATCCATCGGCGCAGCCCCCGAACCCGAACGGGAACCCGAGTTCCAGCCCGACGTCGTGCCCGAGACCACGTCGGAGGCTCCGCCAGACTTCGAGCCCCAACCAGAATACGTGGGGGGTCCGCCTCCATCTGTCCCCAGGTGGAGACGCCTGCCCCGCCTGTCTGCGCGTCGCATCATCGTTGCCGCCGTTTTGTTGGTGGCGGTGGTCGGGCTGGTGGTGGGCGGGGCCTGGCTCTACTCGGATAGCCGCCATCAAATATTCGGATTTCGCCCGGCTGCCGGGATCGAGCCAGAAAGTACGAAGGCATTCACCCAGGCGCTCCACCGACGCGACCCGGCGGGCATGCGTGCCCAGGTCACTTCGAATTGTGTCGCCGACCAAAACTCATCGCTGTGTTTCGCCAAGTCAGACGACCAGCATTTCGCAACCGCCATGGCCAACGACACCATTGAGGTCACCTTCCTGGGCCGCTACGAGGAACGCAGTGGCACGGTGGCGGTCTATGACGTCGCCATCAACAACAAGACGACTGGCAACAAGCAGGACGTGGTCCTCATCTTGCGACTGGACAAGAGCGGCAAGATCGATCACGCCCTGGTCAGCTAGCCGCTCGGTCGCTGCCGGCGGCGCTGCTTCTAGCTTAGGCGAGGGCCGCGTCCGTGATGCGCGCATATCGCCCAACCAGGTAGGCGCCAATCCAGCTTGCATACGGCAACGTCACCAGTATTCCCACCACGATCGCAGCCAGGCCAACCAGTCCTGCGACTGATAGAGCCACTGTCAACGCCCCGACCACGATCGTCAACCCCAGGTTGAAACGAAGCCGGCGCAGGACGGCGGGCACGTTTAGCGCCGCCCAGAATCCTCCCTTGAGGTACTGGCTCCAGATCGCCGCCTGGAGCAGGAGGGCGAGGACGCCCCACAAGCTCCCGATTCCAGCAAGAACCGAATAGGCTGGGTTGTTTGGGATGAGCGCCGACTGGCCGGGATCGGCGGTGGCGAGGCCCGCCGGAATGGTGAGCACAGCGCCCGGAATGTTCCAGACAAGGAACAGGACCAGGATCAACGCGCCATCCTTCAGCTTTGAGCGCAGGTGATCCCACCCGGGTAGCTCATGCACGCCGGCGCGGACGTTGCGCGCCACCGCTACCGCGTAGCCCGTGAAGAGCAGGAAGGGAATCAGGAGCCAGAAAAAGAGCAGACAGGACGCCCCGACCAGGATTTTCCGCCGCCATCGCATCGACCGGACTACGAATGTGAAGGCCTCGGCCAGGTCGAGATTTACGCGCTCCGCACCTTCCGCGGGTGCAGGCAGGCCTTGAGCAATCAGCAGCGCGCCCACCACCGTGATCAGCTTGTCGGGAACGTCGACGGCGACTTCTGCAAGAAAGGCCGCGGCGAATGCCGGCAGATGCAGGCTCTTGAGAAAGGTAAAGAGCGAATCCGCTGGCCCTACACCACTGAGGCCGCTGTAGAAGAGCAGGTTGATAGGGGTGGATAGCACTGAGGCGATGGCAAAGCACAGGGCCCAGAGCGTGATCCAGCCACTGGCCCGTTTCTGCCAGTTGAGGTAGCGGCTGAGCCCGGCCGTGAACCCGACGGCGAACGAGACCACGGCGTAGGGGGCCGCGACAGGGTCGATCGTGTTCGAGCTGACCAGGTTCGAGATGAACCCGACGCTGCCTCCAATCCAGGGGCCGGCCAGCACACCGGACAGAATCGTCCCGGTGGAATCCAGGAAAAGGGGAAGGCTCAGCGCTTTCGCCAGCGTGTGACCGGCGAAGTTGAGGCCTATGCAAGCCGGGATCAGCACGATCCCCGCCGACTCCAGCTGCAACCTGAGGGCCCCGGTCCAGCCGCCCCGCTCGAGGGACACCTGGGTTCGGCGGAGGACGACGCGCGAGACCAGGAAAGCGACCACAACCACAGCTACGACCGCGACCGCGACCAGGACCTGATGCTCGGCCTCATGGATCAGTCCAAGGATCGGGCGCCCGAAGGCTGCGCCCAGACCGACGAAGGCGGCCAGGTAGACCGCCGTCGCCGGAAGCAGACCCGCGTAAAACGACGCGCGTGACATCCGGCTGACGCCTGCCACCTGTGTGGTGTGCACGCGCAGCCCGGGGATCAGGCGAGCCGTGAACACTCCCCGCCAGCCGCTTCGCTGCAGGATTTCGGACGCACGCTGCAGGGGCTTGCGGGCGTGCAGCCGCCCCGCCACGCGCATCAACCGGTCAAACCCCACCCGAGCAAAAATCTCACGTCCCAGCGCCGCCCCCGCGAGCGTGGACACCGCAGTCGCGGCCACGAACACGGCCGGGTTGATCCGTCCGCCGGCGATGGCAATGCCGCCGATGGCAAGTAGCAGGTCACCGGGAGCGAACGGAAGCGGGACGCCGCACTCCTCAAAGAAAAGAAGTACACAGATGACGGCGAGGAGGGCGCCGCCCTCGAGGCCCTGGATTGCGTTCACGGGGCCGCCTTGATGAAATCGACGCCGAGGCCGGCCAGGTAGTCAATGAGTGCCGTCGTATCGACCTGCTGGTCGGCGCGGACCAACCCACGCGCAAGGAATGATCCAGCCACGATGCCGCAGGCTGCCAGGATCGCGGGCGCAATCGCGACCTGGTAGCTATTCCGTGCAGACGACAGCAGACACGACGCCGCCATCCCGTCCCCTCCCTCGACCTCGATCCCGAATTCTCCGGCGGCCGAACCAAACCACTTTGCCACCACCGACCCCACGGGTGCAAGGCGGCGAGCAAGGCGCGCCGCGCCTGGTATGCCCACAGTACTGGCCAGCGTGCGATTGACCGCCGGAACCTGCGTATCAACCCAGAAGTCCACCTCACGGAGTGATGGCCAGGCCTCCGGCAACAGGATGGCGTCAGCGCTTTCGGTGAGATAACCCCGCCGCCGGTGTTGGTCGCTGCGCCAGGAAAACGTCCGGGACCTGGTCCAGCCGCGCCGGGTGGCGAGCCGGCCTTCGCTGAGCACACGGATCGGCCGGCCGAGCGAGTCCATCAGAGAGGATGTGGTGGCCGGGTTCGCCGTGCGCCTGGCAGCGGGGGCGAGGAAGATCGACACCCGGACGGGATTTGTCACGCCGCTAACGGAAATCATCGCGGCCGAGACTGCCGAAACCGCGCTGCAACCATTCAGGACGCGGATGCCAGCCAGGTCGATCCTGTCTCGCAGCTCCCGAACCCGCGCCGCGTAGGCCAGGCTGTCCGAGATATCAATGACATCGACGCCGATATCGGTGGCCGCCTCGACGAGTGCCGTGCTCCGCTGCTGGAACGGTCCGGCCGCGTCGAGCACCAGGTCGCCCTCACGCAGCACCGAGCGCAGGGCGGCCGGCACTTCGGCGTCCAGGAGAAGATCCAGGCCTCCGCGCCGGGATGCGGTTAGCGGCGCGAGGCCTTCGGCACGCAGACGCTCGACGGCAAGCCGGCCAAAGAACCCGGTAGCGCCCAGGACGATGATGCGGTTCAGCGCATCTTGCGCCAGATCGCGACGCACCAGGGGCAGAACAGGATGAAGAGCGCGCCCGTCGAGGCGGCGATCCCGGGAATGATGCCGAGCAGCGAAAACGCGCTGAGCAGAAATCCCGCCGCCCAGACTGCCCACGTCCAGGCGAGTAGCCGGCCGCGCAGTGTGGGCGTCGCAATCGTCAGCATCACGCCCGCGACCGTGTAGAGACCGTTGGCGGCGCCGCCCGTCAGCACGGTCGCCACGCGTGAGATCGATTCAAAGTCCTTTGGCAGCCATCCGATGAAGAGGGACTCGGCAGTGATGTCGCAAGCAATCCCGACCGTCGCGATCACAAAGGCGGCGATGGCCAGCCGCCAGCGGTCGATCCGCGAGCCCCACCACGCGTAGAACGCGACCAGGCTCAGCGCCGCGCCGATCCACGTCCCCCACCCCAGCCGCCAGATCAGCCCGTTCTGGCCGACGTAGGCAGCGCCAGCACCGGGGTCGCTCGCGGTCACGCCCGACCTCAACACCGACAGGAGGGCGCCGGCGGCAATGAAATTAACGAGCGCGCACGCCAGCGGAGCCAGCGCCCGCAGCCGTCGCCCGAACGCCGACCCCTCGAGCAGGAACAGACCGAAGGGCAACCACCAGACGATATCGTCGAAGGCGATCAGCGGAAAGGTGCGG
>VBDY01000211.1 GCA_005882775.1 Chloroflexota bacterium | reverse complement strand
CTGCCCTTCGGCGGGGTGAAGAACACCGGCAACGGTCACCGCGAAGCCGGCACGGTCGCGCTCGACGAGTTCACCGAGTGGAAGACAATCTACGTCGACTACAGCGGCCGCCTGCAACGCGCGCAGATCGACAAGGAATAGGGCGTAGCCCGATGACGCTCGGCACGCTCAACGTGCAGTTCGTCGAGGTACTGGGACGCCGGGTCCGCTACCTCGACGAGGGATCGGGGCATCCGCTCCTGTTGTGTCACGGATTCATCGGCTCGCTCGAGAACTTCCACACCTGGGGCCCGGCCTTCGCCGGTCACCGGAGAGTATTGATCCCGGACCTGCCCGGTTGCGGCGAGACGGCCGCGGGCGCCGCACCAACCACGGTTGCCTCGCACGCCGAGTTCATGCACGCCTTTGCCGAGCGACTGGAGCTCCCGCCACACGACGTCGGCGGCATCTGCCTGGGCGCGACCGTGGCGCTGGAATATGCATCCCGCCACCCGGACGCGGTAACCAGGCTCGTGCTGCATACGCCTATCTACTCGCCGACGACGCTGCGGCCGGGCTTCAAGCGGCAGGTTTCCGTTTTCACGTCTGCGCCGGTTTTCTGGTGCGTCGACCGCCTGCGCCGCAACCGTTTTGTCTCAGACGTGTACAAGCGGGTCCTGGTAGAGGGTCCAGGTGTGGACCCGGTCGACGCCCTGATCAACTTTCAGAACCAGTGTCGTGCCGACGGGACAGCCTCCCGTGGCTGGCTTAAAGACGCCGTTCGTCAGGACTATCGCGTCTTCCTCCAGGGCTGGAGCAAACCCATCCTGATCGTGGTGGCGGGTGACGACAAGATGGTCGACACCGGCGCCATCAAAGACCTGGGAAAGGCGATCCCGCAGGCGGAGGTCCGGGTGATCGAGGATGCCGGCCACGGCTGGACTCCCGCCCTGATCAGCGCCCAGGTGCAGGCGATAACCGGATTCCTGGCGCGATGACCGCCGGCGATTTCAACGCCGAGGGCCTTTCGCCGTGGGCCGGGCTCAAGCCTCCCGGGGCCGGCGTCGAGCCCGACGTCAGGATCATGGGAGTCCCCCTGGACAAGGGTTCGTTCTACCGCCCGGGCGCCGCACAGGCTCCCGCTGAACTACGGCGGCTTTCGGCCATCTTTGCGCCCATCACCGAGCGCGCGGAAAGGTTCGAGCAGCTGACGGTGGAGGACGGGGGAGACCTGTCCCTGGTTGCGGGTGACATGGGCGCGAATGTCGAGGCCCTGGCGGCAAGCATCGAGCGCACGCCCGCGGGGACAATCCCGGTCGTCCTCGGAGGCGACCACACAACCGTGGCGCCCACGCTGATCGCGCAGCAGCGGCGTCACAACGGCCGCCTCGCCGTCCTCTACATCGATGCCCATCCCGACCTGAACGACGTCTCGCGACACTCCCGCTGGTCGAACGGCTGCGCCCTGCGCCGGGGCCTGGAGATGGCCGAGATCGACCCGAGGAAGGTGGTCCTGCTGGGGTGTCGTGACTTTGACTGGGAGGAAGTCGAGTTCGTCCGCAAAACCGGGATCACGCTGATCCCGAGCGCCGAAGCGGCACGGCTCGAGCCCGAGCGCCTTCGCGAGATCGTGGAGAAGCGCGCCGGCGCCGACGCGCTGCATATTTCGCTTGACATCGACTCGCTCGATCCATCGGTAGCCCCGGGGACCGGGATCCCCTCCGCGGGTGGCCTGACGACGCGACAGCTGCTCGACTTTCTCTACGGTCTGCGCGGGGTGAAGCTGGCCGGCCTGGATGTAGACGAGGTAGCGCCGCCGCTCGACCTGGGACACGTCACCAGCCTGGCCGCGCTCAAATTCGTGTTCGAATTCTTCGGCGCCGTCGCCCTCAGCCGGGAGCGCTGAACCAGGCGCGGTGAGCCAGGGCCCGGAGCGCTGGCGGGTTTTCATCGCGGTGGAGTTGCCCGCCGCGGTCAAGTCAAGCCTGGTGGCGGCCATGGAGGC
>VBDY01000136.1 GCA_005882775.1 Chloroflexota bacterium | reverse complement strand
GCCTGGACAGCCTCGATTACCTGGGCGCGGCGCTCATCGGCCTGGTGGTGTTCTTCCTTGTCTTCGTGATCACCTCTGTCGCGTTTCTCCGGGAACGCTCGCAGGGGACGCTCGAGCGGCTGATGGCGAGCCCGCTTCGCCGCGCCGAGATCGTGGTCGGTTACATGATCGGGTTCACGGTACTGGCGTTGCTGCAGTCGGCCGAGGTCTTGCTCTTCAGCCTTTACGTGCTCAAGCTGCACAACGCCGGGAGCGTGCCTTTGATCTTCCTGGTGGTGGTGTTGATGGCGATCGTTGCAGTCAACCTGGGCATCTTCCTGAGCATGTTCGCCCGGACAGAGTTCCAGGCGGTCCAGTTCATACCGCTGGTGGTCGCGCCCCAGCTGCTCCTCAGCGGCATCCTGGTGCCGGTCTCGAGCGAGCCGGGCTGGCTGCAGGTGGTCTCGAACGTGCTGCCTCTCACCTACGCGGTCGACGGCCTGCGCGACGTGATGCTCAAGGGGGCGGACCTCAGCTGGTCTGTCCTGCAGCGGGACACGCTGGTGGTGCTCGGCTACTGCGTCGTCGTGATCGTCCTGGCTGGCCTGACCCTGCGTCGCCGGGTGGCCTGAATCCGGTCAGGGCCTCTATCTAGCCTGATAGCCGGTATACCCGGTAATATGACAATGGGTAACATTGTTGCCCGACCAACTGACGGGAGGGAAGTTCATGCGGAGACTCTTCGTGTTACTGGCTACGGCCGCGCTCGGGTTTGCCGGCCTGGTCGCCGCCCAGGCTGCGACGTCGATGACGGTGACACCCTGGACGTATTACCGGGGACAGACCTTCGGGGAGGGGGTTCACGGGACCGCGGTGTCACAATGCAGCGCGGCCGGCCTTCACCTGGCGAAAACCGAGGCCACCAGCGGCGATTCGTCCGCAGGCGCAACCATCGGCGGCGTCTCCGGCCACACGCTCTCAGGCCTGGGCCTCGACGTGCTGACCGGGTCCCACTTCAGCGGCGGGGCGCCCCGCTTCAATGTACGGACCGGCACCGGGGACAACGACATTCACTTTTACGGGGCGGCGGCCGCCACCGCGGTCTCCGGCGCTCCGGCCGGCTATCAACGCTACACCTTCGACCTGACCAAGGACGGCGCGGGGAACGGCGGCACGGGCGACAAGGAACTGACGTCGATCAACATCGTCTTCGATGAGCAGGGCGGAGCCACGATCAAGAACATCGTCGTCAACGACAACACCCTGAATTGCACGGTGGCTGTCGTCGCAACAGCGACGCCGACCCCGACCCCGACGGCGAGCACAAGGACGCTGGCCCGGACGGGTGGTGGAGGCGACGGGAGCTCGCCCAGCCCCCTAGTCCTCCTGCTCGCAGGGCTGGTCCTGTTGGGCGGAGGGGCGCTCGCGTTCCGTCGTCGCTAGCAGCGAGGGAGGGTTCGTGATCCGGGCCCTCCCTTCTTTCTCCGTCCTATAAGGAGGCTTAATGATCCTTCAGCTGGTGCTCTTCTTTGCCATCGGCTCGGCTGCCACCACGGCGGTGGCCATGATGCCGGGAACGATCCGCGCCAGGGCATGGGCCGGCATACCGCTGGGCCTGCTCGCCCTGGTCGTGGCGGGCTGGGTGACGAGCGCCATCACCGAGGATTCCACCGCCATGATCCTGGTGCTACTCGGTCTGGGCGCGGCGGTCGAGGCCCGGCGCCACCTGCCGGCGTGGAGCATGCTCGGCGCCCAGCTGCTGGCCTGCGTTGTGCTCGGGTCGCTCAGCTACCTGGTCTACGCGGGCATCCAGCCGTTCGCCGACGGGTTCGGGCCGGTTGGGATCATCGGGTCGTTCGTGCTGCTCCTGCTGGAAGCCGCCGCACTGTCGCTGAGCATCTACTACCTCTTCGAAATCCTGGACGTGCTCAGCCGTCGTGACCAGGCAACCCACCAGGCAGACGCTGCGTATCTCCCGCGCGTCGCCCTGCAGGTGCCCGCGTACAACGAGCCGGTCGAGATCATGCGCGAGACGCTCGGGGCGCTGGCAAAACTCGACTACCCGGACCTGATCGTGCAGGTGGTCGACAACAACACCAAGGACCCAGAGGTCTGGAAGCCGCTCGAGGCGCTCTGCCGCGAGCTCGGTCCGCGTTTCCAGTTCCTCCATCTCGATCCCTGGCCCGGCTACAAGGCAGGTGCCCTCAACGAAGCCACCCGCCGGCTGCCGGACGAGGTCGAGGTCCTGGGCATCGTCGACGCGGACTACCTGGTCAAGCCCGGATTCCTGCGCGCCGTGGTCGGGCATTTCAAGGATCCTCAGGTCGCCTTCGTTCAGACCCCACAGCACTATCGCGACTGGCAGGACGACAAGTACCTGCGCGGGCTCTTCTTCAGCTACCGGTACTTCTTCGACATCACGATGCCCGCCCGGGCGCACCGTAACGCCATCATCTTCGCCGGCACCATGGGCTTGATCCGCAGGTCCGCGCTTGCGGAGATAGGCGGCTGGAACGAGGCCTGCATCACCGAGGATGCCGAGGCCAGCCTGCGGATGCTGGGCCGCGGCTCGGTCGGTGTCTACGAGCGCCGCGTATTCGGCGAAGGGCTGATGCCGCTCACCTTCGACGGCCTCAAGAAGCAGCGCTTTCGCTGGGCGCTGGGGGGCATCCAGATCCTGCGCATGCACTGGCGAGAGCTGGCTCCCATCGGCCGCCGCCAGCTCCGGCTGCACGCGGGTCAGCGAATCCACTATCTGCTGGGGAGCATGCACTGGTTCGGCGATGTGCTGACCACCTCGTTCACGTTGCTGCTGCTGCTGACGGCTGCGGCGGCCGCGCTGCATCACCGGCTTCCGGTGCGCGAGCTGACGGGCCCCGTGGTCGTGGTGCCGCTGGCGTTCCTGCTGACCGGCGTCCTGCGGGCGCTCTGGGCAATGCGGACGGCGGTCCGCTGCACCTGGGGCGACGGCATCCGGGCCATGGCGGTCTGGTTTGCGTTGAGCTGGGTGGACACGCTGGCGGTTGTCCGCGGCCTGGCCAGCAACCGGGCCGCATTCTTGCGCACTCCCAAACGCAAGGAGGGCGGCTCTCACCTCTGGCCTGCATTGCGGTCGTCGAGCATGGAGACGATGCTCGCTCTGCTGGCGGTCGCGGCCGCCATCATCATGCTGGTCCGGGCGCCGGGGTTCGCCACCGCCATCCTTGCGTTCCTGCTGCTCTTCGAGGCAGCCATCTTTGGCGCCGCGCCCTGGGCGAGCCTGGCCGCCGAGGGGATTCAGCTGACGCCTTTCCGCCAGGTCTACCGCCGGTCGCCCCAGAACACAGGCGAGCGACCGGTGAGCGTGCGCAACGCGGCTGCTGTGCCGGTGGCGCTGGCGGCCGGGGCGGCGGTGGCGCTCGGGATCATGCTGCTGAACGTGATGCCGGCACCGGTCTCGAACAATGCCCCGGCAGATTTACCCAAGCTGGGCAACGTGGCACAGAACGCGAAGAAGGCCGCTCCGAGCGTGGCGCCGAGCGCGACCCCCTCGGCATCGCCGAGTGCATCCCCGAGCCCGAGTCCGAGCGTGAGCCCGAGTTCGTCGGCTACGGCGTTGCCCAGTCCTACGTAAAGTCCCCCACCCCGATCCTCCCCCAGAGGGGTAGGGGATAGCTCCGGGGTCACAAAAAGGCCCGGCAAGGGTCAGCGCCGGGACGCGTTTGGAACTACGTGCGCGGCTCGGCCGGTCGAGCTTCCGAGAGGCATGTGGTCATCATGGGTGCCGGGCCCGCCGGGCTGACCGCTGCCTACGAACTGTCCAGGCACGGCATCCGCAGCACCGTGCTCGAAGCGGACCCGAGGTTCGTTGGCGGACTCGCCCGGACAGTCGAGGCCAACGGCTATCGCTTCGACATCGGCGGGCATCGTTTTTTCAGCAAGAGCCAGGAGATCGAGGACCTGTGGACCGAGATCCTCGGTGACGAGATGCTCAGCCGCGAGCGGCTTTCGCGCATTTACTACCGAAACAAGTATTTCGATTACCCGCTCAAGGCCACCAACGCCCTGCTGAACATGGGCCCGGTGGAAACGCTGCGCTGCGCCTTGAGCTACGCCTGGGCGCGCATCCATCCGGTAAAGAACCCCATCAGCCTCGAGGACTGGGTGCGCAATCAGTTCGGCTACCGGCTGTTCAGTATTTTCTTCAAGACCTACACCGAGAAGGTTTGGGGCATGAGCACCAAGGAGCTGTCCGCCGACTGGGCCGCCCAGCGGATCAAGGGACTGAGCCTGATGGCCGCGGTCAGGTCGGCGATCCTGCCCCAGCGATTCCAAAGGGGTGGTCGCGAAGCCGTGATCAAGACGCTGATCGACAGGTTCCGCTACCCGCGGCTGGGACCCGGACAGATGTGGGAGCTGGTGACCGCACGGCTGCGGGCCGCGGGAAACACGGTCGAGCTGGGGTCGTGCGTGGTTGCGATTCATCACGGCGACGGGCGGGTCCGATCGGTGACCGTCCGGACCGCCTCGGGCGAAACCCGGGAGGTGAGCGGGACCGACTTCATCTCCACGATCCCGGTGCGCGACCTGGTCGGCATGCTCGCGCCGGCGGCCTCCGAGCCGGCTCGCCAGGCTGCCGAAAAGCTGCGCTACCGCGATTTCCTCTCGGTCGCGGTCGTGGTCAACCGGGAAACGGTCTTCCCGGACAACTGGATTTACATCCATGACCCGAGTGTGAAGGTCGGGCGGATCCAGAATTTCAAGAACTGGAGCCCGGCCATGGTGGCGGACTTAAAGAAAACCGGCCTCGGGCTCGAGTATTTCTGCTTCGAAGGCGACGGCCTGTGGACGATGGCGGACGCGGAACTGGTCGACCTCGCCCGGGACGAGCTGGCCAGCCTGCGGATCTGCCGTCCCGATGAGGTGCTGTCGGGCACGGTCATCCGAATGCCCAAGGCGTATCCCGTGTACGACGACGTCTACAAGCAGCGCCTCAAGGTGATCCGTGACTATCTGGACCAGGCCCTGCCGAACCTGGACCTGGTGGGCCGAAACGGAATGCACCACTACAACAACCAGGACCACTCGATGATGACCGCCCTCCTGGTCGCCCGGAACATCGCGCTCGGGACAAGCTACGACCAGTGGAAAGTCAACACCGACGCCGAGTACCACGAGGAGGCCCGGATTGATGCCGATGATCGATCCGGGCGACTGGTACCGACCGCGATCCCGGTGGACGACGCGGCGTAGCGCCCCCACCCCGCGAGGTCTCAAACGCGGGTTTGGCACGTCCCGCGCCACCCGCGTGGGGCGACGCCCCGCCCCCGAGGGGGAGGGAGATTCAGTTAGCTGAGGCCGGGCTGGCGCGAATCCGCCTTGTTGGGGGCGGGCGTGCCTTCGACGTGCAGGAGGTTCTCCACCCGGCCAACTCCCGGGACGCGACGTACGTCGCGCTCGAGGACCTCGATCTGCTCGGGTTGCTTGACCTGGCCGCGGAGCACGACCACGCCGCCTCGCACGTCGAGGTTGATGTCGCCCTTGGGGACCTGCGGATCCCGGAAGATCTCGCTCTCCACCCGCTGCTTGAGGGCAACCTCATCGACCGGCGGTCCACTCCAGATGTGGGTGAAGCGCTGGCTCGTCCCGTAACTCTTGCTGGCGAGGCGGCCCGACAGCTTCGTCAACTGGCCCTGACCGCGCCTGACGGCTCCCGAGATCTGGTCGCCCAGCTGGGCTCGCCGGGCCCGGCCGCGGTCGGGGTCCAGGAGGTAGAAGATGGCGGCTCCCGCCAGCCCGCCAAAGATGGCCGCACCCAGCCGGCCTCTCGGCGAACGGCGGGGGAGGCGCTTCTCCGCCTCCTTGGCCGGGTTCTTTATCCCGAGCTTGAGGTCGGGGAGCGTCATCTTCAAGTCCTTTCCCCGGCTGATGGTTTTGGCCATCACGTCACGTACTTTCATGTGCCACCTCCTGAATCCCCAGCAGTGGTTGGGAGAACCTGTACCCTGCGGGACTAACCTGGACAGTTCAGTATACTAAAATCTGATATTAGCCCAGTCAATAAGGAGGCGGATATTGGCGAGTGAACCGCGTGCCAGCTCGATCTCAGGTGGTGAGACACCAGAGCCTCCATTGAACCCCAAGGACGTGGCCGCGAAAGTAGCGCGCGACGCCAGGGGCAAGCCCCCAGGCGGTAAGGCCAAGAGCGCCCTGACCGAGCTCGACAAGGAGGTGTCGGGCGAGTACGAGGCCAAGCAGGACGAAACCGGCCGGCACCCGCTGGCGGCACGGCGAGACCACCGGCAGGCGCTCCGCAAACAGGACCAGGCCGGCCGGTCCTAGCGAAGCCCCGACGCGCCCGGTGCTACCTTCCGACCAGTGTGGGCGGCTGCCCGGGCTGGAAACGAAGGAGCTGCTCCATGCCGGACACAACCTTGTTGATGATGGTCTGGTGGATCTGCGCGTCGGGCGTTCCCGGTTTGGGCTTCCACTCCATGTGGGCGCCGTGTTCCACGCCCATCCCCATCTTTTTCATGCTGTCGACCAGGTCCTTGTACCACTGTGACTCGTAGTCGACCGGGCTTCCGTCCGCCTTGCGGATGTCGTAGATGTCGTGGTCCCCGGTAAATGGACTGACGACCTCTTTGTCTCCCTGTTGCTGGACGTCCCTGACGACGCCTTCTGGGCCGATCTCGGCCTGATGACCAAGATGTGACTCACCGGTAGGGGATTGGATCTTTGTCATCTTGGCGCCCTGGTCCCAGAACTCGGCGTCGCGCTGGGCGAAGCGCTTGACGACGTCGGGCTGAATCCCCGCCCAATCGGCGTCGGACATCGTCGGTGGCTTCTGCGGAGGACTCGGCTTGAAGTAGCCTACCTTGCCAACGTCACTCGGTTTCGCCCCCAGACAGACGTCCAGATCGTTGACCGTCTTCGCCTTGATGTCCTCAGGCTTGGGGAGGGCGCCCTGCTCCTCATAGAGGGTCGGCGCCTCCTTGGTAGTCGGGCGGACGTCGATGATGATCTGCTCCTTGTCGACAATCGCCTGAAACTTCTCCTGGTTTCCAACTGGCATCCCCATCTCGCCCTCGATGAATTCCGGGGACAGAGGTCCGGTAGGCCCGGCGGGCTTGACAGGCGCCTGTCCCTTGCCGAGCGGCTTGATCTCGACCAGGTCCGCGGGAACCGGTTGCCCTCCCGGCTCCGTGGCAGGCACTGGAGCGTTTTCGAGAGCTTTGATGGTCTCGTCAAGCGCACCGGGTAGCGCAGCTCGACCTTCGGCAAGCTTGGTCGCAACCGGTCCGAGTTTCGGCTGCGGCGGCTTCGGGGCGTCCCCGATCGGTGGCTCGCTGCCCTCGACGATGGAAGGTTCCGCTGCAGTCGCCCCCGTGGCCGGCTCGACGGGGACGCTTGTCTCCGAGCTGACCGGAGCCGTGGGCTCGGCGGCCGTGGCCGGCGTGGTGGTCTTGACGGGTTCCATGCCGGTCTCCATGCCCGCGGTCTTGGCGCCGTGCGTGATACCGGCGATGAAGAGCTGCATGATCCCGCCCTGGATCATGTTCGTGACGACCATATGGGTGAACTCTTTGCGCCCGGGGAATTTGCCGCCCTTGAGGGTATCGACGGCGGCCTGGATCGCGGTGGTGAGCGGAGTCAGGGCCGTGTTGGCGAAGAACTCGAGGATGAACTTCTGACCGTTGGAGACGACCAGCTCCGGGGTCAGCTTGCCGGCGACTCCGATCTCCTGAGCCAGGGCGGCGGCCGCCTCTTCTCCCATGCTGCTGATCAGGTACTGGCCGAAGCTGCGCACCAGCACCTTGGAAAGCGAACCGCCCAGGTAGGCGGTGACGAACGCCACCGCGGCGTCGGTCCCGGCCCGCTTGAGGATGGCGACCGGGTCGAACATCCCGGCCTGCCGCTGGCCCGAGATCATCTCGCCACCCTGGGTCCCCATCTCGGAAAACTCCCCGTAGACGCCGGCGCCAACCGCCACCGCGCCCGCTGTCCCCAGCACACCGGCTCCGGCCGCCGCTGCCGTACCTCCCGTGGCGATGGTGGCTGCCACCGCACCGGCCGCGACCGCGACCTTCAGTGCGGTCACCGAGCGCTCGGCTCCCGAGATGGACCCTTCCCGATACTCGATCACCTGGTACTCGGCGTTCTGGCGCTTGAAGTCGGCCTCCATGATCTTGTCGGCCGCCTTTTCCAGCTCGCCCGCATCGAGCAGACCCTGGGCGTGCTGGATCGCGAAGAACGCCGGCTCGAAGATGCTGAGCTCGGGGATGTGAAGCTTCCCGAGCGCTCCGCCGCCCCCGAGATAGTCGGAGATGCCAGCTACCACCCATTGGTCGTCGTGGATCTTGCGCAGGTCGGTGAGTCCATCCTTCTGGTTCTCGATCCATCCCTGGACCCGGGTGAGATGACGGTGGAGCATCTTGAGAGCCTCGGCCCTGGTCAGGTTGGCGCGGTCGTCGGTCCCGATGGTCAGGTGATAGACGGTCTCACCCGGCTGCGGAGGCGGAGCGGCAGCGGCGTGCGCCGCATGATGAGGCGGGGCGGCGACCGGGGCTCGCTGGAGAAAGGGCATGGCATCGATCGACGAGCTCGCCACCAGCTCGGCCACGGCCTGATTGCCGGCCGTCGCCTGGAGGGCGAGCAAGGGGTGCAGGTCGCCGGGCGCCGAGCCCGTCCGGGCACGTGGGCCGGCGTCGGTCCTGGACCGCTCCTGGGTGTGCGTCAGCGGCGCTGGGTCACTCATCAGCGACGGTCACCAGCATGCGGCCTCGCCCGAGCGAGCGTCTAGGTTCTGCGGGTGTGGCGAAGGGGCAGGAAAGGCCGCCCTTTCGGGCAGGTCAGCGCCGGCGGGCGGGTTCCTTGCCGAACAGGCTCTTCAGCTCTACCGAGGCTTCCGCCTTGAGCTGGGCGAGAGTGCATTGTTTCGGATCCTTGTCCGGTCGCCAGCGTAGGAAGCGAACACCGTGGCGAAAACGGTCGCCCTCGAGCCGGTCGTAGCCGACCTCGCAAACCAGCTCCGGGCGGAGTGGCTCCCACTCGAGTTCGCGTTCCTGGTTCCAGCGGCTGGGGCCGCCCGGGGCGCGACCGCCCTCAAAGCTCGGTCCGCCGCGAAAGGGCTCGAGCATCTTGACCAGGGCCTTGCGCTCCTCGTTGTCGAAGCCCGAGGTGTGTCCCAGGTACACCAGGTTCTTGCCGCTGTAGACGCCGAGCAGGATGGAGCCGACCCGCTTGCCGTCCATGCCCCAGCGGAAACCGCCCACCACGCAGTCTGCGGTCCGCTGCTCTTTGACCTTGACCATGGCGCGCTCGCCGGACTTGTAGGTGCTGTCGATCTTCTTGGCCACGATACCGTCGAGTCCGGTGCCGCGAAACTCCTTCAGCCAGCCGATGGCGGTCTCCCGGTCCATGGTCACGGGGCTGAGGAAGATGGACTCGGGCGAGGGGCCGAGCAATTTTTCCAGCCGCTGGCGCCGCTGCTTCAATGGGTATTCGAGGAGACTCTCATCGCCGTCCGCCAGCACGTCGAAGGCGACGTACGACGAGGGCTCGGTGGCGGCGAGCATGTTGACCCGAGAGGCGGCCGGATGGATGCGCTGGGTCATGGCGTCGAAATCGGTCCCGGACCCGGTGAAGATCACTATCTCGCCGTCCAGGACGACCCGCTTCGGCAGGATGCTCTGCAGGGCCGGTACCAGCTCGGGGAAGTAGCGGGTGAGTGGCTTCTGGTTGCGGCTGTGGATGACCACCTCGTCGCCGTCGCGAAAGGCCACGGCGCGAAACCCATCCCACTTGGGTTCGTACTGCCAGCCGACGCCAGTGGGCAGCTCCGAATGCACCTTGGCTTCCATCGGCGTGAACGGCGGCATGACACCCAGACGCACGCACCTATACTAGGTTTCGTGGAAGGGGCACGTCAGACAATTCCATTGCGCGACACGTTTGGCCGCGTCGCGGATGACCTGAGGATCTCGGTTACGGACCGATGCAACTTCCGCTGTGTCTACTGCATGCCGGCTGCCGGGATGGCCTGGCTCGCCAGGGACGAAGTGCTCAGCTTCGAGGAGATCGTGCGGCTCACCCGGATCCTGGTGGAGGAATGCGGGGTACGCACCATCAGGTTGACCGGGGGCGAGCCGCTCGTCCGCAAGGGCATCGAGCAGCTGACCGGCATGATCGCGGCCATCGACCCGTCGCTCGACATTGCCATGACCACCAACGGGATCCTGTTGCGGGAGAAAGCGCAAGCGCTCCGCGACGCCGGCCTGCGCCGGCTGAATGTCAGCCTCGACACCCTGCACAGCGACCGGTTCCGCAACCTCGCCCGGCGCGACGCCCTCGACCGGGTGCTCGACGGCCTGGCCGCCGCACGCGAAGCCGGTTTCGAGCCGATCAAGCTGAACATGGTGGTGATGCGCGGGCGCAACGACGACGAGATCCTCGATTTCGCGAAGCTGGCCCGGCGCGAGGGGTATCAGGTCCGATTCATCGAGTTCATGCCGCTCGACGCCGACGGGATCTGGTCGCAGGACGACGTGGTGGCGAGCCGCGACATCATCGAGGCGATCGACCGCGAATTTCCCCTCGAGCCCTTGCTCAACGACAGGCCGGCGCCGGCGACGAGCTTTCGGTTCAAGGACGGCGCCGCGGGTGGGGTGGGCGTGATCCCCTCGGTGAGCGACGCGTTCTGCCGGATCTGCAACCGGATCCGGTTGACCGCCGAAGGCCACCTGCGCACGTGTCTCTTCTCGCTGCAGGAGCACGACCTGAAGGTGCTGCTTCGGGGCGGGGCGTCGGACCTGGAGATCCGGGACGCGGTCGTCCGGGCCGTCTGGCAAAAAGAAGAGGGCCACAAGATCGGGCAGGCCGACTTCGTACGGCCGGCCAAGTCGATGAGCCAGATCGGGGGCTAGAGCCCGCTGGCACTCCAGATCGGAGGCTAAAGCCCGCCGGCACTCAGGACGCTTGTCGCGGCTCTGTCTCCAGCTCCAGGCGAACTGAGTGCAGATAAGCCGCGACCTCTTCAGGAGTGGCTCCGGTGTCCGCCCGGCGTAACCGCTCGACAGCGACTCCAGCCATGAAGCAGGTCAGCGGAGCGAAGCGGCGCTCCTGTGAGTGCGCCGTCACCCTGGCAAGCTCGAGCAGCTCCTCAGCCAGGGAAGGCTCGAGGCGGGGGGCATCGATCCCCACCTTGCGGGCAGCGGCCGCCCGAACGAAAAGGTCGCCCAGCTGGTCAAACCACGGGTTCATCCAATCCCACCCCATTGACTGCCCTGTTACCGGTTGAATAAGATCGAAGCACCTTACTGTAGCCGGATTCAGTTAGAGGAACGGTACCGTGCCGGACTTGACCCGCCGGGACTTCCTGAAGCTGGGCGCCGCTGGGGGTGGGGCGGCTGGCCTGAGCGTACTCGGCTTCGACCTTGCCGAGGCCGACCAGGTCAAACAGAATTTTCGAATCGCCGGAACCCGGGAGTCACACTCGGTCTGCCCCTACTGCGCGGTCGGCTGCGCGCTGGTGGCATTTACGAAAGACAACTCTGACGGTTCTCGCCAGCTCCTCCAGATCGAGGGGAACCCGGACAGCCCGGTGAACGAGGGGCGGCTGTGTCCCTAGGGCGCTGCGGCCATGCAGCTCGCGATCAGCGCCCGCCGGGTGGAGAAGCCGCTCTATCGGGCCCCCGGCGCCAGTCAGTGGCAGGAAATTGGCTGGGACTCGATGCTCGACAAAATCGCGCAGCGGGTCAAAGACGCACGCGACGCCAGCTTCGTCGCCAAGGATGCAAGTGGAAACACCGTCAACCGTACGGAGGGGATCGCTTTCGCCGGCGGCGCCGCCTTCAGCAGCGAGGAGGGCTATTTTGCCACCAAGCTGATGCGCGGGCTCGGCCTGGTCCATCTCGAACAGCAGGCACGGGTTTGACACGGCCCCACGGTGGTCAGTTTGGCCGCCACATTCGGGAGGGGAGCCATGACAAACCACTGGCGCGACATCAAGAACACCGACCTGATCCTGATCAACGGCGCCAATCCGGCCGAGGCGCACCCGGTCGGTTTTCAGTGGTTCCTTAAGGCCAAGCTCGATCCCTCCCGCGGGCCCGGGTCAGGCGGCGGGGCCAGGATCGTGCACGCCGACCCGCGCTTTACCCGGACCTCCGCCATGGCCGACATCTATGCCCGGATCCGGACCGGCACCGACGTCGCTTACTTCGGCGGGCTAATCAATTACGTCCTGCAGAACGACCTGACCCACAAGGACTATGTGGAGAACTATACGAACGCCTCCTTCGTGGTGAAGGACACGTACAGCTTCAAGGACGGACTGTTTAGCGGCTACGATCCGACGACCCGCAAGTACGACGTCGCCAAGTGGGGGTATGAGACCGGGTCGGACGGTTTTGCCAAACGCGACATCAACCACCCGAGGTCTGTCCTCAACCTGATGAAGACGCACTACTCCCGATACACCCCGGAGATGGTCTCGAGAATCACCGGCATCCCCCAGGACCAGTTCATGCGGATCGCCCAGCTGGTCGGCGAGATGGGCCGGCCGGACAAGGTGATGACCATCGTATATGCAGTCGGCCTCACCCACCACACGACTGGCGGAGAGTTGATCCGCTCTGGGGCCGTTCTCCAGTTGCTGCTAGGGAACATGGGGCGACCCGGAGGCGGCATGAATGCGGAGCGCGGCCACGCCAACATCCAGGGCAACACCGACCACGCCATCTCCTGGGAGATCCTGCCGGGATACATGCAGATCCCCGCCCCGGAGCGCAAGAGCATCGACGACTATGTGGCCAAGCAGGCGCCCAAGAAGAGCGACCCGCGGTCCTGGAACTTCTTCGGCACCAACTACAAGAAGTTCACCGTGAGCTTGCTCAAGGGCTGGTACGGCGATGCCGCCACCAAAGACAACGACTTCGCCTTTCACTGGATACCGAAGCCGGCCAAGAACTCGTCCTGGATGAGCATCTACGACCAGGCGCTCAAGGGCAAGATGCAGGGGCTGATGCTCTCCGGGATGACGGCTACCAGCATCGGGCCGGATTCCAACCGGGTGATGCAGGCGCTGGCCAACCTGAAGTGGCTGGTGGTTATGGACGCGCTGCCGACGACGAGCTCTGAGTTCTGGCGCCGGCCGGGCGCCGACCCGAATGCCATCCAGACGGAGGTGTTCATGGTGCCCACCACCCACTGGATCGAGAAGGATGGGTCCTTTGTGAACAGTGGCCGCTGGTCGCAATGGAAAGAGCAGGTCCTTCCGCCCTCGGGGAGCTCCCGCCACGACCACTGGATCCTGGCCGACCTCTTCCAGCGGATCAAAAAGCTCTACCAGCAGCAGGGCGGAAAATTTCCGGACCCGATCATGGCCCTGACCTTCAAGTACGCCGATCCCAGCAAGCCGACGCTGGACGAAATCGCGCAGGAGGTCAACGGCTTCGACCTCACCACCGGAAAACGTATGGCGAAGTTCGCGGACTTAAAGGACGATGGGACCACCACGGCCGGCGACTGGATCTACACGGGCAGCTACCCGGACAGCGGCAACCTGATGAAGCGTCGCGACGGGATCCAGGACCCGTTGAAGAACGATCCGACCGGGATGGGCTTTTACCCCAACTGGGCCTGGTCCTGGCCGCTGAACCGCCGGGTGATGTACAACCGGGCGTCGGCGGACCTCGACGGCAAGCCGTGGGACGCCACCCGTCCAGGTATCAAGTGGAACGGTGAGAAGTGGGTGGGCGATGTCCCCGACTACCCGGCGAGCGGTCCGACTGCCGACCCCAAGAGCAAGACTTCCTGGCTGCCCTTCATCATGACCGGCGAAGGAGTTGGCCGGCTCTTCAGCAGCTCGATGGCGGATGGGCCCTTCCCCGAGCATTACGAACCTATGGAGAGCCCTGTGCAGAACCCGCTGCATCCCAGCCAGTCGGAGGACCCGGTCGCGTTCCTCTACACCGGGGCGGACAGCGGGAATTTCAAGAAGGTCAAAGACAGCTTCGGCAACGCGACCGATTATCCCTACGTCGCCACCAGCTACCGGCTGACGGAGCACGAGCACTACGTGACGCAGCACGTTCCCCTGCTCGCCGGCCTCCAGCCACATCCGTTTGTGGAGGTGCCGGTCGAGCTGGCCAGGCAAAAGGGGATCCAGACCGGCGATCGCGTCCGGGTACGCTCGAAGCGCGGCAAGATCGAGGTCCTGGCCCTGGTCACACCCCGGCTTGCGCCCAGCCTGATCGACGGCAAGCAGATATTCACGATCGGGATTCCCATCCACTGGGGATTCGTAGGGGTTTCGGCGGAGCAGGATCCGACCAAAGGCGCCAACTGGCTGGCCAACGCGCTGACGCCGTTCGTCGGCGACGCAAATGCCTACACCCCCGAGTTCAAGGCGTTCCTTGTGAACATCGAGAAGATCTGATGGCCATCCTGGAAGCGCTCGAGACCACCAACAATCTTTTTCCGCTCCGAAGGGCGCGGACGGAGGAGTTGATCACGCGCTACCCGTTCGCGGCCCAGTGGTTACGGCTCTACCGGGAGCTGCTGCCGGTCCAGGAGCGGGCCTTTCAAGCCACCCGCGCTGATGCTCCGGCCCCACACGATGTTTCCACCTACGTGGCCCAACGCGTGATGGCGGAGGTGGTCGACATAACGATTCGTGCCGGGCCCCTGATGCTGGCGCGTGGCGCAGGGGAGCTCTTCATCATGGAAGACCTGAACCGGGTGGTTGAGCACTGGCTGCGGGGCCAGGAGCTGTCTCCGGTGCTGACATATCTGGCCCGGGCGTCGGCCGGCCCGGTGCTCGAGGCGATGGGTCCGTCCGCCGGCCTCGCCTGCGCCGGTCCAACGGACGAGGGACACTGCCCCCGATGCGGCGGCAGCCCACAGCTCGCCTACTTCGCGGTGTCCGGTGAAGCCCTGGTAACGGGCCCGCGCTACCTGGTCTGCTCCCGCTGTGCCCACAACTGGGTCTACACCCGGATGGTCTGCGCGGGTTGCGGCGAAACCTCGACCAGCAGGCTCCCGATCTACCAGGAAGCCGAGCGATTCCCTCACGTGCGCGTGGACGGCTGCGAGAGTTGCCATCGATACCTGCTCACCATCGACCTGCGCAAGGACGGCCGGGCGGTGCCGGCGGTCGACGAGCTGGCGGCGGTTCCGCTCGATCTGTACGCTCGGGACCGCGGCTTGACCAAGATCGTGGCAAACCTGATGGGAAATTAGTGATGAGGAGCACCTGATGGCGCGGACGGTTGGCTTCTTCACCGACGTGAGCCTGTGCATCGGCTGTAAGGCCTGCGAGGTCGCCTGCAAGGAGTGGAACCAGCTACCGGACAACCCGGTCCAGTTCCGGGACAGCTACGACAACACCGGTCAGCTCGACCATCGGAATTTCCGGCACGTCAGGTTCCTGGAGTCGGCCACCTCGAACCCGGACAAGCCGGTTGCCTGGACCATGATGAGCGACGTCTGCAAGCACTGCGCCAACGCCAGCTGCCTGGAGGTCTGTCCCACCAACGCCATCATCCGGACTGAATTCGACACCGTCTTCATCCAGCAGGACGTGTGCAACGGTTGCCGCAACTGCATCTCGGCATGCCCCTACAGCGTGATCGGCTTCGACTCGCAGAGCGGCACGGCCAAGAAATGCACCTTCTGCTACGACCGGCTACAGAACAACATGACCCCGGCCTGCGCCCAGGCCTGTCCTACCCAGTCGATCAAGTTCGGAGACCTGGCCGAGATGCGACAGGTCGCCGCCGACCGGGTCACTGCCCTTCATTCGCAGGGGCAGACCCAGGCTCGGATCTACGGCGACAAGGAATACGGTGGGCTGCACGCGTTCTTCCTGCTGAACGATAAGCCCGAGGCCTACGGCCTGCCGAGCACGGAAAGCGCGGTCCTGCCCAGCCGCAACAATGCGGCCGGATACCTGGGCGTGCTTGTGACGGCCGTGGTGGCCGCCATCGGCGGACTGATTGCCTTCCGCCGGCGCGGCGAGGCCGGCCCGGAGCGGCCGCCGCACGCGACCGACGAGCCCGGCAGCCGGACGGTGCCCTGATCATGCCGGGCGAACACTTCACGGTGGCCCCGCATTGGGAATGGTGGATTCTCGGCTACTTTTTTCTGGCCGGGATCGCGGGCGGCTCATACGCACTAGGAACCATGCTGAGGCTGGTTGGGGATCGCCGCGACCAGCCAGCGGCGCGGGTCGCGTTCTTGATCGCGTTTCCCGTCCTCGTTGTTTGCCCCATCCTACTGACTGTGGACCTGGGTCAGCCTTTCCGCTTCTGGCACATGCTGATCGACAGCAGCAGCGGAGTCCCTGTCTTCAAGTACTGGTCACCCATGTCGCTCGGTGCCTGGGCGCTCACCGTCTTTGGCATCTTCGCCTTTGTTTCCTTCGTCGAGGCGCTTGTCCTCGACGGCCGGATCCGGCATCCGCTTGGCAATCGACTGGCCCGTGCGCTCAGTGGCATCTTTGGTCGCCTGTTCCTGGTAGTGGGCACGCTCCTTGGGCTGTTCGTCGCCGGCTACACCGGTGTGCTTCTCAGTGTGAGCAACCAGCCAGTGTGGAGCGATACCTGGACGCTGTGCGGGCTCTTCTTCGTCTCGGGGCTGAGCGCCGCCACTGCCGTGATCGGCATCTGGGTCTGGCGACGGCGGGATGCGCGGGTGACGACGGAGAAGCTGTCGGAAGCCGACCGGTACTTCGTGATCATGGAACTGGTCCTGCTCGCGCTGTTCTTTATCACCCTGGGCAGTGTCGTTTCGAAGATCCTGAGCGGAGGCTGGTTGCTGCTGTGGCTGCTCGTGCTTGCTGGCGCCCTGGTCCCGCTCGCCGTCCACTTCCGTCCAGCCTGGGCGCGTCAGGTCCCGCCGTTGGTCCCCGCCGTGTTCGCCCTGGTGGGCGTGCTGGCCCTCCGGGCCGTGATCATTTTCAGCGCCCAGAGCTGATCCCGCCCCCGACCCTCCCCCGAAGGGAGTAAGAGCTGGGCTCGTAAGCTCAGGTGGAATGGTCAAAGTTGGGGTCGTGTTCGGTCGAGGCGTCGACGACCCGGGCGACTACCTGGCGGATGCTCGGGCGCTTGAAGCGGCGGATGTCGATTCGGTCTGGATCGCGGCCGCCGCCTCGGGCGAGATGCTACTGAGTGCGATTGCCGCGGTCACAAGTCGGATTCGACTCGTCCTGCTGAGCGCGACGACATACGAAGCTGCCTCGCTTGACGCAAGCCTGGAAACGCTGCAGCGGCTCTCTCGGTCGCGGGCGCTGCTGGCGGTTGACGGCGAGGAGCTGGCCGAGGTCCTTATGCCTGCAGCGGAGCGGTGGCTGCACGTGCCGGCACCCCAGGATCGGTCCAGTTGGCGCAATGCACTCGAGCGGAGTGTGGCAGCCGGGGCAGCCGGAGTGCTGGTGCCGCAAGATGCTCGCCTTCTCGACATTCTGCGCCGGCCGCAGGAGGAGGACGACCGCAGCGACCTGGTATTGAGCCAGGGTTAAGCCATCGACATTTTGCCGGCGGACCAGCCGCTCTGGCAAGCGATGCGGACAGCGGCCGCCAGCCTGGCCGAGCGGTTTGGCTACCGGCGTGTAGACACCCCGGTGCTGGCAGCCACTGTTCGCGACGGGCGTAGCGGCGCCATCGTCCGCGCCTACTTCGCCGGTGGGCTTGAGGGCCCGCCCGCGCCGGCACGGCTGTACTACCTGGAACCCATCGCGCGGCCAGATCGCGACACCTGGCAGTTCGGTGTCGAGGTGATCGGCGCCAGCTCGTCGGATATCGACGCCGAGGTCATCGAGCTGGGCTGGCGCTGGTTTGAGGCCTTAAGCATCGCCGGCATCACGCTGCAGGTGGCGAGCCCACCAGCCCTTATGTCGAGCTTGCGGACGTGTGCGCTTGCCTTCAGCCACTCGGAGGAGGCCAAGCTGTCTTTCACCTACACCCTGGACGGCAGCATTGTTCTGGCAGCCGGTGACCGGCATGACGGGCTGGCCGCGGACCTCGGATTCCCGCCAGCGCCGGCAGTCGGCTTTGCCATCGACATGAACAAGACAGCGGATGCGCTGCGGCAGCAGCGACCCACGCAGCCGTCGTCCCCCGACGTCTACGCAATAGCCGTCGAGGAATCGAGCCGCTCCTACATGCACCGGATGGTTGCCGGTCTGCGGCAAAGAGGCTACCGGGTGATTCTTGACGCGAGCCGCAACAGCCTGGAATCCCGGCTTGACAGCGCTCGGCGGTCGGGCGCGCGCGTAGCCGTGGTGGCCGGCGCCGTCCTCGAAAGTAGGGGCCAGGCGATCGTCCGGGATTTGAGCGAGCGGGCTGACGTGACCGTTTTTGAGGCCGAGCTTGCCGAAGGGGTACGCCAGGTGTTCGCTCGCGCTCATCATCACAGTGACTGAGAGTGGCGCAGGTTGGGATTTTGCGGTAACTTCGACGGTCACGCATGCGCGACTCGGTCTAGAATGGCGCCAATCTGACCCTCGCCGAGATCTTTGCACTATTCCGTCGCAGCACTTCCGACATTCGGTGGTTGGACTCGGCTGATTCCCAGGAGTACCTCGCCCTGGTCGCCTACCTGGTGACACGCGAGCCGCGCCCCCGGGATCAGGAAGCCGCCGCTTAACCCCCACCCTGCCCTCCCCCAGAGGGGGAGGGATAGGTAGGCAGGACGGGGATTCGTGAAGTAGCTGAGCCTAGAATTTCTCCATGCGTGTCGCCATCGGCAGCGACGAGAAGACGCGGGTCACCCAGGTCGTCGCCGAGTACCTGCAGGACAAGGGTCTCGAGGTCGAGCTGCACGGGCCGTTGAACGAGCAGCCTCTGGACTGGGCCGACGTCGCGAGGGAGGTGGGGCCGGCGTCTCGATCGCCGCGAACAAAGGGCCTGGCGTCCGAGCGGCTTTGTGCGCCGACGCGGAAACCGCCCGCGGCGCGCGCCGCTGGAACGACGCCAACGTTCTGGTGATGAGCCTGCGCGCCACCCCGGAGGCCGTCGCGCGCGAGATCTGCGATGCGTGGCTCGAGGGCGGGCCCGACCCAGCGGAGAAAGCCGTCATCGACAAGGTGAAGACGATCGAGGAGGATGCGCGCCATGGCGTCAACAAGCCTCGCCGATAACAAATGTGTGCCGTGCAAGGGCGGAACACCTCCACTCACGCACGACCAGATCGCGCCCCTGCTGGAGCAGCTGGAGGGCTGGCAGGTCGAGGACGACCACAAGCTGATCAAGTCGTTCAAGTTCAAGAACTGGGTGGAGGCGGTCGAATTCGTCAACCGGGTGACGCCGGTCGCCGAGGGTGAGGGCCATCATCCCGACCTCTATGTGCGCTGGGGAGAGGTCCGTGCCTACCTGTGGACGCACAAGATCAATGGGCTGACGGAGAGCGATTTCTACATGGCCGCCAAGCTCGACCGTGTCTTCAGTGGCGCTGCCGTGTGATTACCCTGCTGCACGGGGCGGAGGGTTACCTGATAGACCGCGAGGCCCAGGCGCTGCTGGCCAAGCTTCGCGGTGAGCTGACGCTCGAGTTCAACTACGAGGACGTGCAGGCCGACAACATGAACGCCGACCAGTTTGCCGAGAAGGCCTCGACCCTCCCGTTCATCGATGCGACCCGGGTGCTGGTGCTGCGTGATTGGGGCATTCTCGCGGGTAAGCGCGAGAAAGGCGGAAACGCCGACCGCGCCGCCGGCCATCTCGCGATGCTGCCCGATACCACCCAGCTGGTCCTGATCCTGCACGCGGTCGCAGCCCCGGCCAACGCCATCTTCAAGGCGGTGGCCGCAGCGGAGAAGGAGAGGCGGGCGAAGATCACGCGCTTCGACCCACCCCGGCGGGCCGACCGGTCAGGCTGGGTGCGCCGGCTGGCAGAACAGCGCGGCCTGACGGTGACGCCCCAGGCGGTCCGGCTCTTGCTCGAACTCGCGGAACCCGACCTGCGCTTGCTCGACCAGGAGATCGCAAAGCTGGCGCTCTACGTCTCGCCGGCCACGCGGATCGACGAAGACGCGGTCCGCGCCCTGGTAAGCGGGTCGCGGCAGGAAGAGATCTTCGCCCTGACGGACGCGATCGGGTCGGGCCGGCCGGGCGAGGTGGCGGCCGTGCTGCAATCGCTGCTCGAGGCCGGACGCGAGCCGACCTGGATGCTCTACACGCTGGTCAGCCACTGGCGCCGGTTGCTGCATGCGAGAGCGGTGCGCGACCGCGGGGGAGACCTGGCCATGTTGCAGGCGCGACTGAACGAGCACCCGTTCGTGGTGGAGAAGGCGTACCGGCAGGCGGCGGACTATTCCGCGGAAGAGCTAGACCGGGGATTCCACGACCTGCTTGGGCTCGAGGAGCAGATCAAGCTGGGCGAGCTCGATGCGCGGCTCGCGCTGGAGGGATTCATCCTGGAGCGCGTCCTGAGTTGAACAGCTCTCAAGATGAGGCGACTGTTCGGCTCGCCCTGGGCGCATCTTTCGAGCACCGTAGACGATAGCTCCTGTTCGCAGTCCTCCAATGGCCGACGCTTCGGAGGACTATGATCTTGACGCTGAAGCTCAGCGTGCAAGACACGGTGGCGCCTGAACAACCGGTTGGCCTCACTCCACTGCGTCGCCTCGCCACGACCGACGCTCAAGGGTGCCACGTGTTGGGGGATTCGGCTGCGGCTTTTCGAGATGGTTCTGAGGCACAGGTTGCCGCGCTGGTCCAGCAGGCGACCGACCTCAGCTCGATGAGCGACCAATTGTTTGGTGCCGCAGCGACCTGGCCTCAGTTGTATCACCTGGCGAGTTCCCGCGCCAACATCCTCCGCGCGCTCCATCTACCGCGTTCGGCGACCGTGTTGGAAGTCGGAGCCGGCTGTGGCGCCATCACCCGCTATTTGGGCGAGGCCTGTGCGATGGTGGACGCGCTCGAACCGAGCCTGGACCGCGCTCGCGTAGCCCGGCTGCGCTCTGCTGATCTCAGCACGGTCGAGGTCTTTGTCGGAGGCATTGCGCAGCTTCCTACCGGGCCGGCCTACGACGTCGTCGTCGTCGTCGGTGTCCTCGAGTACTTGGGCTCAGGCACGGCGGACGCGGAGCCCTATCTAGAATCTCTCGCTCGGCTCCGCTCCGTCTTGCGCGACGGTGGAACCATGATCATCGCGATCGAGAACCGCCTTGGCGTCAAGTATCTTGCCGGTGCCCCGGAAGATCATAGTGGCCGGGTCTACGATTCGATCGAGGGGTATATGCGGGGCGCAGGCAAGGCCCGGACGTTCTCCAGGGCCAAACTAGAGGAGCTCCTGGCGCAAGCTGGATTTACATTCTCAGTACTGTCGGCATTTCCCGACTTCAAGCTCGCCAGAGCGATCTTCAGTGACGACCTGTACAGGACCGAACCCTCCCTGGCGTGGGGGATTCCTACCTTCCCCAGCCCAGACTGGGCGGGACCAGAGCGACATCGGACGGTAAGTGAGTCTTTGCTCTGGCGCAGCCTGGTCGAAGCCGGTGTAGGCCAGCACTTTGCCAACTCGTTCCTTGTTCTGGCGCGCAAAGATGGCACGGTGTCCACGCGACTCTGGCCGGACGATCAGCTCGCCGCCTTTTATCATCCGCACCGGGGCAAACAATTCGCGACCGAGACCCGGCTGTTTCGGAGCGACTCCGCGCTTCATTTTCAACGCCGGCCACTCTTCAGTGGTGAGGCCGACGGAGCGGCTGACCTTGTGCAAACGCTCCAGGATTCAACCTATATTCCGGGTACCGAGATGACGGAGGAGATGGTCGGTGCGGGGGACGATCGCCTGAAAGAGTTATTGCGCGAGTGGCTTCTGATCGTGGACGCGAATAAGGCGGAAGCCGGAGCGATCGATGCTCTGCCGAGGAACATCATCTGTACCGCGGACGGAAATTTTCTCCAGATCGACAATGAATGGCGAGACCGAACATACACGCGCGACGACATCGTGAAGCGGGGCGTGCTCCTCACGGGCTTGTGGTTGGCAGAGCACTCCCCACCTGAACGTTGGCAGGGGGTGACCGCGCAGGACGTCATCATTCACATCGGTGCACTCGCCGGAATGGCATCGAATGGGGCCTGGATCGAGGACGCGGTTGAGCGTGAGGCGGCGCTCCAGGTCCGGGTGGAGCCTCCTGTTCCGAGATGGGCCCACCGGCGAGACAAACTGGGGGAGATCCGAGAAGCGCTCTGGCGCCGAATCCGCGTGCCGCTGACGGAGACCCCGTTGGGTGACCGCGATCACGACCGTGCCGTGCGGGCAGAGGCCGCCATTGCCCGGTCCCGGGAGCAGGCGATCCGGATCCTCCTTGGCGCGCGCATCTGGCGCTCGACAAAGCCCTTACGGGTTATGGTTCGAGCTTTACAGCGGCGTCTCCACTGACCCGGTCTCGGAACGGCGATCCGCGCGCAGCGGAACGCGGGCGCTTAGCTCATACAGCGCTGGCATCCAGCCAGATTGCTGACGCGATTCTCGACCGGGCTGTCCTTGCCTTCGCGTTGTGGACCCTGGTGTACGACGCCTGCCTCGTACTTCGCGCACCTGTCACGCTCGCGGTTATTATTTGGGGCTTCGCACTTGGGGGTGCTCTCTGGCTGCTGCCGCACTGGGGCGGCGACGCATCGAGCCGCAGTGTCGGCCAATCAGGCAAGACCGGTCGGTGGTGGGTGGCTCTGGCGGGCGGCCTGGCCATCGGCAGTGCGCTGCTTGTGGCAGGATGGCGTTCGGTCGTTGCCTGGCGGGCCGCCTGGGGGCTGGCAGTGGCGGCGGTCGGGCTGGGCGTCGGCATTTCTGTTAACAGTCTGCGGAGGACACCAGCTCGCACCGAGAGCCTCCCCCCTTCCGCAGACGAGCTTGCGGCAGGCGACCCCGGCCGGCGCGCACTCGGACCAATACTCATCCTGGCGACCGCGATTCTACTGGCAGCCCTCTCCCTGCTCATCCTGCGGTCTGACGCCGACGACGTCTACTACGTCAACCGTAGCACCTACATTGCCGAGCACGGCGACTTTCCGCTGCGCGACACCCTGTTTAGTAATGAGGTGTGGCCGGCCCAGGAATCTCCGCCTCTATCTTCGTATGAGCCGCTGGTCGGCGCGCTGGCGCACACCCTGCACATCAGCGCTGCCGACCTCACTTACCTGGTGGTGCCGCCCCTGGCGACCTTCCTTGCTGTGATGGCACTCTGGAGACTGCTGCGGACCTGGCGGGTGTCATCGGTCGTCTTGGCCCTGTTGGGATGCCTGCTGTTCCTGCTGATGGGAGGAGCCAGCAATGCGTCCTTTGGCAACCTGTTCGTCGGCCGTATATGGCAGGGCAAGGTACTTTTCCTATCCATCGTCATCCCGCTTCTCTACGTGCACCTGAACCGCTGGGTGCACGACCCACGGCGGCGTCATCTGGGGCTACTGAGCGCCACTGGGATTGCCGGTGTGGGCTTTACGCCGACTGCAACATTCCTGGTGCCTCTGGCATTGATTGCCGCTCTATCGGCACTGCTCGTGCAAGGCCGGTTGCGTCCGTTTCTCGCAGGTCTGATCGCGGCTGCCTACCCGGTTGGCGCCGGCCTTCTCATCCACGTGGCCGGAGGACTGAGCGCCGGGACCGCTGCGCCAGCGGACACTGACCCCCTGAGCAATTTACTCAAGGTGGTTGGCGCAGGCCCGATGGCTGCGATTGCGGTGGTAGCCATGCTCGTGGGGTTGTTGGCCCTTG
This sequence comes from Chloroflexota bacterium, assembly GCA_005882775.1. Classification (GTDB taxonomy): domain Bacteria; phylum Chloroflexota; class Dormibacteria; order CF-121; family CF-121; genus VBDY01. The sequence continues at coordinate 24,476 of VBDY01000136.1, read as the reverse complement.
GAAATGCCGCAGCCCAGGTCGCCGTGGCCGCTGCCGCTGCGTTCGTCGTTGCCGCGCTGGGCCCGGGCGTGCTCAGCCTGGCGAACCAATGGACGGGAGCCGGGCCCGTCTTGTGGCGACTGCTCTGGCTCGTTCCGGTCGGGCCGCTGGTCGGCGCCCTCATGGCCCTTCCCTTCCGGACACACCCGCGGGCGCCGGTAGTGGGGGCACTACTCGTAGCGGCGGTCGGAGGCGTGATCCTGGCAAGCGGGGTGCCGGTATGGTCAGCCAGTAATCACGCAACTCTTACCGCCCCGGCAGCCTGGAAGGTTGATCCGATTGCCCTGTCCGCCTCCCAGCGCGTCATCGCCCTGTCGCGCCCCGGCGATATCATTCTCGCGCCTCCCGCTGTCAGCGCTATCATCGCTATTTCGACTACCCGTGTGAGGGCTGTCGACCCACGCAGCCTCTATCTCCTCAACTTTGCATCCCAGCCAGGATTCCACCTGAAGGAGAGGCAGCTGCTGGATGACCTGGCCGCCGGCTCCAGCTCGGTGGTCGACGGACCCACCGTAACCATGGCTCTGAAGACTTTGCATGTCGCCCTCGCCTGCCTGGGCGCCGGCGACACCGAGGGGGCAACGCTACTCGAGGGAGCCGGTTTCGCGCCTTTGACGGCGATAGCTGGCTACGAGTGCTTTCGTTCTACGCCCTGATCCCAGCCATGCGAAGAGATCGACCTGTCTGGGAGCAGAAGGCTGGACGCAGCGACAAGGTCGGCCCATAAGAGACACGCGCCGAGGAGCAGATAGGATGGCAGCGCGTATCGGATGTTCGCGTCCTGGCCCGACGAGGTCGCAAAGAGTCCTGCATTGAGTGTGACCAAGCCTGCGATGATGGCGACCACGGCCGTGGCGGCCCTGCGGGGAACTCCCGGAGGGTGTTGGGATACCGCTCGCACCAGCAAAACCCCGAGCAGCGGTAGCTCGACCAGCCCGAGGACGATAAGAGCTACCCACAGGTAGATCCTGGTGAGCAAAGGGTGTGCCTGCGCCATCCGCGAACTCGTCCAAGCCGTGGGCGTCTGAACCCCGCTGTACCACTCCACGGGGAAGGTGATTGGGGCAACGGAATATTTCATGAAGTTGATGGCAGTTCGCAGGCCGATGGCCGGCCAGCAGCACTTCAACGCCGCCACTGTCGTCTCGTTGACTAGCCGATCGGTACCTCCGCCGGCCGCCCGCAACTGTACGATGATGGGTCCCGCGCTGTTGACGCTGTTGTCGAAAGCGTTCGCATCTGCCTCGGAGACGGCGTTGCGGACATCCGCCGGAAGCACGGGCCGAATTTCAGCAAGCCGTGGCCAAACGGTCCACCCGAAGAGCGTAGTGGAGAGGGAGAGCGGGGGCCGGCCGTAGTTTGCAGTTTGGGTCGCGTGGTTGATGGCGCCGACCGCTACAACCGGCAGCAGAGTCAGGCAGGCGAGGCTGGCCAGCAGGCGCAGCAGCGGCTTCCGCTTTTTGATGGCCAGCACCAGCACGATCGCTCCCAACAGGGGCGCCACCACATAGATCTTTTCCGGCCGCATCAACTCGGCCCCAGTAATCAGAAAGAGGTTTACGACGAGCAGTCCGACGGACTCGTCGCCGAGCACGGCAATGCGGATGACGCCGGCCACAGCGGCGACGAGCAGGGAGAGCGCCAGGGAATCGCTGAGGATAGTGGTTGAGAAGTGCGCGATGAGCGGCGTCGTGAGCAGGGTGAGGGTGGCGGCCGCCTGCACGAGACGCCTCTGGCGTGGCCCGACGGCGGAAAGCCGCAACCAGCCTATCGTTGCCGTCACCCGCCACAGGGTAGAGACGAGATAGTAGATAGCCGCGACGGCGGCCGCGGTTTGTAGAAGGTAGAGCAAAAAAGGAAAAGCCAGGTGAAGTCGCACGGCGGCGGCGTGCGTTGTGCGCAGAACCAGCGGATAGAGCACCGTACGATACGCATCGACCCTTAACGTCCGAGCGAGACCCAGGTATTCTGAGGTGTCTCCGTAGGCCGGAATGGCATTGAGGTTTGCCACCCACCACATGGCACCCGTCACCACCTGGGCGGCGATTGCTAGAGCAAAGCCGGCACCAACCCCGACCGCCCAGAGCCGCCAGGGGCCTACCGCTGTCAGAGCCGAATAAGGCTTCTCAGCCTTCGTCGGCAGCTGGTCGAGCGCTTGAGGTCCGACCTCGCTCATTGCACGGATTATCACTGTCTGGGAGGCCGAGCTCGAGGGGACACGCCTGGGCCCCCCGGGGCTAGGGGACTAGGCCTTGGCCCTGGCGGCGCGGGGTGCCGGCTTCTTTTCCGCCGCCGGCTTCTTTTCCGCGGCTGGAGCCGCGGCCTTCTTCGCCGGAGCCTTCTGAGCCGGCTTCTCGGCGGGGGCGATCCTGGAGAGCGCGCTCATCAGCCGCGACTTGCGCCGCGAGGCGTTGTTAGGATGCAGGACGCCCTTCTCCGCGGCCTTGTCCAGGGCACTGATCGCGTGTCGCACTTCCTCACTGGTGAGGCCGGCGGTGCTGTCGGCGGGGCGGCGAGCACGCGTGATCAGCGTCTTCACCGCGGACCGCGTGGCGCGGTTTCGATTGCGCTTCCGCACCGATGCCCGCACGCGCTTCTTGGCCGATCGGGTGTTTGCCATGCGACCGCTGATTATACGTAAGAATGGGGTCAGGCCATGACCCTGGTGCTTCCCGCATACGCAAAGCTGAATCTGACCCTCGATGTGATCGGCCGCCGGGCCGACGGATATCACGACATCGAGTCGGTGATGCAGACGATCTCGTTGCATGACCTGGTCTCTGTCGAGCGGTCCGATTGCAAGGTGTTCGACGTCGTGGGGCCGTCGATCCCCGGCGAGAACCTGGTGCTCAAGGCGGCGCGCGAGCTCGAGGCGCACGTCGGCCAGTCGCTCACATTTCAAATCCGGCTGCACAAACGGATTCCGGTCGGCGCCGGGCTCGGGGGAGGAAGCTCGGATGCCGCCGCCTTCCTGCGCGCGGCGATCGCTCTCTACGGCATCAAGATCTCAGCGTCCGAACTCCAGGAGGTGGCCCAGCGGGTCGGACAGGACGTGCCCTTCTTCCTGCGGGGCGGAACGGCGCTCGCCACCGGCCTGGGCTCGACCGTCGAGCCGCTGCCGCCGATCCCGGCTGCCTGGAGCTTTGCCCTGGTCTGTCCGTCCATCGAGGTCTCGACCAGAGAGGTCTACGCCGCCGTTGACGGGAGCGCGCCGAGCGCACGCCGCACGGCAGCCGTCGCGGCAGCTCTGAAAGCGGGCCGGGCACCGGACCCGGGAGCGTTCGGCAACGACCTGGAGGCGACTGCGGTGTCAAAGTATCCGCGGCTGGCCGAGGCGGTCGCGCCGGCGCGCGCTCGGCTGCGCCAACTGACGATGAGCGGGAGCGGGGGAGCGTTCTTTGCCGCCTTCCCGGACGCACGAGAGGCAATGGCAGGGGAACCATTGGAGATCGGGGTCTACCGACCGGTGCCGGCCTGGGGTTGAGGCAGGCAAGGCTCGGTCCCCGCGGCGGCGCCGCGCTCTGGGCGGGAAAACTGACGGCGCTGATGAGCCGGGCGCTGCATGTGGGCGGGGGTACCACCCTTCCCGGTGACGTCTCCCGTTGGGTCGACCGGCGAATCCTGACCAAGCTCGCCGCCGGCCTCGATGGCGGCAGCATTGTCGTGAGCGGGACCAACGGCAAGACCACGACCTCGGCGCTGATCCGGCACATCCTGGATTCGCAGGGACGGCCGGCGATCGCGAACCAGGCGGGCGCCAACCTCATCTTCGGAGTCACCGCGGCGCTGGTCGACCGGGCCTCGTGGTCGGGCGCGCTGCCGGCGAGCATCGGCGTGTTCGAGATCGACGAGGCCAGCCTGCCGCTGCTGGTCACCGAAACCGGGCCGCGCGTGATCGTTGTGACGAATCTCTTCCGTGACCAGCTGGACCGGTACGGAGAGCTGGAGACGACGGCGGCCCACCTCCGCCGGGCGCTGACCCAGGGACCCGAGGGTGTGACCGCGGTGCTCAACGCCGACGACCCGATGGTGGCCGCCCTGGGTGAGGACCTGCCCCGGGTGACCTACGCGGGAGTCGAGGCGCCGGAGTTGCTCCAGCCGCAGCTGAGCCACGGAGCCGATGCGAAATTCTGTCCGCGCTGCGGCAGTCCCTTCATCTTCGAAGGCGTGTACTTCGGCCACGTCGGCCACTATCGCTGCCCGCGCGGCGATTTCGAGCGCCCGACACCGGAGATCGCCGTGACCGCGCTCGAGATCGACGGCATCGACGAGATGCGTCTCACGGTCCGCGCCGGCAGCGAGAGCGCCGCTGTCCGGGTCCCGCTGTCGGGGCTGTACAACGTATATAACGTCGTCCTGGCGCTGGCCGCCACCCGTGCCATTGGAGTCCCCCTGCGGGAGGCGGCGGGGACGCTCGGCAACTTCGCGCCGGCTTTTGGCCGGCTGGAGAAAGTCGCGGTGGAGGGCCGACCCGCCGTGCTGCTTCTCGGCAAGAACCCGACCGGTTTCAACGAGGTGCTGCGCACGGCGATCCAGTTCGGCAAGGGGCGCTATTTCCTGCTGGCTCTCAACGACCGCATCGCCGACGGCCAGGACGTCTCCTGGATCTGGGACGTCGACTTCGAGAGCCTCAAGGGGGTCGCGCAGCACGTAGTCCTGACCGGTGACCGCGCCCTCGACCTGGCGGTCCGGCTCAAGTACGCGGAGGTGCCGGGTGATCGGATCGAGGTCGTGACCGGGTGGGAGGAGGCGTTGAGCCGCGCCGCTCAGGCGACGCCGGAGGGCGAGACACTGTTCATCCTGCCGACCTACACGGCGATGCTGGAGCTACGCGCGGTCCTGACTCGGCAGGGGACGCTCACTCCGTACTGGCGCTGAAGCCGAGGCGAACCGAAGCCACAGTGCACCGAGGGCGCCGGCGAAAAGGTAGGCCAGGATGCCCGCGACATGGCTCAGGATGGCGACGGCCGTCACCAGCGACGCTGGGTGCGCACCGAACGGGGTCAGGACAAGAAGGAAGAAACCTTCATAGGTTCCCACCGACCCCGGGGTGATACTGACCGCCTGGCTTACGGTGAACAGGACCAGGGCCAGGAACAGGGTGGCTGCCGGAAGTTGTGTGGTGAGGGAGCGGAAATAGGCGTAAAGCCCGAGTTCTGCCGCGATCCAGACCAAAAAGCTGAGCCCCACGACCGCGGCCAACCTCCGGCCCGATAGGAGGGCGCTGAAACCGCGGAGCACCGAGGCCGCCAGGTCCTGCGCCCCCTGCTGCATCCTCAACGGAAGATGTGAAGTGAGACGCGACCACGCTTTCAGCGTGGGGGCCGGGTGTGAGGCCAGGATAAACGCCACCACGCCGATCGCGAGAAACAGGCCGGAGATGGCCGCGACTCCGCCCCATAGCCCGGCGCCCGCGGCGGCGGCTCCTGAGAAGGCGGCCGCCCCAACGGCCAGCACCAGGAGCGCGAGCACATCGAGCACCCGCTCGACAACCACCGTGCCGCCTGCCTCGCCGACCGCGATGCCAGCCCGCGGTGCGATCGCGGCCATCCGCAGGATCTCCCCGACCTTGAAGGCGGCCACGGCGTTGACGGCAAAGCCCACAGCCGTCACCGCCGTGGCGTCGCCAACCCGCGCATTCGGCGCCGAGGCATCGAGGATCAGCTTCCAGCGCCACCCGCGGAGTCCGAGGAAGGCCAGGGCGCTGAGCATGCCGAGCACCAGCGGGCCCAGCGAGGCGTGGCCGATCGCCGCAGCGACCTCGGCCGGGTGCACGGAGCGCAACAGACCGACCAGGATCAAGAGACCGAGCACCAGGAGGAGTGCCGCCTGAACCGGGCGGCGTCTCAACTGCGTCCCGCCAGCCGGATCACGGTGACCAGGGCGCGGAGGATCTCCCGCTCCGAGATCTTCGACCGCCCTCGGACCCGGTCCACAAACGTGATCGGAACCTCGATAATCGAGAGTCCGGCACGCTCGCACCGGGTCAACAGCTCGATCAGTGCAGAGTAACCCGACGATCGCAGGGGTCTTGTCACGATGAACTGCAGGGACCGCTGGCTGTAGCAGCGATAGCCAGCCGTGCAGTCGTGGGTTCGCAATCGCAACAGCGTGCGGGCCAGCGTGTTCGCCCCGGCGCTCATGAGCCGGCGTCCCGGCCCCCATCCCTCGATGGCGCCGCCCGGAACATATCGCGAGCCGATCGACAGATGGGCGCCGCCGTTGACGGCATCGAAGAGGGCGGGCAACCGCTCCGGCGGATGAGAAAAATCGGCGTCCATGGTTGCGATGTCCGTATAGCCGTTTTGCAGTCCGTAGGCAAATCCGGCCAGGTAGGCGGTCCCCAGTCCCTGCTTTGTCGGTCGGGCGAGGATGTTCAGTCGCGCTTCCTTGAGCATGCGGTCGCGCACCAGGTCCCCGGTGCCGTCGGGCGATCCGTCGTCCACGACCAGGATGTCCAGGTCCGGCGCGACCTGGGCAATCCGCTCGATGAGCGGCAAGATGTTTGCCGCTTCGTTATAGGTCGGAATGCAGACCAGGCTTCTCGGCATCCGCGCGTACGATAACCAATGTGGCCCAGCCCCCGCTTCGGATCGGTCACCTCTACGCGGAAGAAATGAACATCTACGGTGACCGAGGCAACATACTCACCCTCTCAAAACGGGCGGGATGGCGTGGCATCGACGTCCGGGTCGAGCCGATCGGCCGGGGTCCTTCGCCGGACCTGGCCGAATACGACCTGCTCTTCTGGGGCGGAGGGCAAGATAGGGATCAGGAGCTGGTCTTCGCAGATGCAAACGAGCACAAGCTGGCCAGTATCAAGGAGGCAGTCGCGCAGGGTTCGGTGGTGCTGGCAGTTTGCGGTGGGTACCAGCTGCTAGGGGCCTACTACGTGACAGCCGAGCGCCAGCGCCTGCCGGGGCTGGGGCTGGTGGACCTGCACACCGAGCCCGGCGCTCGCCGCAACATCGGCAACGTCCTTATAGATGTGCCTGGCCTCGGGCTCGAGCCCCCAACCCTGGTGGGCTTCGAGAATCACAGCGGCAGAACGTATCTGGGAGCGAACGTCGAGCCACTGGGCCGGGTGGTCAAAGGCGCCGGCAACAACGGTAAGGACGGCACTGAGGGAGTCCGCGCGGGAAACATCTTCGGCACCTACCTCCATGGGTCGCTCCTACCGAAGAATCCCCACTTTGCCGACTTGCTGATCCTGCGGGCGCTTGCCCGCCGTGCGCCCACCGAACTCGCGCCGCTCGACATGTCGGTGGAGCTCGACGCCCACCAGGCGCTGGTGCGCCGGCTTACCGGCTAGTCGCCAGGGCTCGCTCGTAGACGGCGACCGTTTTCTCGGCTGCGGCCTGCCAGGAGAAGGTGTGGGCGCGGGCGATACCCAGGTCGCGGCGCGGGTCGTCCATTGCCAGAGCGTCGAGCATGCCACGCGCGAACGCAGACGCGTCGGAGGCGTCGCAGAAGATTGCGACCCCGTTGGCAACCTCATGCAGCACCGGGATGTCGCTGCAGACGACGGGCACCCCGGATGCCATCGCCTCCAGCACCGGAAGACCAAACCCTTCGGCCAGCGACGGCACCACCACCGCGGATGCCTGCCGGTACAGGGGAGGGACCGCCGCGTCGGGCACCCTGCCGGGAAACACCACAGATCCGGAGGGCAGGCGGGCGGCCGCCGCCGGGACCTCGGGATGCCGCGCATCCTGTCCGACGATCACCAGCTGGCACTCGGGCCTTCGCGCCACCACCTGGCGGAAGGCGTCGATCAGGAGGGGGACATTCTTGTAGGCCTTCCACTGGCCGAGGTATAGGAAATAGGGCATGCGCACCCCGTAGTAGCGCTGCCAGGTGTCGTCAGGCGGCGTCCTGGTGAACCTGGAGTCGGCCGCCTCGGGGATGACGGTGATCCTTGCGGCCGCCCGGGGGAACCGCTTGCCCACCGCAGACGCGGTCGCGTGCGAGGGAGCGATCACAGCAGTAGCGCGGGAAACGGCGCCGCTGACGAGCGCGCGGTTGATCCAGCGCGGAACGGGGCCCGAGTGGATCTCCGGAAATTCGAAGGAAAAGAGGTCGTGGATGGTGACCGCGAAGCGTCCGGGGTACGCCAGTGGAAGGTTGTAGTGGGGGAAGTGTGCAAGTGCCAGCCGCATGGAGGCCAGCCGCGCCAGCATCGTGATCTGCTCGGCAAGCCGATAGGGCGCCGCATTTGCAGCGGTGAAGGCCGGCCGCGGGCCCACCAGGGCGCGGATCAGCGCCGCGTCCCGAGCGTGGCCGATCACGACCAGGCGATCGGCGAGGATCTGTCCGAGTGGAGGAAGAAGCCCGCTAATATAGCGTCCGATGCCCAGGGCCCCGATCAATCGAGCATCGAAACCGATCCGCTGGCTGATGGGCATTCCTCCGAGGTAAAAGTCCATAGGATTATCTCGCGCGGCCCGCGAATACCGGGTCACCCTGGTGTGTGCCGGGATTACCTGCGCCCTGACGCCGGCGTACAACCTCAGATGGCGGATCGGTTTCTATCCGACCACGCTTCTCGAACTGTCCTTGCTGGCGACCATGGTCGTCTTCCTGGTCGAGACGCTGCGATATCGCCGCCGCCCACAGTGGCGGAACCCTTTCACCTGGCCCGCCCTGCTGTTCCTGACGGCGGGCGCGATTGCCGTTCTGGTGGCCCCCGACCACCGTGCGGCGCTCGGACTGTTCAAGGCCTACCTGCTCGAACCCATCGCGTTTTTCTTCGTCCTGATCGAAGTCCTGTCGAGCTGGCGGCGCGCGGCGGTCGTCCTGCTCTGCTTTGGCGTGGCCGGGATCGCGATCTCCATCCCGAATGCCGCGCTCGTCCTGGACGCGCTAGGCCATCACACTCTGAACGCGGCCCTGGCCGCGCCGGTGGTCATCTACAACACGCCCAACGCGGTCGCCCTATTTCTGGTGCCCATGATCGCGGTCGCCTCGAGCCTCGCCGCCTATACGCCCCAGCGGCGCGGGCGCTTGATTGCAGCCGGCTTCCTGGTGATTGCCGTCCCCGCCTGCCTGCTCACCTTCTCCCGCGGCGGATATCTCGGGCTGCTGGCCATTGGGGTCGGCCTGGCGCTCGGTCATCGCCGGCGAATCGCCCTGGTGGCGGCGACCCTGGTCGCCGCCCTGGCCGTGAGCCGGATCCCACCGATCGCCAGCCGGCTGGGACACGAGGTGAATCTGGCTGACCCCAACAATTCACTCGTCGAGCGGGCCCGCCTCTGGGGTGCGACGCTCAGAATGCTTCGCGACCATCCCCTGTTTGGGGGCGGCCTGTCCGGGTTCAAGCAGGCGATCGCCCCCTATGGACTACGGCAGTCGGCGGCTGAAGACGTGATGTATCCGCATAACATTGTCCTGAACGCTTGGACCGAGACCGGCATTCTCGGCCTGGTGGCGTTCGGTTGGTTACTGGTACAGGCTGTGAGAGTGGCGATCACCGGCTGGCGCGAGGCTGAGCCGTCCTGGCGGCCTCTGTACCCGGGAGTGATCCTGGCGGTGGTGGCCATGGTCGTGCACGGCCTGGTCGACGTCCCCTACTGGAAGAACGACCTGAGCGTCGAATTCTGGGCGCTGCTGGCTCTGGCCTGGGCCGGCCTTCGGTGGCGCGGGCCCGCAGCGGGGCATGGGTAACCGGCAACGCTGGCTGACGGCAATCCGGCTCGGCATCGACGTGGCCGCGGTGGTCGCCGCCGTCCTGATCGCCTACAACTATCGTTTCCACCTCGACCGCATTCCCATCCCGGGGACCGAGCCGCCGGCCTTTGGGCCCTACCTCGGAGCCGTGCCGGCGCTGGTCGCCATCGTGCTTGCGACCTTCACCTTCAGCGGCGTCTACCGGATCAGGCGGGGCCGGCCTTTTCTCGATGAAGTCTTCGCCATCATCGGGGCCGCCGTCCTATCCGGACTGGTCGCTGCGGCTGTCATGTCGCTGTACCGGGGCTTTCTCTATTCCCGCCTGGTGTTGATCTATACGATTCTGGCCGGGGTCGTCCTGATGGCCGCGGGCCGGTTGCTGCTGCGACAGGTCGTGCTCGCGCAGCAGCGTCGCGGGATCGGCGCCGAGCGTGTCCTGGTGGTGGGCACCGGAACCGGCAGCGAGCTCCTGATCCATCGGATGACGATGTTTCCTCAATTCGGCTACCGTGTCTGCGGCGTGCTGGACGATCGCCTGGAACCCGGCGCGCGCTTCGCCGGGACGGCGGTGCTTGGACGGGTTGCCGAGCTTCCCCGGCAGGTGGCCGCCCAGCAGATCGACCAGGTTTTCCTCGCCCTGCCGGGGGCGAGCCATGAGGAGCTCCTGCGCCTGATCAAGGCCTGTGACGAGCTCCGGGTTGATTTTCGAATGCTGCCCGACCTCTTCGAGATCATCACCACCCGCGTCTCCGCCGACGTGGTGGACGGCATCCCGCTGCTCGGGGTCCGGCGAAGCCAGGTCACCGGGCTCGCCGTCCTGGTCAAGCGGGGATTCGACCTTGTGGTCAGCCTGACGTTGCTTGTGCTCCTATCCCCGCTGCTGGTGGCGCTCTCAATCGCCATCCGCCTCAGCTCACCGGGTCCGGTTCTCTACCGGCAAAATCGGGTGGGCATGAACAATCTCGTCTTCACCGTCTACAAGTTCCGCTCCATGGTTTCCGACGCCGAGGCGGAGACCGGGCCGGTCTTCGCCTCGGCCGACGATGCCCGGCGGACCGCGGTCGGTCGGTTCATGCGGCGCTACAGCCTCGACGAGCTCCCCCAGCTGGTCAACATAATCCGGGGAGACATGAGCCTGGTCGGACCCAGGCCTGAGCGGCCCTACTTCGTAGAGCGCTTTGGAGCCGAGATCCCCCGCTACCTCGAGCGTCACCAGGTCCGGCCCGGCGTGAGCGGCTGGGCGCAGGTTAACGACCTCAGAGGCGATACCTCGATCGCCGACCGTACGATCTACGACATCTACTACATCGAGAACTGGTCGCTCGCCTTCGACATCAAGATCCTGCTGCTCACCTTCGGCAGGACCCTTTTCCACAAGCATGCCTACTGAACCCGCCGAGATCTCGACCAGCCGGCAGCCGGTGCGACCACGGGTGGGGAGCGCCCCGCTGCCGCTGACCCGAGGGATCGACCACACAGTCGCCTACTGGGAGCTGCTCAGCAACCTGGTCTCCCGCGACCTCAAGACTCGCTATCGCGGGTCGGTGCTGGGAGTGTTCTGGTCCCTGCTGAATCCCCTGCTGCTGATGCTTGTCTACACAGTGGTCTTCTCGGTGATCGTGCGGGTCAACATCCAGCCCTATCCGATCTTTCTACTCTCCGGCCTGGTCCCCTGGAACATCTTTGCCCAGACCCTGACCATCGCCACCACTTCAGTCACCGACAACGCCGGCATAGTTCGTAAGGTCTACTTCCCCTTGGTGATCCTGCCCCTGTCAGCCGTGGCCTCGACGGGAGTCCACATGCTGATCAGCCTGGGGCTGCTCGCCGTGCTCGCGATTGCGTTCCACGTAGGCATCGGCCTGTCGCTAGTCTTCCTTCCGCTGCTCGTGGTCCTCCAGATCCTGTTCAGCACCGGCATCGGTTGCCTGCTGGCTGCCGGCCAGGTCTACTTTCGCGACGTCCAGTATTTCCTCAGCGTCCTGATCACAGTCTGGTTCTTCGGCACTCCGATCGTCTACTCGCTCGACCTGGTGCCCCAACGGCTGCGGCCCTTCTTTGAAGCCAACCCGATGTCCTGGCTGATCTCCTCCTACCAGGACATCTGGTTCTACCGGCGGATGCCCAGCTTGCTTCACCTCATGGCTTTCACAGTGGTAGCGGCGCTGGTGGTGCTGGTCGGCCTGTCGGCCTACGACCGCCTGAGCCGCGGTTTCGCGGAGGAAGTCTGATGGTGGCGGCGGTCGCCTTCGACGGCGTCTCCAAGCGGTTTCGCGTCTACCGCCAGCGTCATCACTCACTGAAGGAGGCGTTCATCCGGCGCCGCCGCGGCGTCTACGACGAGTTCTGGGTACTGCGTGGCATTTCCTTCCAGGTCGAGTCCGGGACCACGCTTGGGGTGATCGGACCGAACGGATCTGGCAAAAGCACCATGCTCAAGCTGATCGCCCGCATCCTCCACCCGAACGCCGGACGCATCACAGTTGGAGGTCGGGTATCGGCGCTGCTCGAGCTCGGGACCGGGTTTCATCCCGACTACACTGGCCGGGAGAACATCTATCTGAACGGCGCGTTGCTGGGGCTGCGCCGCGACGTGATCCGGGCGCGGCTCGATGAGATCATCGACTTTGCCGCCATCCGCCCTTTCATCGACAACGCGGTGAAAACGTATTCCTCGGGGATGACCATGCGCCTCGGCTTCGCCATCGCGGTCAACGTCGATCCAGAGATCCTCCTTATCGACGAGGTGCTTGCGGTGGGTGACGCCGAGTTTGCCCAGAAGTGTTACGCGCGGATCAGCCAGTTCCGCGCCGAGGGAAAGACCATCATCCTGGTGTCGCACGACCTTGACGCGATTCGTAAATTCTCAGACCGCGCCATCCTGATCGACCAGGGAGACATCCGTGCTGACGGCAGCCCCGACGAAGTCACCAACCGGTACCTGAACGACGTTCGCCGTCGACAGGAGCACCCCGAAGAGCTGGCCGACCTTAAAACGACCGCTCGCTGGGGCACGCACGAGGCGGAGATCACGCGGATCGAGATGCTCGGAACCGACGGCCGTCCCCGCTACGCGTTCGATACCGGTGACCCGCTCGAGGTGGTGGTCAGCTACCGCTGCAGACGCCCGGTCAACGATCCTGTCTTCGGGATCAGCATCAGCCGCGCAGACGGCGTCTACTGCTACGCGGCCAATACCCGGGCGAACGGGATCCGGATTCCCCGGGTGGCGGACGCGGGGACCGTTACCTGCAGCCTGCCTCAGTTGAACCTGCTAGAAGGCAGCTATTTTCTCTCGGCTGCGATCACCGATTACGAGCGCGGAACGACCTTCGACCACTGGGACCGGCGGGTGGAATTCACGGTTCGCCAGAAGCAATACTACGCGGGCGGAGTCGTCTATATGGACGACCACTGGCAAGTCGACGGGACGACCCCAGTTCATAGCCCGCGGTGAGCGAGCCCTCGGTTGCCGTAGTCGTCCTCAACTGGAACGGGAAGGAGTACCTGACCGATTGCCTGACCTCTCTTCGCCAACAGACCTATTCCGGGCCCCGGCGGCTGGTGGTGGTGGACAACGGTTCGGAGGATGGCTCAGCCAGCTTTGTCCAGGAGACCTTTCCGGACGTTCGACTGATCCGCTCGTCCGTGAACCTGGGTTTCTCCGCCGGAAACAACCTCGCAGCGCGACAGCTGGATACCGACCTGATCGCGTTTATCAACAACGACACCCGCGCCGATCCTCGGTGGCTCGAGGAACTGGTTACGGCCGTGACCCAGGCGCCGGACATAGCCAGCGCGGGCGGAAGGATCTTGAGCTGGGACGGTGCGCGCGTGGACTTCGCCGGTGGTGGCGCCACCCTGACCGGCTTTGGCCTCCAGTTCGGCTTCGGGCAACCGGCCACCGGCAGCGAGCGCGAGCGGGACGTGCTCTTTGCCTGCGGCGGATCCATGATCGTCAAGCGGCGCCCCTATCTGGAGGTGGGAGGGCTGGATGACGACTACTTTCTCTTTTATGAGGATGTGGACCTGGGCTGGCGTCTCTGGCTGGCCGGCCACCGCGTCCGCTACACGCCCCGGTCGATCGTCTACCACCACCATCACGGCGGGACGCGCCGATGGGAGGACCAGAAGCTGGCGGTGTTGTACGAGCGCAACGCTCTTTACACCGTCTACAAGAATTACGATGACGAGCACCTGGCTCGCGTCCTCCCCGCGGCGCTACTACTTACGGCGGAGCGGGCCGCGGCGCTGGCCGGCGTGAATCGGACCCGGATGCCGGGATCAAACCAGTGCTCGATTCCCGGCCGGAGCCGAGCGGACAGGTCGACCTGGAAAAAGCTCGGTGAGAGCATCAGGCGGCGTGGATGGAGCGGGACTCTGCGCCGCGTCCTGCCGGTCGCCGCCGCCCGTCTTCAGATTCGCATCACCCGAATTCGTGCACAGGCCGCCCGGCGGGTAGCGGGCGATCGGGCGGCCCTCCCGGTCAGCCAGGCGGCGATCAGCCGGCTGCTGGCTCTGGAAGAATTCGGCAGCAACCTGCAAGCGCTGCAGGAGAAGCGCCAGGCAGTTCAGCGCATGCGGCGGCGAAGCGACGCTGAGATCATCGGCCTCTTCGTAGCTCCAGTCGACCCCGCCTTCGACGCCCCGGGTTTCGCCGATTACCACCACCGAGTGCTGAAAGCCTTCAAACTGGACGAATGGGTCCGGGAGAGCACGCGTAGAAAGAGTCCTGGTACTGACACATGAACCACTGACGGGCTCGCTGGCCGGGCCCGGGATAAGGGTCTGGGAACTGGCGCACGTCCTGGCTCGCCAGCACCGGGTGACGATTGGGACCCCAAACGAGAGTCTGCTGCGGTCGCCAAGCGTGGACATCCATTGCTACCAGGGAAGCGAGATGGAGCGGCTCGTTGAAGAGCACCGAATCGTGATCGCGTTCGGCTACTTGCTACGGCACTATCCGGTCATCCGCAGGAAGGCAGCCTACCTGGTAATGGACCTCTATGACCCGTTCCTGCTGGAGAACCTGCTGATGCACAACGACCTCGACATGGTGCGCCGTGAGGCGGTCCACGAGTCGGACCTCGGTGTCGTGATCGACCAGCTTCGCCAGGCAGACTTCTTCCTCTGTGCCAGTGAGCGGCAGCGCGACTACTGGCTGGGAGCGCTTTCCATGGTCAATCGGGTCAATCCCAGGAGCTATGCCGAGGATCCAACCCTGCGGCGGCTGATCGATGTGGTTCCTTTCGGGGTGCCAGCCAGCCGGCCGCAAGCGACAGGCTCAGCCATCCGTGGGGACGTCCCGGGCATCGGGCCCGGCGACATCGTCGTGCTCTGGGGTGGGGGGATCTGGAATTGGTTCGATCCGCTGACGGCGATCCGCGCGGTGGCGGCGGTCACGAATGAGGTCCGCGAGCTGAGGCTCTACTTCATGGGTTTGCGCCACCCCAACCCCGAGCTGCCAGAGATGGATATGGCGGGCCGAGCGGTCGGCCTAGCACAAGAGCTCGGTATGCTCGATCGGTGCGTGTTCTTTCGCAACGGCTGGGTCCCCTACGAACAGCGCGCGAACTATCTGCTGGCGGCGGATTTGGCTGTCAGCCTGCATCAGCAGCATATCGAGACCAGATTTGCTTTTAGAACCCGGCTGCTGGACTACCTATGGGCCGGGCTGCCGGTGATCGCCACCGGCGGCGATGTGCTGTCCGACGAAATTGCCGAGCAGGGTGCCGGGCTAACCGTTTCCGAGGGGAATGTGGATGCTGTCGCGGCGGCTTTTCGGGCGCTGGCGCGGGATCCGGATCGCCGGCGGTCGATGCGTGAGCAGAGTCTACGGCTGGCCGCGAAGCACACGTGGGACCGGGCCGCGGAACCGTTGCTGGCGTACTGCCGAGCTCCTCACCGGGGCCACCACGGGCGATCTCTCGAGCTTGGCCCTGAACGCCTGCCCGACCGGCTTCGCGCCGCCTGGCAGCGGAGCTGGATGCGGCGGACCGCGAGCAGGATTCGCCGTCGGCTCAAGGGGCGGCCACGCAGACACTGAACCCAGGGCTGGTATCGGCCATCATCGTCAACTGGAACGGTGCCCGGGTATTGCCGGCCTGCCTCGCCGGGCTCGCCGCCCAGGATTACCGTCCGATCGAAACCATCGTCGTCGACAACGGATCAGTAGACGGGTCCGAGCAGCAGGTCGCGGACCGGGCCGATCTGCACCTGATCCGAAACTCGAGCAACCTCGGGTTTGCTGTAGCCAACAATCTCGGTCTGCGGCTGGCAAGGGGGGAGTTCATCCTGCTCCTGAATAACGACGTGGTGCTGGAACCGGGCTATGTCGCCGCGCTGGTAGGTAGCCTCCGCGCCGATCCATTACGCGGGTCGGCATCGGGCAAACTCGTCCGCCCCCCGCAGGCCGCGGGGAGCCGCCGGCTCGACTCCACCGGACATGTCATCTTCCGCAATGTCTGGGCCATGAACCGAGGAGAAGACGAGCCCGATGGGCCAGGCCACAACCTTGCCGGCGAAGTGTTTGGCGTCTGCGCCGCAGCTGGCCTTTACCGGCGGGCCATGCTCGACGATGTCGAGGTGGCGGGAGAGATCCTTGCCTCCGCCTTCTTCGCGTATCTGGAGGACGTGGATCTCGACTGGCGGGCGCAGCTTCGCGGCTGGCGAAGCTGGTACGAACCGGCGGCCCTCGCCATCCACCATCGCGGTGGGAGCGGCGGCTGGTTCTCCACACCGATCCAGCGGCACATCTTCAAAAACCGCATCCTGATGATGATCAGGAACGACGCCGGCGTCGGCTTCTTTAAGCGCCTGCCCGGTATCGTCGCATTCACGGGGGCGGCTCTTCTCCTGGGCACGCTTCGATCGCCAAAATTCCTCTCCGCCGTCTGGGAGGCTCTGCGGCTCGCTCCCGCCGCCTGGCGCCAACGCCGCCTGATCCAGGCCCACCGGACCGTGTCGCCCGCCGACCTCGAAGCCTGGTTCCTGCCATATCCATACCTCAAAAAGTTGCGCCAGGGCCGCTGGCGACGCTCCCGCCGCCAATGGATCTCTCAGTCGTAATCGTCAACTTCAACACCCGCGATCTGCTGCGGGACTGCTTGCGCAGCCTTGGCCCGGAACTACAGGAGGTTGACAGTGAAATCCTGGTGGTCGACAACGCATCCAGCGATAACAGCTTGCAGATGCTGGCCAATGAGTTTCCAGAGGTAGCGGTCCTGGTGAACAGGTCGAACGTTGGCTTCGGCCGGGCCAACAACCGCGGGCTTCGGCAGGCTGTCGGAAGACTTGTCCTGCTGCTCAACCCAGATACCAGGGTGCAGCCAGGGGCTGTCAAAACGCTGATGGTCGCGCTCGGCTCACTCCCGGACGCGGTCGCGGTCGGACCGCGTGTGATCCGGCCCGACGGTCGCCTCGACCTGGCGTGCCGCCGATCATTTCCGTCGCCGGGTGTGGCGATCGCACGGCTTGTCGGCCTGAGCCGCCTGTTTCCAAACAGCCGGCTGTTCGCCCGCTACAACCGCACCTATGAGGACCCCAGCCGGCCGGGTGAGATCGACGCCGGGACGGCCGCGGCCATGTGCTTCTCCAGGGTAGCCCTGGAAGCGATCGGATTCTTCGATGAAGACTTTTTCATGTACGGCGAGGACCTCGACCTCTGCTACCGGCTCAAGGCGCGAGGAGGGCGAATCTATTACGTGCCGGATGCCGTCGTTCTCCATCTCAAAGGCATGGCCAGCGCGGGCCAGGCACGAGTCATGCTCCGCGAGTTCCACCGTTCCATGTGGATCTTTTACCGGAAGCATTACGTGAAGGGCTGGGGGGTGTTGCTCTCACCGATGGTGTGGCTTGGCATCCACCTGCGCCACGGTCTCGTTCTGAGCTGGAATGCGCTCAAGGGCCGGCAGGTGGTCAGTCCCTGACCCTTCGCTACAGTGGATCCCTATGCCGGCAGATAGCCTCCCAGACGTATCAGTCGTCATCCTCAATTTCGACGGCCGGCACATCATCGACCGGTGCTTGCAGTCGGCTCTTGCCCTCGACTATCCGAGTGACCGGCTCGAAGTCATCGTCTGCGACAACGGCTCCAGTGATGGATCGGTGGAGTACGTCCGCACCCGATTTCCGAGCGTGCGCCTGGTTCCTCTCGACAGGAATTACGGTTTCGCGGAGGGCAACAACCGCGCTCTCGCCGCCTGCCGATTCCAGTGGGTCGCCTTCATCAACAACGACATGTGGTTTGCGCCTTCCTGGCTGCGCAAGCTGGTCGCACCGTTGGCGACCCAACCCGCTCTCGCCTGCATCGCCGGCAGGATTCTGAATTGGGACGGCAGCCAGATCGATTTTGTCGGCGGGGGCGTCAGTTTCGAAGGCCATGGATTCCACCTCGATCAAGGTCTCGGGCAATCCGACCAGGACAAGGCTCGGCGGGTGATCGCTCCGTGCGGCGGAGCGATGCTGATCCGACGGGACCTATTCCATCACCTTGGCGGATTTGATCGGGACTACTTCAGTTTCTTTGAGGACACCGACCTCGGCTGGCGATTGAACCTGTTGGGCCACGATGTCTGGTATACGCCGGAGGCGACCGTGTTCCACCGGCAACACGCCACAGCCAGACGCTTTCCCGCCCACCAGCTGCGTGTGCTCTACGAACGGAACGCCCTGTTCACCATCTACAAGTGCCTCGGTGATGCCAACCTGGCGGTTGCCCTGCCGACGGCCATGATGCTCATGAACGAGCGTGCCCTTCGCACCGGGCGGCTCGGGTTGAAGCCCTTCGCCATTCCTTCTGACTCCCGGCGGCAGGCCGATTCCCTGAGGCCTGAGCCTTTACCGGCTCGCGACGACCGGCTGAGCGAGGAGCAGCCGGTTACGGCCAGGGCGCGCCGCGTGCTGGGAGAAGAAGGCTGGGGAATGTTCGCGACCAAAGGGGTTCGCTACCTCGGCCGGGTCACGGCGTCGGCGCTCCGCCGGCCGCTGCTCGCCGGCGGTGGATACCTGAGTAGCATCTCGCTGAGCCACTACGTCGCGCTCCACGAGTTCGCCACCAGCCTCGAGACCCTGCAAGAGAAGCGGCGATGGCTCCAGGCGCACCGGGTGCGCACCGATGCGGAGCTGATCCCTCTTTTGCAGGAACCCCTCCACCCGAGCTGGGACGACCCGGCCTACGTTCGCTTCTACCGCCGGCTCACCCACGTCATGGGGATCGACGAGCGCTTTACGAGTGGCCGCTAACCGTGGATTTCAACGTCCGAGGCACTCGGGTCCGGGCGCGGCCGGGTCGGTGGCTGGTTGCCCTCGAGCTTCGACAGCGCGATCTCGCGGACCAGGCGCTCGAGCTGCCGGTTCGCCGTGTGGATCGACGCGAAATTGTGGTAGGTCGCGCCGCTCAGGATGAG
The DNA here is from genome assembly GCA_005882775.1 of Chloroflexota bacterium. Classification (GTDB taxonomy): domain Bacteria; phylum Chloroflexota; class Dormibacteria; order CF-121; family CF-121; genus VBDY01. The sequence goes on along the minus strand of VBDY01000136.1, from coordinate 5,364 downwards.
CATCCCCAGCACCACGGCCAGGTCCATCGGTCGGGCCAGCCGGAGGGCCTGCGATAGCTGGACGAAAAGAGCGGGGACGAGGCTGACCACGGCGAGGCCGCCCCACACGATGGCCCAAAAGCCGAGCGCCGCGACGCCGAAGCGCCGGCGACGAAAGTCGACGTACGTCAGATATGCCATGAAGAGGGCGAAGGCCAGGGCGATCAGCTGAATGCCGGGGGGCATCAGCCCAGGATCCTCCAACGGACGAGCTTCCGCGCGATTCGAACGCCGTCTCCCAGGCCGGTCCCCTTGTATCGGTCCAGGTAGACGGTCCGAATAGGCACGATTGCCCAGCGCACCGAACTACGCTGGCCTCGAACCAGCATCTCGGAGGCGAAGGCATAGTCGCGGGAGTCCCACCGCAACGCCGGCCAGCAGCGTGCCCAGAAAGCTCGGTAGGCGCATTGCGTGTCCGGGTTTTCCAGGGAGAACAGCACCCGTGTCATCCAGGAGAGGAACCGGTTTCCGATGATGAATAGCCAGGGCATCGGCCGGCCAAAGGCGCGGATCCCGGTGGCGGCATCGGCGCCCGCGAATAGCGGGGCGATCAAGCGTGGCAGGTCCTCCGGGAGATGCTGGCCGTCCGCGTCCATGTGGACGACGATATCCGCCCCCAGCAGGAGGGCGGCCTCGGTGCCCGTTCGCAACGCCGCTCCTGCCCCCAAATTAACCGGGTGGCGGAGGACAATCGCGCCCGTCTGGCTGGCGGCCCGCGACGTGCCATCGGTCGAGCCGTCGTCCACCACGATGACGACTACGCGTGACGTCCCTGAAACGGCTTTGGGGATAGCCTCAAGTACCGATGTGATTCGGTCCCCTTCCTGATGCGCGGGGATGACGATGGCAATCGAGTTAGTCATCAGGCGCGGGCACGTCCTCGAGGACATCTTATAATTCCGGCCACCGAGGTTCCCCTTAGTGGCCAACCAAAGCCGACAAGCACCGGACGGCCAGTCACGTTATAGGGGAGTGTCCGAACTCCCGGCGGCCTCCGACGGCTCGGTTGTGGGCGATTACTCCGCCGTCATCAGGGACAGCCAGGCGGCGGTGCTCGCCAGCGCCGAGCGGATCACGGTCGTCGGGCGCTGGGTGGTGCTGGCCGCCGCCGCCATCCTCAACCACCTGGGCAACCGCAACCCGGCGAGCTCGGTCCCGATCGTCGATACGATCCTGTTCCTCTGGAGCCTGGTCAACCTGGTCGTCTCTGTCGTCCTGGTGCGGGGCTACCGGCCAAACCGCTGGTTCGGCTTCCTCACCACTGGCGTTGACCTGCTCGTAGCGACCAGCATCCTGTACTTCGCCGGCGGCTACACTGCCCAGACCGATTTTTCATTGCTCTTCTACCTGCTGATCATCGCGTCGGCCGTCCGCCTGGGATTGCCCGGTGCGCTGGCCACCGCCGTGGTGGTGTCCCTCCTCTACGTCTTCGTCGGCGGCTTGACGGGGTTCCCGAACTTCTCCCCGCCACCGGGCTTCGTGATCGGCCGGGTCTTCCTCTTCCTCTTCGTGGCCCTGGTGGCGGGGTTGCTGGTGGGAGACGTGAGGCTCCGCCTGAACCGGGCCCTGCGGACGGCCATCGAGCGCGCCACCCAACTAGACGAGACCCGGCGTCGGGAAGCTTTCGAAAAGGAGCGGGCCGCCCGGCTCGAGGAGATCGACAAGGTTCGGTCAGACTTCGTCTCTATCGTGGCGCACGAGTTGCAGACCCCGCTCGCCAGCATCAAGACGCAGGCTGATACGCTACTGACCCAGCAGCACCGGGTGGACCAGGAGACACGGGCAGCCCTGGTTGAAGGAATCCATCGCAGCGCGGCCAGCCTGAGTGACCTCGTTCAAGACTTCGCCACGGTCAACCGGATCGAGAATCACCAGTACAGCTATCGCTTCGAGCGGATCGAGCTTTCGAGCTTCATCACGGAGGTGGTCCAGCAGTTTCAGATGGACCCGCGCAAATATCCTCTCCGCCTCCGGGTTGAGCCTGGGCTGATCGCTCAAGCGGACCGGCGGCGCCTCCAGCAGGCGCTGATGAACCTGCTGGGCAACGCGGTCAAGTACTCGCCTCGAGGCGGCAATATCGCCGTGATGGTCTTCCCCGATAGGGAGGGGAATGCCAAGGTGTCCGTGCACGACGAAGGGATCGGGATCCGGCATGAGGACATTCCCAAGCTCTTCCAGAAGTTCACGCGCCTGTTCGATAAGCGGGCTATGAACATCGGCGGGTCCGGTCTTGGCCTGTACATCACCCAGGAGATCGTCCGGGCTCACGGCGGCAGCATGGCAGTCGAAAGCGAATGGGGCAAGGGCTCGACCTTCTCCTTCGTTCTACCCTTGGCGAAAGACGCCCCGGCCACGATCCAAACCCCGACCATTCAAGGAGAGTTGCGTGCCACCGATCCGGGTCCTGCTGGTTGACGATCATGTGGTTTTCTGTGACGCCCTTACGGCGATCCTGCGGCTGGAGCCGGATATCGAGGTGGTGGGCCGCGGCGGCTCTGTAAAAGAGGCTGTCGAAGCGGCCCGACGATTACGACCGGACGTCGTCCTCCTGGACATCCATATGCCCGATGGCTCGGGCGTCGAGGCCACTGTCGCGATCAAGAAGGAGCGGCCGCAAACGCAGGTGGTGATCCTGACGAGCGACGAGGAGGAGTCCGTCCTGCAGCTGGCGGTGAACGCCGGCGTGACCGGCTACCTGAGTAAGCACGAGGCGGCTCCCCAGGTCCTGCAAGCCGTCCGAAGCGCCGCCCTGGGCGAGCCCCTGATCGCCCCCTACATGCTGGCCCGTTTGCTCGAAGGAGTCGAGCGCCCGGCGGCGCCGCCACCGCTTACGCCGCTCACCGCCAGAGAGTTAATCGTCCTGACGGAGCTTGCGGCAGGCCATGACAATGAGGCCATCGCCAGGGTGCTGCGGATGTCGCCGAATACGGTCCGGACGCACGTGCAGAACATCCTGTCGAAGCTTCGGGTTCACTCGAGGCTGGAGGCCGTGGCCACCGCGATTCGCCAGGGCTGGATCCGCATCCCCCAGCAACCAGCCGCCTGACGTCAGCAGCCGGCTACCGGAACCACTGCGCCGTGTATGAGCGGCGGCTTTTTGCGAACCGCCGAGAACTGATACCGGGGCGGGACGGATGGCACATCCTTAACGGGCAGGACGATGTCCTGAACGCGGCACCCGACCGTCTGCTCGAAAGCGGCCGCGCCTACGGTGAGCTGGACCGGCCTGTGACTGTAGAACAGCAGACTGTGCGAGACGTCGAAATCCATGACCTGCTCCGGGTCCGCGATGAAGAGCACGAGGCCAACGGGCTTGCCCGACACCGCGGCCCGAGCGGTCTGGGCTATGGACACCACGGGTAGATCTCCAGCCGTGTAGAGATCGCTTGCCCGGATCGCGACCGTCGCCAGGAAGAACGCCACGACCACGCCCACGGCGGCGCGCCCCGGGGCTCCCTTGACGGCCCAGGAATGGGCGAGGAGGAGGGTCGCAACGCCCGCGAACGCGACCACGAGGACCGGCGAATCCGGCGTTACGGCATGGGGGACCGACACCACGGCAGCGACCGCGCCAAGCCCGACGGCAGCCAATGCGAGCACGTCGCCTTTGACCGCCCTGAGGAGCAGGGCGGCGACCAGGATGGCCAGGGCCGGGTAAATGGGCAGGATGTACCAGACCAGCTTGGTCTGCACCAGGGTATAGAGGGCGAAGACCATGGCGGGGAAGACCACGATCACCCAGGAGCCGTCTCTGGCCCGTAGCCGGTCGCGGGCAAAGACCAGCAGCGCCAACGGGACAACGTAGGCCCAGGGGAAGAACTGGTTCCGCAGGTAGGCAACGTAGGTCAGGGCGTTGCCGGTGTGCCCTTCGATGGACTGTCCAACCCGCCCGACCACCATGTTGCCGAGGTACTGGTTAAAGAACGCTGGGCCGTATTGAACGTAGCTGGCGATGTGCCACGGCAGAGCAATCGCCAGGGCTGCCGCCAAACCACCCCAGAGGTGGCGCGTCCGAAGGGCTGAGAGGAACCGCCGATCGACGAGTAGAGTGACTCCAATCGCGGCGGGACCGACCAGGCCCGCCGGACCCTTGGTCATGATGGCCAGCCCGGCGAAAATGCCGACCGCATACCACCAGGAGGGACCCTTGTCGGTTCGTAGGTAGGCATAGAGCCCGGCGTACAGGAACAGCGTAAGCAACATGTCGGATGTACCGAACCTTCCTGCCGCGATGAACTGGTAACAGGAACCGAGCACGATCGCCGAGCCGACGCCTACCGGCCGGCCGTAGAGGCGCTTTCCGATGGCGTAGCTGAGCAGGATGACGCCGACGCCAGCCAGCGCCGACACCGCTCGCGCCCAGAAAGCGTTCACGCCGAAGGTGTAAAGGGGGGCGGTCAGCCAGATGTAGAGCGGAGCCTTGTTGAACCAGGGCAGGTAGTTCCAATGCAGGTGGATCCAGTCATGGAAGACGCCGATCTCCCGCGCGATCTCCGCGTAGGTTGCCTCATCCCAGTCCTGGAGGCTACCCCGGCCCAAATTCCCGAAGAACAGCAGCCCGCTGGCGCCGGCCAACATGGCGGGAACGCCGAATCGGTCGAGCCACCGGGACGAACGCACGGACGGGGGATAACCGAGCGTGTCACCAGCCAGTGAATCGACGCGGGCCAACACGCCGCCTACAATAGCCGACCAAGCTCAACGGCGGAGTCAGACGTCGCGCAGAGTTGCACTTATACTGAGCCCGCACTGGGGCGTGGCCAAGTGGTAAGGCAGCGGACTTTGGATCCGCCATTCCCAGGTTCGAATCCTGGCGCCCCAGCCAATGCCTTCACTGCGACCTCACGATGATCGATTTTCGCGGCGCCACGCCAGCAGGAACTGAACCGTCTGGACGACCCACATTGCGCAGCAGAGTGCGCCTGCCGCAAATAGCACCAGGCTGATCGGCAGGACAAGCCAGTGCAGCGCCGGGATGATGATGTAGCCGATGATCATGGTTGCGGCGATGCCAGCCATGAAGACGAACGTTCGCGTCGCCCAGGTTCCCACTTGCCGCGCGAGCCAGATCGAGCCTGCATCGCGTTCGTAAGACCTGCTCAAGGCTCGACGACCCGGCGGCCCGCCGACGAGTGGTGGTCACCATGTTGATGGCGCAGGTGCGGGGGGACGAGAAATTTGGGCACGTTGAACAGGAAAATCGTGCACATCAAGAAAAAGCAGACAAAAAGGATTGGCAGAAGCACCCAGATGACCACGAGATCGACCTGGCGCGACAGCTTGAGTAGTGGAGAAACGAAAAACAGATACAAGCCCAGTAGGATG
>VBDY01000108.1 GCA_005882775.1 Chloroflexota bacterium | reverse complement strand
CGGTCGAACCGAGCGCGGCAATAATTCCGGTGATCGATCCCGAGGTGCAACCGCTGTCGGCTCGGGAGATCGAATATCCGCAGGCCGTAGCCGCTCATAACGAGTCTCGGCTGCGCTCGCCGGCGGAGGTCGAGCAATGGAAACTCAAGCAGTAACGCTCAGGCCGCTCCAGGCTTCAGCGGCGGACTCGGTGGAGCAGGTAATCCTCCGTCGGGGCTCGACTCGACGTTTCCTGCAGGAAGCAATCGCATTCGAGCAGCTGTCAACAATCCTGATCGCCGCCCTCCATCCTCTGGCAGCCGATTTCCTCCGATCGGTTCAGGGCATCAACACCGCTTACCTGGTTGTCAACGCCGTCGACAGCCTCCTGTCGGGCGCGTATGTTCTGGATCCGCAAACGCGTGAGCTGACCCTGCTCAGATCCGGTGCCTTTCGCTCCGAAGCCGCCTATCTGTGCCTCGAACAACCATTGCTCGGACAGGCGGCGGCTGTCATCTTCCTGATGGCCGACATCAATCAGGTCACCAGCCGCCTTGGGCCGCGGGGCTATCGGGCGGCCTTGCTCGAAGGCGGAGTCGCGGGCGGACGGCTCTACCTGGCTGCTTATTCGCTCAAGCTCGGCGCCACGGGCACCACCTTCTATGACGATGAGGTCACCAAGTTCTTCTCACCGCACGCCGCTGGCAAGAGTCCAACCCTGGCGATCGGCATCGGCCGGGATCCGCGATTCCTGCGGAGCCCAAACAATCCCGGCGCTGTTTAAGAAGACCGGCTCGCCGGACCGTCCCCGATCGGGGCCGCGACCGGCTGATCGGCCGCGTAGGTGGGGAAGGGGAGCGCGACCGGGTCGGTAGCCAGCCGGCTACGACCGCTGGCGTTGAACCGATCGAGTCCGAGCGGCCCGACATCCGCCACCTCAGTCCGGCCGCTCACGGCAAGGTCGGCGGCGATCCTGGCAACCGCCGGGCCCCACATCATGCCGTGGCCGCCCGCCGAGGCCACGGTTGTTCCTTCGATCGACAGGCGATCCGCGGCCAGTCCGGGACCAAGGATCGGTTGATGGTCGGCGGTGTAGTCGATAGTGGCCGCCCAGACCTTGCGCAGTTCGAGCCCCTGCGTGACCGGTAGAAAACGAGCGAGCCGGACGCGCATGTTGTCCAGGTAAGCCCAGTCGATCGAGCGCGCCGGGCCGGGCGCCTCGCCGGGATTGCTCATGCCGAAGAGCAGGCCGCCATCCTCCAGCCGCCAGTACAGGCCGCGGCTGAGGTCGAACCCCATGGGCTGGCGCTCGACTTGAAAGGCCGGATGCGGCTGCGTGATCGCCACCTGGTGGCGCACGGCCCCGGCCGGGACCGAGATGCCGGCTGTCTGCCCGACCTCCCGCAGCTGCGGGCCGCCGGTGAGGATGACTCGCGAGGTCTCGATCCGTCCGCCATCGGTGAGCACCGCGGCCACCCTGCTAGCGCCATCGCCTCCCGCAAGCTCGAGTCCAGTGAAGGTGGTGAATTCCCGCAGCTCGACCCCGGCCTTCTCCATGGCGATCGAGTAGGCGCGGACGTTGCGGGCTGGATCGATGCAGCCGTCCGTCGCCAGGTAGCTGGCGCCATAAATGCTGTCCGGCGCCAGCCATGGATTCAGCTCCGAGGCCTCAGCCGCTTCCAGCCAGCGCACGGCCAGCCCGGCGCGCGCCTGCATCGCCACCCGCTCCCGGCCCGCGAGCATACCGGCCTCATCAGTGGCGACGATCAGGTAGCCGAGCTCCCGAAAGCCAGAATCCGTGCCAAGCAATTCCTTCTGCCGGCGGTAAAAATCGATGCTCCAGCGGCCAAGCGCGACCGTGGTGGGAGTCCCACCCTGCGCCCGCACCATTCCGGCGGCTCGACTGGAGGCGCCGTCGCCCGCGCGACCCCGCTCGATCACGATCACCCGGTCCAAGCCGCCGGTCTTTGCGAAGTAAGCGGACCATCCGCCGACCGTGCCGGCACCGATCACAACAAGGTCCGCCCGGTCGCGTCCCATGTCCTTCCCTCCCTCGCTCCCGTATTATCCGCCGAGGCGATGGATTTCAAGGTAGGCGAGCTGCGGAGCTACTGGTTGCGGGAGATCCTGGAGCGGGATCCCGGCCAACCCTGTCCGCCACTCGACCACGACATCCAGGCGGACGTCGTCATCCTTGGCGGCGGGTACACCGGCCTGTGGACGGCATATTTCCTGACCGAGTACGCTGCGGACCGGAGCGTCGTCGTGCTCGAAGCCGACATCTGTGGCGGCGGCGCGAGCGGCCGCAACGGTGGCTTCTGCACCGGGTGGTGGGACGAGCTCGATGGACTGATCGAGCTCCACGGGAAAGCTGCGGCGATCGAGGCATGTCGGGCATCGGGGGAGGCCATCACGGCCATCGGGGAGTGGTGCGCGGATCACGGTGTCGACGCCTGGTATCGAAAGTCAGGTTTTCTCGAGGTCGCGACGAGCGAGACTCACGAGCGCGTTTTGCAAAGGGGAGCCGCGTTGGCTGCCGAGGCCGGGGTGGGGGAGGAGTACACGTGGCTGTCGGCCGAACAGGTCCGGGGTCGCTGTAACTCGCCACGTTTTAGAGCCGGCGTCCTGATGCGAGACGGGGCCACGGTGCAACCGGCCCGGCTCGCCCGCGGCTTGCGCCGGGTGTTGCTTGAGCGGGGTGTTCAGATTTTTGAGCAGACCCCGGTGCTGAGTCTGGACGAGCGGCCGGTTGCCGCCCGCACCCCCGGTGGGACGGTCCGGGCGGGTCGCGCCGTGGTTGCGCTGAATGCTTGGGCCGGCGCCTTCAGGCCGTTCCGCCGGCGCATCGCCGCCTGGAGCAGCTACATTGCCCTGACCGCGCCGGCGCCGGAGCGGCTGGCCCAGACCGGCTGGATCAACGGCGAGTGCATCACCGACGTGCGAGCATCGGTCCACTACTTTCGCACCACCCCGGATGGCCGGATTGCAATGGGCGGAGGCGGCGGCCAGGCTGCTTCGGCCAACCGGATCGGGAAGGTGTTCACACACGACACCACTGCTGTCGAACGCGCCGTGGCCACGCTCCGGGAAATGTTCCCGGCCTTCTCCGACGTCCCGATCGAGGCCGGCTGGGGCGGGCCCATCGACGTCTCGCCCACGCACCGGGCCTTCTTCGGGACACTCGCGTCCGGCGCCGTCCATTACGGTCTCGGCTACACCGGCAATGGCGTGGGGCCCAGCTACCTGGGTGGGCGCATCCTCGCCGCCCTGGCCCTCGACCGCGACGACCGCTACGTGCGGCTGCCGCTGGTCGGCCTCGGGCCGAAGCTGTTTCCTCCCGAGCCATTCCGGTCGCTCGGGGCAAGGATGATCCGGATGGCCATGCTCAGGCAGGACGATGCGGACGAGCGTGACCGAACGGCCGATCCGCTGAGCCGGCTGATCGCCCACCTGCCCAGACGGATGGGGTACCAGCTCGGACCTTAGGAGAAAGGGATATGCTGTTGTCGGAGGTTTTCGCGGGTGACTGACGAGAAGACCGAATCAGAACTGGTCCTGTGCGAGAGATGCCAGGAGATGGTGCGACCGCAGACGGCCAATGCGGTCAGCCTGGTGGGTGCAACCGTGGTGACCGTTCACGCCTGCCCGCATTGCCATGGGCGGAAGGTATCGGTCGCCTCGCCGTTTAGCTAGCTGGCTTGCCGGCTGATCCCACTCTCCTGAAGGCGCTGGGCGAGGCGCTTCAGAAAGATCCGGGCTCGGTCCCGTTGCGTCTTCACCTGGCGACGCTTCTGCTCGACTCTGGCGGCGAATCGGCCGCACTCGAGCACTTCGTCACCGTCCTCGGCCAGGAGCCCGCGAACGTCGATGCTCTGCGGGGCGCGGCCAGGGCGGCGGACATGCTGGGCGACAGCCAGCGAGCCCAGGGATACCGGCAGCTGCTCCAGGCGCTAACCCATACGGCCGAGCAGCCCAAAGCCAGCGAACCGCCCGTTTCGGAGCAGGCGACGAGTCCGCAGCCAGAGCCCTCTGAAGGCGAGCGGGTGCCGGCCGAGCCACAGTCCGGGGACGTAACGCCCTGGTGGGAGATCGAATGGCCCAACCTGACCCTCAAGGATGTCGGTGGGATGGAGCAGGTCAAGCGCCGCCTGAACGTCGCCTTCCTAGGCCCGATGCGCAACCCGGAGCTGCGCAAGGCTTATGGCAAATCGCTGCGCGGTGGTCTTCTCCTCTATGGCCCGCCTGGTTGCGGCAAGACGTTTCTCGCGCGGGCAACCGCGGGCGAGCTGGGCGCGCGCTTTCTCGGCGTCGGACTCTCGGATGTCCTCGACATGTGGCTTGGCCAGAGCGAAAAACGACTGCACGAGATTTTCCAGCACGCCCGTCGCAGTGCGCCCTGCGTGCTCTTCTTCGACGAGCTGGACGCGATCGGCCAGAAGCGGGTGCACCTGCAGCACCACGGGTCGATGCGCAACGTCGTCAACCAGCTGTTGGCGGAGATGAGCGGAGTGGCTTCGGACAACGAGGGCGTCTTTCTCCTCGGCGCCACCAATCATCCCTGGGATGTGGACACGGCCCTGCTTCGCCCGGGGCGATTCGATCGGAGCGCCGTCGTGCTTCCGCCCGATGAGCCCGCCCGGGTGGCGATCCTGGTCCATCACCTCAAGGGACGTCCGGCAGAGGCGGTGGATGTTCGGCTGGTTGCTTCAAAGACCGATGGGTTTTCGGGCGCCGACCTGGCGCACCTGTGTGAGACGGCCACCGAAAACGCCATGGAGGACTCGGCACAGACCGGCACGGTGCGCTCGATCTCGAACGGCGATTTCCAGGAGGCACTCCGCCAGGTCAGGCCCAGCACCATGTCGTGGTTCGAAACCGCCCGCAATTTCGTGCTCTTCGCCAATGAGAGTGGCGCCTATGACGACCTGCTCGCCTACATGAAGGTCAAGAAGCTGGTTTGAGCGCTGCGCCTGACAGCGCCGTCCAGCAAGCCACGGCGCTGATGGCGGTTGGCCGGCAAAGCGAGGCCGTTCCCGTCCTCCAGCGTGCCATTGCCGCCGAGCCCGAGGATGCCACGGTCCGCTGCCTGCTCGCCGCCTGCCTTCTCCACCTGGGCCGTTATGCCGAAGGCGCATCCATGGCGGCGAGCGCTATCCCGCTGGCCCCGGATTCCGCCTGGCCGCACCGGATTCGCAGCCTCGCGTTTCGCGACCAGGGGAAGGGGAAGGATGCCCTGGTTGCGGCAAAGGAAGCCATCCGGCTGGAGCCCAACGATCCCCTGGCGTTCCTCGTGCTCGGTGAGGCGCAGCTCGCGAACCGGCGCCTGCAAGATGCCTTCCATTCCGCCCAGCGCGTGATCGCTTTGCAACCGCATTCACGCGACGGCCATGACCTGCTGGGCCGCGTTGCCCTGCGGCAGCGCTCCTGGAACCTGGCGGAGGCGAACTTCCGGGAGGCGCTCCGGCTCGAGCCGAACAACTGGGCGTCGATGAACAACCTGGGACTTGCGCTCAAGGGTCAGGGACGCCAGGAGGAAGCTATTGCCGCTTTCGAGAACGCCGCCAGGCTCAATCCCAGATCCGACCTGGTCCGAACCAACCTCTCCTCCGCGACCCGCCGCTACATCGGCGTTGGTGCCATCGGCCTGATCCTGGTCTTCAACTCCCTGCGCGTGGCTGGCGGGCTGACCAGCGTCAACCCGGTGGCCGCCATCGTCCTGGCACTGCTGGCGATCGGCGTAATCGTCTTCCTCGTGGAACGCGGTCGGCGGCGCAAGCGCGCGCTGAGCGCTACCGTGCAGACCTTTTACGACTACGAGACCCGGCGTACGCGCACGGTACGTGTGGGCTATGTGGCGACCACCGTCGGGGGGTTTCTGCTGATTCTTGTTCTCGGCCTCATCCTCTATACGCTGACGACCTCGTTGATCGTCCTCATCCTTCTGGTGGCCATCCTGGTGGCGTGGGTCTACGGCTGGCCGCGTCTGTGGCGGCGAATCGTTCTGCCGCGGCTCCAGCGCGGTCAGCTGCTGTAGACCTATAAGGAACCGCTAGGTTGACCGCGACTGGTCGATACCGCTATAGTCGAGAGCGACTAGCCGATGTCAATCAATCGAACTCAACCAAAGACCCCTGGCCTGGCGCTCTCGGTGCTGAGCCTGCTGATCGAATCCCCCATGCACCCCTACGAGATGAAGATGCGGATCAAGGAGCGGGGTCACGAGCAGGTGATCCAGGTCAAGGGTGGATCGCTCTACGACACCGTCGAGCGGCTCCAGCGACAGGGCCTGATCCAGCCGAAGGAGACCGAGCGCGAAGGCCGGCGACCCGAGCGGACCGTATACACCATCACCGACGCGGGCCGGGATGAGCTTCGGACGTGGCTTCGCCAGCTGCTGGCCGAACCGGCGCACGAGTATCCGAAGTTCGCTGCTGCGCTTGCCTTCATGCTCGCCCTGGACAAGGACGAAGTCCTGAGGCTGCTTCGAATGCGCACCTCCATGATCGAGGCACAGATCGCGGGTGACCAGGCTCTCCTCAGCTCATTCATCAACCAGGGTCTTCCCCGGGTCGTGCTGGTGGAGGGCGAATACACGCAGGCCATTCGGCGCGCCGAGGCGGACTGGATCCGCAGCTTGATCGGGGAGATCGAAGGCGAAGGATTCTGGCCGACTCACGAACAGCTGGTCAAACTGTCCGAGTTTGAAAGCACGCGGAGGGAATCAATCGATAAGGAAGGAGGTTCCAAGAACCATGACACTCGATAACGGCCGCAAGGTCAACCCGATAGCAGTCCTGGTGGTGCTGGCACTCGGCACCTTCATGACCCTGCTCGACCTGACCATCGTCAACGTCGCCATTCCCAGCATGCTGGACGGGCTGCACGCCACCCTCGACCAGATCCTCTGGGTGCTAAACGCCTACAGCCTCGCCTACGCCGTACTTCTGATCACCACCGGGCGGCTGGGCGACATCTTTGGACCGCGCAACCTGTTCGTGCTCGGGATGGTCGTCTTCACAGCCGCTTCCCTGTTGAGCGGACTGTCAACCAACGCCACCGAGCTCATCCTCGCTCGCGCGACCCAGGGGCTGGGGGCCGCCATCCTGGCGCCCCAGGGGCTGCCCATCCTGCTCTCGGTGTTTCCGGCCAACCGGCGGGCCGGGGTCTTCGCCGTCTTCGGCGTGCTGGCCGGGCTGGCGGTGGTGGCCGGCCCGCTTGCCGGCGGATTCATCGTCACCCATTTCGGCTGGCCCTGGATCTTCTATGTGAACCTGCCGATCGGCGTGGCCACCATCGTGGCGGCCATGCTGATCATCCCCGACCTTCGGCCGGGTCGGCGTCACCGCCTCGATTTCCTGGGGGTGGCCCTGGCGACCGCCGGATTGCTGGGCGTCGTTTACGGTCTGATCGAAGGCCAACGGTTTGATTGGGGCACGGTCACCGGTTTCGTCACCATCCCCGAGATCATCGCGGCCGGAGTTGCGCTGCTCCTGATCTTCGTCTTCTACCAGGCGTCGCGCCAGCGAGGCGAGCCGCTCCTGCCCTTCGCTGTCTTCGGCGACCGCAACTTCTCGATCAGTACGGTTGTCCTCTTCGCCATGGGTTTTTCTATCGTCGGCCTATACCTTCCGCTCACCATCTACTTCCAGTCCGTCCTCGGACTCAGCGCCCAGGACGCTGGGATCGCGACCGCCGTCCAGCCGATCTCGATGATGCTGCTTTCGGGAGTCGCCGCCGGGCTGTCGCAAAAGATGAGCCCGAAGTTTCTTCTGACTCCCGGACTGGTCCTGTTCGCGGCTGGCTCGGCCTACATCCCCTGGGCGGCGCATGTGGGCGCCAACCGCTGGATCTTCACACCGGGCTTGATCCTGAGCGGCATAGGCATGGCCTTTATCTGGACGCCTGTCTACGCGATGGCGACGCGTGATCTGGCACCCCACCTGGCGGGAGTCGCGTCGGGGGTGCTCAACACCATCCAGGAGTTGGGCGCCGTGATCGCGAGCGCCGCCGTCGGCGCCGTCCTGCAAAACCGTTTGGCGACCGCCCTGCACGACCAGGCGGTCCAGCACTCGACCCAGTTGCCTGCGGCGTTTCGTGGCCAGTTCGTGGACGGCTTCAGCCATGCAGCCAGGTCCGGCTTCCAGGTCGGCCCTGGTCAGAGTGGGAGCGGCCTGCAACTACCCGCGACGGTTCCGGCATCCGTGGTCCAGTTCATCCAACAGCTCGCCCACGACGTCTTCACCAACTCCTTCGTGTCCGCCATGCGGCCGAGCATGGTCCTGCCGGTCGTGGTCGTGCTGGCTGCAGCGGTCACCTGCCTGTTCGCCCGCAACCGCGGAGCGGCAGCCCGGGAGCAGCCGCAGACCGAGGAGCAGCCGGTCGCCATCGCGTGACGCGTCGCGGCTGGGCTCTGTTCGTGGCGATGTGCGTCATCTGGGGAATTCCCTACCTGCTGATCAAAGTGGCAGTGGGTGAGGTCACGCCTGCCACCCTGGTTTTTCTGCGGACCGCAGTCGGTGCCACGTTGCTGCTCCCGCTGGCGGCGGCCCGAGGGAGCCTAGCACCTCTGATCCCGTACTGGCGGATGGTCCTGCTTTACACGGTCGTCGAGGTGGCCCTGCCCTGGCTGCTGCTCGCCGACGCCGAGCGACGCCTGTCCAGCTCTTTGACCGGTCTGCTGATTGCAGCCGTGCCCCTGATCGGGGTGCTGCTCATGCGCATCACCGGCGGCGAGCGTTTTGAGGGCCGGCGCGTCGCCGGACTCGTGGTCGGCATCATTGGCGTAGCGGCTCTCCTCCGGCTCGACGTATCGGGAAGCGACCTCCGAGCCGTCGGCGAGGTCGGTCTGGTCGCTCTCGGTTACGCGATCGGGCCGATGATCATCGCCCGCCGCTTGTCGTCGCTGCCCTCGGTCGGGGTGGTCGCCGCATCGGTCGCGCTCACCGCCCTGGTGTATGCCCCCTTCGGTATTGCACAGCTGCCAAACCAGCTCCCATCGCTGCAGGTACTGGCGGCGGTGGCGACTCTCGGGGTGATCTGCACGGCCCTGGCGTTCCTCCTGTTCTTTGCTCTGATCGGCGAGGTGGGACCCGTACGCGCGACCATCATCACCTATTTCAACCCTGCGGTCGCCCTGGCGCTGGGAGT
>VBDY01000107.1 GCA_005882775.1 Chloroflexota bacterium | reverse complement strand
CAGGCTCTTGCCGGCGGCCTGGAAAAACTCAGTCAGCTCGGTTGCGGTCCGCTCGGCCGGCTGGCCGCCGTCGGTCAGAAACGAGACCGCGACGGCGGACTCGGTCACTGGGCGTCGCTCTTTGAGGGTCGCGCGCGCTCCTTGGGTCGGGCGGCTTCCAGCTTTCTGGCGTAGAACTGCTGGACCACGTCGCAGGCCTGCTTGATGTCGTCTGTGACCACCATCAGGTCCATGTCGTCGGTCGAGATCTTGCGCTCCGCGAGCACCCTGCCCCGGATCCACTCGAGCAATCCGCGCCAGTAGTCGGCGCCGAAGAGGACCACAGGGAAATGGATGATGCGCCCCGTCTGGATCAGAGTGAGCGATTCGAAGAGCTCATCGAGAGTCCCGAATCCCCCTGGAAAGATCACGAAAGCCTCCGCGTACTTGACGAACATCGTCTTGCGGACGAAGAAGTAATGAAACTCGATGCCGAGATCGACGTACTGGTTGAGGCTCTGTTCGAATGGAAGCTCGATATTGCAGCCCACGGAGAGGCCGTTCCCCTCGCGCGCCCCCCGGTTGGCGGCCTCCATGATGCCGGGTCCGCCCCCGGTGATGATGGCGAAACCGGCGCGGGCGAGCTCGGCGGCCAGCTGGCGCGCGGCGCCGTACATGGGATCGGTTTCGCCCACTCGTGCGGAGCCGAAAAACGTCACCGCCGGGCCGACCGTCGCCAGCGCATCAAAGCCCTCGACGAACTCGGCCTGGATGCGGAGCACCCGCCATGGGTCGGACTCGAGGAATTCCGGTGCGGCCGGGCCCCGTTCGAGCAGCTGGCGGTCCTCGGTCTGTCGCTCCAAGCCGCGCCGCACCACACGACCGGCGCGCCGCCAGTCTCGCTGCTCAGGCATCCAACACTGCTCCGCGGCTTACTTTACCGGCCAGCCCGTAGAAGGTCGGACTGCCCGCGAGGTCACGGTCCGGCCAACCAAGCATCCGCTGGAGTGCCAATCCAGACCGCGAGAGCCAGCCCTCGAGCTGCTCCGGCCAGACGAGTGCGAACCTCGCCTGCTGGGTGTAGACCTCACCGTCGGGCAGGGGGTAGTCGATCTCGAGCCGTGCCGATCGCTCGCCCATACTGGCAATCCGAACCCCGGTACCGGCGCCGGCACGCAGCCAGTGTGGATTGGCCAGCTCGAAAGCCAGGCGACCATCCGCGGCCAGATGAGCGGCGGCGCGCTCCAGGCGTGCCCGGGTAAAGAGGATGTTGGACGGCACCATCACAAGCTCGAAGCGGCGATCGAGGCGCAGGTCCTCGATACGCGACCGAATCAGCTCCAGGCCGGAAAGCCGCCGGCGCAGATGGGCCAGCATCCCGGGATGCGAATCGACCCCGACCAGCTCGATGCCCGCGGCGTGCAGGGGGACCGCTAGCCGACCGGCGCCCACCCCCAGGTAGAGCACCGGCGCCCCGGCCTGTTTTGACCAGTCAAGCCAGGGCCAGAGGTCGGTTGCGTCGGGAAGGCGCGCGTAAAGTTCGGCGAAGCCGGGGTCGGGCCGGGCCGGATCGTCGCGGACCAGCTTCATGGCAGCGACTGTTCCTGCCGGGTGCGCCCGGCTGTCCTCAGCCGCTAACCGCGCCGTCCCCGATCTCGAGCGCCTTGTCGAGGATGGCAAAGCCCTCGGCGAGCTCCGCCGCGTTGATGCAGATCGGCGGATTGGTCATGATCGTGTGCCAGCGCACGAATGTGTAGAGCCCGTGCTCGCGCAGGTACTTGCCGATCGCCTGCATCTCCGGCGAGCTGCCGTTGAACGGCGCCAGAGGTTCCATGGTCTTGCGATTGCGGACGAGTTCCAGGATGCCGAACAGCCCGATCGAGCGGGTGAGTCCGACGCACGGGTGCTTACGCTGGAGCTCCTGGTGATGCCGGCGCATGACCTCACCCATCCGCCGGGCGTTGCCGATCATGTCGTCCTCCTCGTACGCCTGGATGGTGCCCAGGGCGGCGGCGCACGCCAGCGGGTGGCTGTTGTAGGTCAGCCCCCCGTAAAAGACGTTCCTCTCGAAGTGCTCATAGACCCGTGGCCGCATCCCGACCGCGCCGAGCGGGACGTAGCTGCTGGTCAATCCCTTCGCCATCGTGATCATGTCGGGCACGACCTTCCAGTGGTCGACCGCGAACCATTCTCCGGTGCGGCCGAACCCGGACATGATCTCGTCGCAGACCATCAGGATGCCGTATCGGTCGCACAGTTCGCGGACGCCCTGGAGGTAGCCGTCCGGCGGGATCAGGACACCGTTGGTGCCAGTCACAGTCTCCAGGAAGAAGGCGGCGATGGTCTGAGGACCCTCGAGCTGGATTGTCTCTTCCAGGTACCTGAGCGCCTCCTCAGCGGTGTCGACCTCCCGCTGCGGACCGTGGTAGGGATCGAGAACGTGAACCACGCTCGAGGTTCCCTGCTCGTTGGGCCAGCGGCGCGGATCCCCCGTCATCGCCATGGCCGTCCCGGTACCGCCGTGGTAGGAGCGGTAACGCGACACGACCTTCTGGCGGCCGGTGACCGCCCGGGCCAGCTTGACGGCATTCTCATTCGCGTCCGCTCCGCCCAGGGTGAAGAAGACCTTGTCGATGTCACCCGGCAGCAGCTCGGCGAGCTTCTGACCGAGGCGGGCCCTCGGCTCATGTGCCATGAACGGATTCGCGTAAGGCAGCTGCTCGGCCTGACGCTTGATGGCATCGATGATCCGCCGGTCGCCGTGACCGGCGTTGACACTCATCAGCTGGCTGTTGAAATCGATGTAGCGCTTGCCATCCGTGCTGAAGAAATAGACACCCTTGGCATGGTCGACCGCGATCGGATCGGCGGCGGACTGCGCCATCCAGTCATAGAGCGTGTACTGCCGGCAGAGGGCGATGATCTCCTCTGCACTCAACACGTGGGCGCGGGCGCTCGTCGTCTCTAGAGCCACCGGGTGGTCACGACCTTGTGCCGCGTGTAGAAACGAATGCTGTCCTGCCCGGTGGCATGCAGGTCGCCGAAGAACGAATTCTTCCAGCCGGTGAAGGGGAAGAACGCCATCGGCGCCGCCACCCCGATGTTCACCCCCAGCATGCCGGCCTGCGCCCGGCGCTTGAACTCGCGGGCGTTCTTTCCCGAGCTGGTGAAGATCGAGGCCATGTTGCCGTAGGTGCTCGAGTTCAGAACGCTGAGCGCCTCGTCGATGTCCGAAGCCCGGACCACGGAGAGTACCGGACCGAAGAGCTCGTCCTTCCAGACCTTCATATTCGGGGTGACCCGGTCGAAAATCGTCGGACCGAGAAAGAAGCCGTCGCTCAAAGAGACCTGGCGTCCGTCGGAGACGAGCTGCGCTCCCTCCGCCTCCGCCCCGTCGATGTACTCGATCAGCTTCCGCTTGCGCTCCGCCCGGATCACCGGCCCCATGGTGGTGGAGGCGTCGGTCCCCGGCCCAACCTTGATGTCGCGGGCCTCTTTCGCAAGTTCTTTCACAAGCGCGTCCCCGACCTTTCCCACGCCCACCGCGACGCTTCCGGCCAGGCAGCGCTGACCGGCATTACCGAAAGCGGACGAGATCACATGCGGCGCGGAGAGCTCGAGGTCGGCGTCGTCCATGACCAGGATGTGATTCTTTGCGCCTCCGAGCGCCTGCACCCGCTTGCCGCTGGCAGCTGCCTTTCGATAGATGTCGGCGGCCACAGTGGCAGAACCGACAAAGGAGACGGCGGCCACGTCTGGATGTTCGAGCAGGGTGTCGACCGCCTCCTTGGCCCCATGGACCACGTTGAAGACGCCATCCGGCAGGCCGGCCTCTTTGAGCAGCTCGGCGATCCGGATGGCCGATAGGGGCGTGAGCTGTGAGGGCTTGTGGACGAATGTGTTCCCACACACGATCGCGACCGGGATCATCCACATGGGCACCATGTTCGGGAAGTTGAACGGGGTGATCCCGGCCACAACCCCCACCGGGAACCGGGTCAGCTCCTCGTCGATCCCGCGAGCGATCTGGTCGAGGTTGGTGCCCATGGTCAGAGTGGGAGCGCCGCAGGCGAAATCGATGACCTCGATCGCCCGCTTCAGCTCGCCACGCGACTCGTCGAGGGTCTTGCCATTCTCCTGCGTGACCAGCGCCGAGAGCTCTTCGAAATGCTTGTCGTACAGCGCCTTGAACCGGAACATCACCTGCGCCCGGTCGGGCACGGGCGTGTCGCTCCACGCCGGGAAGGCTTTTTTGGCGGCCGCCACCGCCTCGTTGATCTCATCGCGCGTGGAGTAGGGCAGGCTGGCGATCGTCTCGCCCGTGGCCGGGTTGGGAATCTGATCCACCGTCGTCGCCTTTGACTCACGGAACCTGCCACCGATGTAGCTGGCGACGGTTTTGGTGGCGATCATACGCTGGCCTCCACCTTAGCCGGTTCGCTCAATGGGGCGCCGTGAAAGGGGCTGCGCCGGAGGAACTGGCCGGCTCCCTTCTTGCCCTGGAACGCGCCTTTCTCCACCAGCACGTTCCCGCGCTGGATCACGACTTCGGGCAGGCCCCGGACGGTCATACCTTCATAGCAGCTGTAGTCGACGTTCATGTGGTGCGTCCTGGCGGAAAGCGTTCGCTCTACAGTCGGATTGAAGATCACGATGTCTGCGTCGCTTCCTGGGGCGATCGTGCCCTTCCTGGGATAGAGCCCGAACATCTTGGCTGGCGCGGTCGCCACCAGCTCGACGAAGCGATTGAGGCTGATCCGGCCGGAGTGAACGCCTCCGTGGAAGATCAGGCTGAACCGGTCCTCCACCCCGGGAAGGCCGTTCGGAATTTTCGAGAAGTCCCCGCGTCCCATCTCCTTCTGCTCCTTGAAGTGGAAAGGACAGTGGTCGGTCGCCACCAGCTGCAGGTCGTCCTGGAGCAGCCCCTTCCAGAGATCCGCCTGGTGCGATTGGGGCCGCAGCGGCGGCGAGCAAACGTATTTCGCACCCTCGAACCCGGGACGGGCCAGGTCGTCCAGGCTGAGGTAGAGATACTGAGGGCAGGTTTCGGCAAAGGCGGGGGCGCCGTCGTCCCGGGCCGCACGCACCGCGTCGAGCGCGTCCTTTGAGCTCAGGTGGACGATGTAGACGGCGACATCCGCCAGGCGGGCCAGGGCGATGGCGCGACTGGTGGCCTCGCCCTCCATGCTGGCTGGTCGGGTCAGGCCATGGTTGATGGGGTCACCTTTGCCCTCGGCCAGGTAGCGCTGCACCAGGACGTCGATGGCGCCGCCATTCTCCGCGTGCATCATGATCAGGCCGCCGTTTGAGGCGGTCCGGCTCATGGCGCGGAAGATGGAGGCGTCGTCCAGCATGAAGACGCCCGGGTAGGCCATGAACAGCTTGAACGACGGCACCCCCTCCTGGACCAGCTGGTCCATCTCCTTGAGGATGCCTTCATTGACCTCGCGGACGATCACGTGGAACCCGTAGTCGATGTGCGCCTTGCCCTCGGCCTTTTTGTGCCACTGCTCGATTCCCTGGTGCAGGCTCTGGCCGAAGGTCTGCACTGCGAAGTCGACGATGGTGGTGGTGCCGCCCCAGGCCGCGGCGGCCGTTCCGGTGGCAAAGTCGTCGGACGCGAAGGTCCCGCCAAAGGGCAACTCCATGTGGGTGTGGACGTCGACCGCACCCGGCATGACATACCGGCCGGAGGCGTCGATCACGCGCTCGGCCTGGGCGCCCAGCCCGGTCCCGATCGCGCGCACCGTCTCGTCCTCGATCAGCACGTCAGCTCTGAGGGTGTCGTTCGCGGTCACGACCGTTCCGTCCTTGATCAGGGTCTTCACGGCAGGGCACCGACCAGCTCGCTATACGTCTCCGGCCGGCGGTCCCGGATGAACTGCCAGGTATTTCGGACCTCGCGGATCATGTCCAGGTCCAGGTCGCAGACCAGGACCTCGTCTTCGGTTTCGGATGCCTTCCCGATGATCCGCCCCCTTGGGTCGCAGAAATAGCTCGAGCCGTAGAACTGGGCATCGTTGAGCGGCTTCTCAATGCCCACCCGGTTGATGGCGCCGATCCAGAACCCGTTGGCGACCGCATGCGCGGGCTGCTCGAGCTCCCAGAGGTAGCGCGAGAGGGACTTGACCGTGGCCGAGGGGTTGAACACCAGCTCAGCCCCCTTCAGTCCGAGCGCACGAGCCGGCTCAGGAAAGTGACGGTCGTAACAGATCATGATCCCAACCCGGCCGGCCGACGTGTCCCAGACCGGGTACCCGAGATTGCCGGGCTTGAAGTAGAACTTCTCCCAGAAGCAGGGACCGACGTGCGGAATGTGGGTCTTGCGGTACTTGCCGATCACCTGGCCGTCGTTCTCGATCACGACCGCCGTGTTGTAGTAGACACCGGTCTGAGCCTTCTCGTAGAAGGGGACGACCAGGACCATGTTGTGTTTTTTGGCCAGCTCCCGCATGCGCGACACGGTCGGCCCATCGTCCGGCTCCGCAGTGTCGTACCACTTGGGGTCTTGCTCCGCGCAGAAATACGGCCCGTGGAAGATCTCCTGCAGGCAGGTGATCTTTGCCCCTTTGGCAGCGGCCTGGGCGATCAGCCCCTCATGTTTTTTGACCGCCTCTTCCTTGGGCATGTTGGCGTGCGCCTGGATGAGTGCCGCTCGAACCGTCGCCATGCAGATTTCGCCTCCTTATGCGAACGCCGGAATGATGTCCTTCCCGTAGGTCGCGATGATGGTCTCGGGTTTGTCCACCATCAGGTAGAGATTGAACTGGTCGACCCCGACCGCTGCCAGCTCCTCGATCCGCCGGCGGGATTCCTCGACAGTGCCGATCACACAGAAGCGGTCCACAACATCGTCGGTGACGAAGGCGGCGTGCGCCGCCCCCCGCTGGGCGTGCTCGGCGTAGTCGTAATGATCGCGCGCCTTGATGAAGTCTGTGAGGGCCTTGGGCAGGTCCCCGGCGTCGTACTTCTTGAGCAGGTCGACCACGTGGTTGGAGACCAGCGCCGGAAACCAGCGGACCTGTTCCCGGGCCTGCTCGAGATTGCCGGAGATGAAGGCGGGCGCGGCCGCCTGCACCTGGATGTCGTCGAAGGAACGGCCCGCTTCCTCGGCACCCTCCTTGACCCAGCGCAGGCACCAGCTGATGATGTCCGGGTCCGCCAGCTGGATGATCACACCGTCGGCGACCCGACCTGCGGCACGCAGAGCCTTGGGGCCGTAGCCCGCCACCCAGATCGGGAGTTCGCGTTCGGCCCACTTGAGCCGGATCCGGGTGCCGTCGTAGTCCACCTCCTTACCCGCGGCCAGGTCGCGGATCAGGCGGCAGTCCGCCTCCATCTGCTCCACACTGACCGGTTTTTGCCCAAGCACCCGCCGGGCACTGTCACCGCGGCCGATACCCATCACCATCCGGCCCTGCGAGATCTCGTTGAGGGTGGCAAGCGCGCTGGCAGTGACCGTGGGGTCGCGGGTCCCCGGGTTGGTCACGCAGGGACCTATCTTGATCTTGCTGGTGCCGGCCGCCATCAGGGTGAAGATCGGGTAGACCTCTTCCCAGAGAACGTGCGAGTCGAATAGCCAGGCGTACTCGAACCCGTTGGCCTCAGCCAGCTGGGTCAGCTCGACCCAGCGCGAGACCGGCGGGTCGGGAGCAAAGCAAACGCCGAAACTCAGTCTGCCCATTTCCTTGAAAGGGTGGAGCTCCCGCCGCGAGGAAGGAGCTCCACTCCGAGACTATCGCGTCGCTAGACGGTCGCCGGTTGCGGACGCCGCCGGGCCACGCCCGTGGCCGGGAAGAGCGAGGAGAGTCCGAGGTAGATGAGGAATGCCGCGGCCAGCCCTACCACCCAGCTGTAGTCGTAGAAGGTCACGGGCTGGTAGAGGAAGGGGATCACGCCCTTTGCGGGGAAAGGTCCCTGCGTTCCGGGGGCCGTGTAGGCTCCCCCCACCGCCAGCACACCGCCGACAACGAGCGCCACCAGAGCTCGCCAGTTGAACCCTGCGCTGTAAGCGTATTCTCCCTCCGGCTTGTACAGCTCGACCAGCTTCAGCTCCGTATTTCGCCTCACCCAGTAGTCAGCGATCAGGACGCCGGCGATAGCGCCCAGGGCGCCACCGTAGAAGCCGAGCCAGGTGAAGATGTAGACGTGGGGGTCCGAATAGAGCCGCCAGGGCTGGATGATGATCCCGAGCACCCCGGTGATCAACCCTCCGACTCGGAAGCTGATTGCCTTGGGCCAGGCGTTCGAGAAGTCGTAGGAAGGGCT
Source organism: Chloroflexota bacterium (assembly GCA_005882775.1). Lineage (GTDB taxonomy): Bacteria > Chloroflexota > Dormibacteria > CF-121 > CF-121 > VBDY01. The sequence continues at coordinate 678 of VBDY01000107.1, read as the reverse complement.
CACCACGTTGGCGGCGATGTTCACCGACAAGGTGGCCACCGCCAGCGTGAATAGCGCCAGCACGATCACGATCGGACTTGAAAACTTTGCCGTGAGGGCGATCGGGTCCCAGATCGGGGAGCCATAGACCACCACCGTGGCCGACGTGATCAGCACCGCGATCAACGGAAATATCGTCATCGTGGTTGGGAGCCCGAGAAGTTGACCGAATGCCTGGGCGCGCTGGCTCTTGCCGAAGCGCGTGAAGTCCGGCATGTTGAGCGAGAGGGTCGACCAGAACGCGATCTGCGCCATCAGCGAGGGGAAGAAGAGCTTCCAGAAGGAACCACCCCAGCCGACCGTGCCGTTTTGCGTGACGATGGGACCAAGGCCGCCTGCCTTGCTGGTCATCCAAACGAGGAGGAAAAGCGCTACCAGCAGAACGAAGGGCGCAGCCCAGTTTTCAAATCGGCGAATGGCGTTCATGCCGCGCATGATGATCGCGATGTTGAGAATCCAGAAGACGCCAAAGCTCAGCCAGAGCGTCCAGTGCTGGCCGGCCAGCATCGACGAGTTGGTCCAGCTCTCATGGAACAGGGCTCCGGCGAGGGTGTAGAGGGCCTCGCCCCCAATCCAGGTCTGGATGCCGAACCAGCCGCAGGCAACGCCGGCTCGCAGCAGGGCGGCGACATTTGCTCC
>VBDY01000106.1 GCA_005882775.1 Chloroflexota bacterium | reverse complement strand
AGGCGGCCTGGTCCAGCGGGCCCTCGCGCCCCGGGCTGCCGTGACGCCGCTGGGCGGGACCTGGACTCTCCTCGGTCCGCAGCCGATCAACGGACTCAGCACCTTTTCGCCGAGCGCCGGCCGGGTCACGGCCCTGGCGGCCAGAGGTTCGACCGTGTACGCCGGCGCCTCGGACGGCGGCGTCTGGCGGAGCCCGGACGGCGGCCTGAGCTGGTCGACGAACACTGACGGCCAGGCAACCCTGGCGATCGGTGCACTGGCGATCGACTGGACAACGCCTTCGGGCGAAACTGTCTACGCCGGGACCGGGGAGGGTAACCGCTGCCAGGACTGCCTACCGAGCCAGGGCGTTCTCAAGAGCGGTCCGGGTGGAAACGGCTGGACGCTCTACGGCCAGGCGACCTTCACCGCGCAGCCGACCTACTTCACCGGGCTGGCGGTCAACGGCAGCACCGTGGTGGCGGCAACCAGTCAGGGACTCTTCCAGTCGTCCGACGCCGGCGTGACCTGGCCGGCGACCCCCGCGGTGTCCGGACACTTCGATGCGCTGGTCCAGGATCCATCGACCGCGACGCTTTTCTGGGCGGCCATGACCACGTCGTGCCGGACCTCGCCCGGTCCGGGCGCGATCGGCACGCTCGACACCTCGGTCTCGCCCGCCCGCTGGACCCAGAAGTGGCCGGCCACGGGCGCGAACCCTCCGGCGGACGTCACCCGGATCGGCGTGGGGGTGGGCCCGAACCATACCGTCTTCGCGGCAGTGGCGGCTTGCGCCTCGTCTTCACCGGCGTTCGCGTTCGGCCAGCTTGAGGAAGTCATCAAAAGCACCGATGGCGGCGCCAGCTGGGCCGCCATCACGCCGGGGAACAACGCCACCCTGAAGGACTACTTCGGGCCCGGCGAGCAGGGATGGTACAACAACGCGGTCGCGGTCGACCCGGCAAACGCCGCCCACGCCGTGTTCGGAGGGGTCACCATGCTGGCCACGAGTGATGGCGGCGCCAGCTTCGTCGATGTCGGTAAGGCCTACGCCGGCGGAGTGGTGCACCCGGACTTCCACGCGTTTGCCTTCGACGGCGGCACCCTTTACGCCGGAAACGACGGGGGCGTCTACTCGACGACAGATCTCGGTGGGACCGGCACCGCCGCGGACTGGCACAATCACAGCGCCGCGCTCCCGATCACGCAGTTCTACTCCGGAACGGCGATCGACCTGACGCACCTGAGCGGAGGCTCGCAGGACAACGGCACGGCCGGCAATCCGCAGGGCCCGGCGCCCGCCCCCTGGGTCTCGCAGCTGGACGGCGACGGTGGGTGGACCGCGATCATCCCCGGTAAGAGCACGATCTTCGCCGAGGGGACGTCGCTTGACATCTTCCAGGTCGACTATTCCGGTACCGGGCCCGAGGTTGAGGTTGCGCCCTGCCCGACGAACAGCTCGGACCCCTCCTGTTCAGAGCCAACCGGGTTCATCGCGCCGTTCGTGATGGACCCGACCAGTACGGCCGCCAGCACGGCTCGGCTCTACGGGGCGACCAGCCGCGTTTATCGCACCACAACCGGAGGCCTGCCCGCCGGGGGGACGACCGCGTCAGGAGCCTGGTCCGCGGTGAGCGGCGACCTCACCAACGGTACCGGCGCGGTGAATGACCCTCACCCGTCGGACTTCGTCAACACCATGGCGCTGGGGGGAAGCAAATTCCCCGGGACTCTGCTCACGGGCAGCTGGTTCGGCAAGGTCTGGTTCAGCGCGAATGCATCGTCCCAGGCGCCAGCCTGGACCGATGTCACCAGGAACCTGCCGCTCTGGACGAGCGCGGCCGACAGTGGCAACGCATGGGTCACCGGCCTGGCCATCAACCCGCTGAACGGGGTGGAGGCGTGGGTCACCATCGGCTCCCTGACCGGTAACCGCGTCTGGCACACGGGGAACATCACGACCGACCAGTGGTCGCCGATCTCGACGACGCTGCCGCCCAGCCTGGTGGTGGACAGTATCGCAGTCGATCCTCTCCTGCCGCAGAACCTCTACATCGGCACGGACACGGGCGCGCTCGCCTGCGCCACCTGCGGCGCAAACGGGGGAACGGTGGTTGCGGACAACTGGGTCCCGCTCGGGAGCGCCGGGCTGCCGAATGTGCGCGTCGAAACACTCAGCCTGACCCAGAATGATGTCTACCTGGTGGCCTGGACGCACGGCCGCGGGGCGTGGTCGCTACCGCGTCCGTATCCGACACCGGGCGCGAGCCTTTCGCCGAGCGCTGTCGATTTCGGGTCGCAACGCGTGGGGACGACCAGCCCCGCGCAGACGGTCAACCTGAGCAGCTCGGGGACCGCTCCTCTACACGTCTCCAACGTTTCGATCAGCGGTGACTTCGTCGCGGATCAGACATCGCAGGCGTCGCCATGTCCGGCGCCGCCGTTCGTGCTGGCGCCCGGCACAAGCTGCAATTTCGGAGTGGACTTCACACCCAAGGCGGCCGGCGTCCGGAGCGGAGCGCTGACTGTCACGGACGATGCCGCGGACAGCCCTCAGTCGACGTCGCTGAGCGGGACCGGATCGAACCAGACCTGGGAATCGCTGGGCGGGCTCTTCTACAGCGGGACCGACGCCTCGGCCTCGGGGCCAAACCGGCTCGACGTGTTCATCCGCGGCGCCGACAACGCCCTCTGGCATCGCTGGTTCAATGGCCGTGCCTGGAGCAATTGGGAATCGCTGGGGGGTCCGATCGGATCCGATCCGTCCGCGGTGGCGTCGGCAAACGGGCGAATCGATGTGTTCGTACGCGGCACCGACAGCAAGCTCTGGCAGAGAACCTTCGACGGTGTCAACTGGGGCCCGTGGCAGGGACTCGACGGCGTGCTCGGTTCGGCGCCGGATGCCTGCTCGCCGGCGCCCGGCCGCCTTGATGTTTTCGTGGAGGGCAGCGACCGCCGGCTCTGGCATAAAACCTTTAGCGGCACCTGGGGCAACTGGACACAAGAGGCCCCGGAGGGCGTCCTCGACGCCGAGCCCTCGGCGGTTTCGTGGGGTGGAGGACGGATGGACGTCTTCATCCGCGGCACCGACAAACAGCTCTGGCACCGATGGTTCGACGGCAACGCATGGCACAACTGGGAGCCACTCGGTGGCGTGCTCGGGTCCGGTCCAGACGCCGGCTCCTGGGGAACAAACCGTCTCGATGTTTTTGCGCGCGGGACGAATGGACAGCTCTGGCATACCTGGTGGGACGGAACCGTATGGACACCGTGGACGAATCGCGACAACGCAGGCGCCGTCATCGCATCGGGTCCGGGCGTGGCCGCACGATCGCAGGGCCTGCTCGATGTGTTTGCGCGCGGAACTGACAATGCTCTGTGGCATGTGACGATCAGCGGCTCGTAGTGTCACCGATCGGTTAATCATGCAAGCCGTCGCCGAGCGGGGCGCGTTGTACTTGCGTGCGACGACATATCGGCGGCTGGGCCGCAGTCGCGATCGCGAGCGCGGTGTGGCTCGCGGCCTCGGGGATATCGGTTGAGGCCAGGACCACTCATGCGACCGCGCCATCGGCGGTCGCGCTCGATGGCTCGGCCCTGCAGACGCTGATCAACCAGGACCGCGCCGCGAACGGCCTGGGGCCATTGACCTGGAGCCCGTGCCTGGCGTCAATCGCGTTGCAGAACGCGCAGCGGATTGCCGCCCAGGGCAGCCTCAGCCATACGAATGGCCCGACGCTCGACCTCGGTTGCGGAAACCAATCGACCCGGGCAGGCGAAAACATCGCGTACATTTCCAGCGGCATCGACGACCCGCAGGTCAACACCATGTACATGAACAGCGCAGGGCACCGGGCGAACATCCTGGGCGCATACAACTACGTGGGGACCGCCTGGGTCACCACTGCCAACGGCTACGGATACAACGCCGAAGAATTCCTCTACGCGCCCAGCCTGGCCCCCTGGGGTGGATCTTCCCAGGTGTCCTGGGAATCGCTCGGTGGTCCGATCAATGACGCCCCGGCGGTTGCGGCGGCGAGTACCAGCGCCATCGATGTGTTCGTGCGCGGCAAAGATAGCCAGCTCTGGCATCGCTCGCTCCGCGGCGGCAGCTGGCAGGCCTGGGAGTCGCTCGGTGGTGTGCTCTCCGCCGACCCCGCGGCCGTTAGCTCGGGGAACGGACAGATCGATGTCTTCATCCGCGGGTCGGACCTCCAGCTCTGGCACAAGCAATTCGACGGCGTCAGCTGGCGCGCCTGGGAGCCGCTCGGGGGCGTGCTCGGGTCGGCTCCGTCCGCCGCGTCGCCCGCCGCCGGGCGGCTCGACGTCTTCGTCCGAGGGACCGACGGCCAGCTATGGCAGCGGACTTACAACGCCGGCACCTGGGGTGCGTGGAGCAACCAGGCCGGTGCCGGCGGCGTGCTCGGCTCCAAGCCCGCAGCCGTGTCTTCGGGGTCGGGCCGGCTCGACGTGTTCATCCGGGGCAGGGACATGCAGCTGTGGCAGCTGACCTTCAACGGAACCAGCTGGGGCGGCTGGCAGGCGCTCGGCGGCACGCTCGGCTCGGGGCCCGCGGCTGCTTCTTTTGGCTCGGGGCGGCTCGACGTCTTCGTGCGCGGCACGGACTCGCAACTGTGGCACCGCTGGTGGGACGGGTCGGTCTGGCAGCCCTGGAATAGAGACGCCGCGAATGGAGGAGTCTTCAACCTGGAGCCGGCCGCGGTTGCGCCTGCGTCCGGTCGGGTCGACGTCTTCGTCCACGGCCTGGACAACGGGCTCTGGCACGAAACCGTCAGCACGTAGAATTCCGGCATAGCACCAACGCTTGACTGCACCCTGCTGATCCCGATGCGGCAAGCGGCCCAACTGATCGAGAGCGACGCCCTGAAATGGCTCGACGGTTGTCCGCAGCCGGTCGTCTTCGCGGTCGACCCGGCCGACCGGTCAACGCGCGCTGCGCTGGAGCGCTGGCTGAACCATCACGCTCTTAAGGCGACCATCGTCGACCAGCGACGGCCGCGCCTGTCCGGCGCCCTGAACGATGCGCTGGACGCGATCCGCACCCGGTACATTCACTGGTGCGGTGCGGACGACCAGGCTTACTGGTGGCGGTATCCTCAGGTGCTCGAACGGATCGGGTCGCGGTCACCGGCGTGGATGGTGGGGCGGTGCGAGACCAGACGCCCGAACGGCAGGCCGACCGGCGCCGGGGTCTACCGAAACATGCTGCACCCGCTGACTCGCTTCCTGCTTCCGCTGACCAACACGGTCGGTTGTCCCGCGGTCATCTTCAGCCGCGACCTGGCGTTGCAGGCCGGCGGCTTTGACGAGGCGACGCCGGCGGCCATGGACTATGACCTCTGGGTCCGGCTGCATGCGGTCGAGCCGCCGCTGGTGCTGCCCTTTGCCTTAGGCCGCTTCACCGTGCACGAGCACTCGCTCACGCAGGCGAACCGGCGCGCCTCGCTGGAGGACTGCTACCGGGCGAGACGACGGTACTTCCGCCATGCCTGGGTGGCGAATGCCGCCCGCGGCTTCCAGGCCGCCCAGTTCAAGCTGCAGGACCTGCTGGGCGAGTAAGCTAGCGGGCCCTGGCTGCCGCCAGGTCCTGGGCGCGGCTCGCCACATACCACTCGATGGTGGCGCGAAGACCGCGGTCGAAGTTCGTGTGTGATTCGAAGCCGAAGAGACGCTCAGCCCTCGAGGTGTCGAGCTTGCGACGGGGCTGACCGTCCGGCTTCGATTTGTCCCACACGATCTCGCCCGTAAAGCCGGTGATGGCGGCGATCTTCGTCACCAGGTCCGCGATGGTGATCTCGTGGGCCGAGCCGAGGTTGACCGGGTCCGGGCCATCGTAGGCTTCGGTGGCGCGCACGATGCCCTCGGCACAGTCCTCCACGTAGAGAAACTCACGAGTGGCGCGGCCTGTGCCCCAGACCACGATCCGGTCAGCGCCAGCCTCCTTTGCCTCGAGGCATTTGCGGATCAGGGCCGGGATCACGTGCGACGACCTGGGGTCGAAGTTGTCACCGGGCCCGTAGAGGTTGACCGGCAGCAGGTAGATGGCGTTGAAGCCGTACTGCTGGCGGTATGCCTGCGCCTGGACCAGCAGCATCTTCTTGGCCAGGCCGTAGGGGGCGTTGGTCTCTTCCGGATAGCCGTCCCACAGGTTTTCCTCTTTGAACGGAATCGGCGCGAACTTGGGATAGGCGCAGACGGTCCCGACCGCGACGAACTTGGCGATCCCCCGGCGGCGGGCGTGTTCCATCAGGAGCGCGCCCATCATCAGGTTGTCGTAGAAGAATTTGCCGGGGTTCTCCTGGTTTGCGCCGATCCCGCCCACCACGGCCGCCAGGTGGATGACGATCTCGGGCCGGGTCTGGTCCAGCAGGGCTTCGACCACGCCCTCGCGGGTCAGGTCGTGCTGGGCGCTGCGGGGAACGTCCACCCTGCCGGCGCCCCGCCTGCGGAGCGCCCCCACCACGTGGGTGCCGAGGAATCCAGCGCCGCCGGTGACGAGTAGCCGTTTTTTTTCCAGGTCCATCGCGAGAATTATCGCAAACCGTCATCCCGGCGACCTTGACTTGTGATCGCGGGTGTGTAGGGTGAGAGGCCGTGTCCCAGGCCAGAAAGCGACTCACCGCCGGCCTGGCCGCCCTGGGCGTGGCGGCCGGCGTGGCGATGCTGAACCCCGGAGCGGGGGCCACCGCGGCCAGCGGTACGGCCAACCTGGAAACCTTCGTCCGCGGCACCGACAATGCGCTCTGGCACCGCCGCTATCAGAGCGGCGCCTGGGGTCCCTGGCGGTCGCTGGGCGGTGTCCTGACGGCCGAGCCGCGCGCGGTGTTTTCGAGCGGAGGCCGGATCGACGTCTTCATCCGGGGCACCGGCGATGACCTCTGGCAGCGGACATTCGACGGGACGAGCTGGGCCGGCTGGGTCTCGCTCGGCGGACTGCTGGCATCGGCTCCGAGCGCCACGTCGATGAGCGCCGGGACTCTTGACGTGTTCGCCCGCGGAAGCGACAACCACCTCTGGCATCGGTCGTTCAACGTCAGCTGGACCACCTGGGAAGACCTCGGAGGCACTCTCGACTCGGACCCGGCGGCGACATCAGCAGCCGCCAACCAGATGGACGTCTTCATGCGCGGGACGGACCAGCAGCTCTGGGACAAAGCGTTCCGCAGCGGAGCCTGGGGTGGCTGGCAAGCACTGGGTGGCACGCTCGGGTCCGCGCCGGGCGCGGCCTCCGCGGCGCCGGGCAAGCTCGACGTGTTCATGCGCGGCACCGACTCGCAGCTCTGGCAGCTGTCGTTCGACGGCGCCAGCTGGGGAGGCTGGCAGCCCCTGGGAGGCGTGTTCACCTCGGCGCCCAACGCGGTCTCGCTGACCGCCGGCAGGATCGACCTTTTTGCCCGAGGCAGCGATTCAGCCCTGTGGCACAGCTGGTACGCGGGCGGCTGGAGCAACTGGGAATCGCTGGGCGGCCCGATCGGCGCCGGCACGGACCTCCTGGGACCCGGGCTCGACGGGACCGCCGGGCTAACCGCGTTCGTGCGCGGTAGCGACGACGCGCTGTGGTACCGAAGCTACGTGCAGGGAGGCTGGAGCGGCTGGCAGTCGCTCGGCGGCGTCCTCTCCGCCGATCCGCAGGCGGTTTTCTCGCCGGGCAGCCGGATCGATGTCTTCATCCGCGGCCTGAACGACGACCTCTGGCAACGCACCTTCGACGGCACGAGCTGGCAGAGCTGGTCTGCCCTCGGCGGAATTGCCCGCTCGGGCCCGGGGGTCTCGCTAGCCGCGCCGGGTCTGTTCGATCTCTTTATCCGCGGCACCGACGACCAGCTCTGGCACCGCTCGTTCAACGGCGCCACCTGGAGCAGCTGGCAGGAGCTGGGCGGTGTGCTCGCGTCCAGCCCAGCGGCGGTCTCGGCGGGCGCCGGGCGGATCGACGTATTCATAAAGGGAAGCGACGGCCAGGCCTGGCAGATAGCGTTCGACGGCAGCGCCTGGGGCGGCTGGCGGAGCCTGGGCGGCCCGATCGTCTCCGGACCGGGGGCGGTTTCACCGGCGACGGGGCAGGTCGACCTCTACGTCGAGGGGACCGACAGCCGGCTCTGGCAGAGGTCGTTCAACGGCGCGAGCTGGGGTAACTGGCAGCCGGTCGGCGGCGTGATAACGTCGGCGCCCTCGGTATCGCTGGCGAGCGGACGTGCCGACGTCTTCGTGCGGGGCACTGACAGCGCGCTCTGGCACATCTGGTCGTGGTACCGCTGGAGCAACTGGGAACCGCTATCCGGGCAGATCCGCACCGGCGCAGACGCGACCACGTTCTGGGTACCTGTTTATCGCCAGGCGATGGCGCTCGACTGCGAAACCGCCGCCCTCCAGATGGCGCTGGCCTCGCTCGGCCACTACTACAGCCAATCCGACCTGTTCGCTAACGAGAACCCGGACACCAGGCCGCCGGTGATGGGCGCCAATCACACCATCCTGCAGTGGGGCAATCCATACACGAATTTCGTCGGCGACGTCAACGGCTCTGACTCGATCCCGACCGGTTATGGAATCTACTACCCGCTGATCCTGTCGATTGCCCAGAGCCACGGTTCGCCGGGAGCCTCGGCGGGCGAGGGATACTCCGCGGGCTTCGTCTACCAGGCGCTGGCGAACCGGCACCCGGTCCAGGTCTGGGTTGAGGTGGGCTGGTTCCACCCGGCCGTCGGCTCCTGGACCGCCTGGGATGGCCGACGCATCCAGTACTCGCTGGACGAGCACACCGTCATCCTGAGCGGGATCTCGGACACCCAGGTAAGGGTCAACGACCCCTGGCACGGCACCCAGTACTGGGTGAGCAAGGCGACCTTCGAAAACTCCTGGGCCGACTTCGACGACATGGCAGTGATCTTTCAGTAGCTTGCTATCCTGGCTGACGTACTGGCAAGGAGGATCCCGCATGGCTATCACGGCTGAACGCACGGCTCAGGCCCGGCCCACGACGTCGAGGAAGTGGGTCTATCTCTTCGAAGAAGGCAACAAGGACATGCGCGACCTGCTGGGTGGCAAGGGCGCCGGCGTCTCGGAGATGACCCGAGCCGGACTGCCCGTCCCGCCGGGTTTTACGATCACCACCGAGGCCTGCAACGCTTATTACGCCGCCGGCAAGCGATTCCCTGACGGAATGTGGGAGCAGGCCACAGACGCCCTGAAGAAGGTCGAGGAGAAGGCCGGCAAGCGGCTGGGTGACGCGCGCAACCCGCTGCTGGTTTCCGTCCGGTCCGGGGCGAAGTTCTCCATGCCCGGGATGATGGACACGGTCCTCAACCTTGGGCTCAACCCACAGACCCTCGAGGGCCTCTCCAAGCTGACCGGGGACCGCCGGTTCGCGCTCGACGCCTACAGGCGCTTCATCCAGATGTTCGGCAAGATCGT
>VBDY01000135.1 GCA_005882775.1 Chloroflexota bacterium | reverse complement strand
ATATCCAAGCAGCACCGCGTCCTTCGGCATTCGTACCACCAGGGTTCGCTTGCCGGCCTTCGCATCCGCCCCCCGGTCCGGGATCTCGTTCGCGTACAGAATAAGCATCACCAGGAGGCCGACTGGAATCGAAAGGACCAGGGGCCGCAGTGCGTAATGGCCGGTCTGCACGAAGTAGGCACCCAGCGTCATGATCGGGCCAAATCCAAGCGCGACGCAGACCTCACCAAGGCCTCGGTGTACCAGGCGCAGCGGCGGCGCGGTGTAGAAGTAGCTGATCAGGACGCCGGCGACGCCGACCCAGAGAAGACCAGGCCCGGTCGCTAGTACCAGGATCAGTCCGATCAGGATGGCGATGGCGTAGCAGGTGGCGGCGATGATCGCCATCTGGCGAAGGCTGACCAGCCCATATTGCAGCACGCGTGAGCCGCCGCTGAACTGGGTCGGAGTGAAGTTGGCCTCGTCGGCTCCGCTCAGCGTGTCGAAGATATCGTTCGCAACGTTCAGTCCCAGGTGGATCGCGACGCCCCCCAGCAGGGTCAGCAGCGCGAGCCCGATGGAGAATCGGCGGTCGTAGCCAGCCGCCGCCAGGCCGAGGAAGACTGGCACGATCGTGGCGCTCAGGAAGGGCAGCCTGGTGGCCAGGAAGAACCGCCACCCCAGGGCCATCTGGGGCCGCACCTCGTGGCCTCGCTCGGCGCTGAGCTGCACCAGGTAGCGTCGCGCCTGTGGCAGCGCCCGCTGGCAGAGTTCAGGGAAGGACAGGTCTTGCTCATCCCAGCCGCGAGCGGTCCGGGGAACGAAGCGCCAGCCGGCGCCAGCCGGGTTCAGGGCGCCCCCTAGCTCGATGTAGCGGCGCTGGTCATACCCGACACCTGGATAGGGACGGATATGGCTGAAGACCAGGCGGGCGTCAGCCGTGTCGCGAATTACGTTCTCGCCGGTCTTGACGGGGGCCAGCTCGATGCCGCCGTCGATCACCCTGAAGGCGGTGGCAGCGCTGAGCGGGTAGCCGGCATCGTCGCGAACGACCAGGATGGCATGCGAAAAGTTCGGCAGCCGGGGAAGCGCGTCGGCAACCTTCATACAGGCGCCCCCCGCAAATCCGCGACCTCCGGTTCGCGTGTCGTGTCGCCCTGCGGCCACCAGAGCACCCGCTTGGGCGTGACTTCGATGATGGCTCGCTCCCAGAAAAGGGGCAGGCCGAGCCTCTGGAGAGGGGCGAGCAGAGTCTTGATGATCGGCTCTTTCGCTTCCCAGAGCGGCAGGACCCGCAACCAACCCTGGTGCAGGTCCTCGTCGATGACCCGCGCGTCGCCCTGGATGGTGGCCCGTGAGAATGGATTGGCCGGGACACCAACGGGGTCGGAGAGACTGAGGGAGACCCTGGGATTCGCCTTGATGTCCTGGAGCTTGCGAGAGAAAAGGATGCTCGACGTCATCAGGATGTGGCGGCCGTCCCAGAACGGGATCATCGGATCGGTCCGCAACCGTCCGCCTTCGCCAACCACGGTGAGCTCGGCGACCAGGGCTGCCTGCAAGAGCCCGACGACGGGGGCCGGCATGTTCACCGGGGCGATCGAGGTCTGCACGCCTCCTCCATCCTAGCGGCGGTTAGAATCTGGGTCATCGCAGACGCGCTCACCGCCAGCACCTACCGCCTCGGACGCGAGCTCCTGAGTGCTGCGGCAATCCAGGAGCGGGTCGCGGAGATGGCCGCCGAGATCTCGGCCGATTACGGCAAAGTGGACCGTCCGCTGATCCTTCTCTCAGTGCTGAAGGGTTCCGTGGTTTTTGCCACAGACTTGAGCCGGAGCCTGACCATCCCGGTTAATTTCGACTATGTGGCGGTGAGCAGCTACGGGCACGGCACCGAGTCATCCGGCCACGTCCAACTGCTCAAGGACCTGACCATGGATATCGAGGGTCGAGACGTCTTGATGGTCGAGGACATCATCGATACCGGCCTGACCACGTCCTTCCTCTTCGACCATGTCCAACGTCACCGGCCGGCCTCCCTGAAGCTGTGCGTGCTGCTCGACAAGACGGAGCGACGGGTCAAGCCGGTGCCGATCGCGTATAAGGGCTTCGACATTCCGAACCAGTTCGTCGTCGGCTATGGGCTGGACTACGACGAGCTCTACCGAAACCTCCGCGCGGTCCACATCCTGGAAGGAGGATGAAAAGGCCGGCCGTGGCCTCTCAGGAGGGATGCGGTTTCAGGAAGCCTGGATGATGACATCGGCGGCCGTCTCGACGCGCGCAGGAGCGTCCCGAAGCACGGCCGCTACCACCTGGGCGAGCCCGCTCGGGAGCACGTTGGCCTTCACCAGGTAGGCTGCCGCGGCCAGCCGCTCGGCCTCCTCCATGAGCTCGCGGCTCTCGTCTTCGGTGAACACGACCACCGGGATGTCACGGGTATCCGGTCTTTCGCGCAGGGCAGCCAGCATCTGCATCCCGTCGAGCATGGGAAGGTGGATATCGAGGAGGATCACGTCAGGACGAAGGCTGCCCGCCAGCTCGAGACCGGAGGCTCCGTCGGCGGCGACGGCCACCCGATAGCCCTCCAGCTGCAATTTCAGCTGGTAGAGGTCCGCAACGTCCGGATGGTCTTCGACCATAAGGATCCGAGGCTGCAGGGCCATGCTTTTCCTCTTGCGGATTATTTTGCGCGAAGCGATGGGGCAAAATCGTAGCGCCGTTGTCTGGATGGGTCAAGCCACAGCCTCAAGCAGCTAATCGGGGCGAACAGCACTCCGTTTAGCTGAGCGCGGACGCCAGTTCCTTGCGGGAGTTGGTGCTGGCGGGAGTTAGTGCTGGCAGCCGCGGGCAGTGCCGCCGTCGCCGCCGGTGTCGAATGAGCTCCCGCAAGAGCAGCTGGAGACGGCGTTCGGATTGTGAACGGTAAATCCTCCGCCCATCAGCTGATCCACGAAGTCGATCTCGGCCCCTTTGATGTAGCGGGCGCTAACCGGATCCACAAACAGCCGTACGCCGCCATACTCGGTGATGGCGTCGCCATCCTCGGCGTGATCCTCGAACCCCATACCGTAGGACATGCCGGAGCAGCCGCCCGGCTGAACGAAGACGCGCAGGCCGAGCTCGGCGTGCCCTTGCTTGGCCAGCAGGTCCTTAAGCTGGCCCAGGGCGGAGTCCGTGATGGTGATCAAATCGGTGTCGTTCTCGATCATTTCCTGAGCCATTACCAGACCATTATAGGGGCGAGTCCGGCCAGGGAGGCACTGGCGATGCGTAACGGGGCCGTAACGCTGAAGCGGATTCCTAAGGAAACTCCTGGTGGCGTAGCGGCCGCAGCGCGTGGGAATGCCCGGTACGACTCGCTGAGAACTCCACCACGGCATCCTTCAGGGCGGCCAGGATCCGCCCCTCGCCGACCTCCTCCAGGATGCCGAGCCGCTCCCCGCCTCGATCTCGAAGCCGTCTGAGAGACAGCAGGTAGAGGCGCTCGCCCCGCCAGCCGAAGTAGGGCGGTTGATCCGGCTGGCCGGCCCGGACCAGTCGCTCCACCTGGTCGAACGGCAGATTCCAGCTGATCGCGGCCGGACGAACAGGTGGCTCGTAGCTACCCGCACCGACGGCTGGCAGTACGGTCGGTGGGTTTCCCGTAGCCAGGCGATCGAGGGTTTCATCGAGGGCATTCATGCCAAGGCTTACCAGGCGTTTGCACAGGGTGCCGGACGTGTCGTCGGCGGCCACCGGTGTCCGGCGCTGCGCCAGGATCGGGCCGGCATCGATTTGGGGAACGGTCCAGTGCAGGGTGATGCCTCCTTCGGGATCGCCCTGCGTAATCGTCCAGTACAGCGGTTCGGGACCACGATGCCGGGGAAGCAAGGAGGGATGGATATTGATCCAGCCCAGCCGGGGAATGGCCAGGGTGTCGGCGGACAAGATCTGGTCAAAGCTGGCCATGATCACGAGATCGGGTTCGTAGCGACGCAAGCTCCGTGTGAACGGCTCCGCGTTCGCGTTGGCGGCCACCTCGACCGGTCTTCCCAGGTGTCCGGCAATGCGCGCCAGCAGGTCGGCCTTGGGATGAGTCCGCTGCCATCGGGTGCTGCAAACCACAGCCGCCAGGTTGACGCGTCGCTGGACCAGATGCAGGAGGAAAGCCGTCCCGTAGTCGGATGGGATCCCCACGAAGACCAGGCGAAGCCCCTCGCCGCCAAGCGGCGGTCCGGCATATGGGCGCAAGGGCACCGCCTCGTAATCGATCGGGACCATCGAGAACTGCGGCTTTTCCCAGAGAGTTGCCGCGAGCTCGTCCAGCCACGGATCCTGCGCCTCGCCCGGCACGCGCAGTGCCTTCAGTCGAGCGCCCTGGCGATCGCGGGCGGCGCCGGCCCCTCATCGCCGTATGCCCAGCCCAGAAGGTCCATGACGTGCACTACCGGGATCTGGTGGCCGGCGCGCTGCAGGCCCATGGCGATCTGGACGATGCAGCCGGGGTTGGCCGAAGCAACCACCCGGGCGCCGGATTCCACAATGTGCTGAACTTTCCAGCCGAGCGCCTCCTCAGCGATCTCCGGGTGGGTGAGGTTGTAGATCCCAGCCGAGCCGCAGCACCAGTCCGGCTCTGCCATCTCGACCAGCTCTATCCCCGGGATCGCCCGCAGCAGCTCGCGTGGCTGGCGGTGAATTCGCTGCCCATGGACAAGGTGGCATGGATCCTGGTAGGTGACCTTTAAATGGATGGACCTGGGCGGCGGCCGCAGGCCCAGCCCGTGAAGAAATTCACTGGCATCCCGCACCTTCCTGGAGAACGCGACCCCCTCCTCCCGCTTCTGCGGGTCGCTGCGGAGCTGGATCCCGTACTCCTTCATGTTCGACGCGCAGCCCGCCGCATTGACGATCACCGTGTCCACGCCGGCTCTGGCAAAACCGTCGAGTGTCTGCTCGGCGAGCCGGTGCGCGGTGCGCGCCTCGCCAGCGTGCGAGGCGAGCGCCCCGCAGCAGACTCGATCCTGCGGCACCACCACCTCGCAGCCGTTCTCGGCCAGCGCCCGCGCCGTCCGCCGGTTGGTGGCGTGGAACATCTCATCCTGGATACAGCCGGTCAGCAGGCCGACTCGGGCGCGTAGCTCACCGACCGCAGGCGTTGTTTTGGGCAGGGGCGATCGCCAGGGGGAACGGTCGCCGGGCGGCGGAAAGGCTGCGAACTTTCCAAGGGGAACCAGCTTCCACAGCCTGGTCCAGCGCAGGAGCGCCGGGATTCCGATGGCCCGGGTGGCGCGAAACAACCGGCCGGCCAGCGCCAACCGAGACGGGTGCGGCAGCAGGCCGTTCAGGAGAATCCGGCGAACCATCCGGTCGCGCCGGTTCTGTGGCGGCGTCCGGGCGCGGGCCATCTCCATGACCGCGCCAAACTGAACCCCCGACGGGCAGGCGGTCTCGCAGGCCCGGCAGTTGAAGCACTGGTAGATGTGCGCCTGAAAACGAGGGTCGTCGAATTCGACCAACCCGAGGCTTGCCTCCTTGATCTGCCACATCCGCCCGCGCGGGCTGTCGCCCTCGTGATGGAGAATCCGAAAAGTCGGGCACTTGGGCAGGCACAGCCCGCAGTGAATGCAGTCGCGGACGCGGTCGATGTCGATGTCGGGGACGGGGGTGGGGACCCCGGACCGCTCGAGCTCATGCTTGAAGTCGAGGCGGGCAGGAGCAGCCATCAGATGCCGCCGACGAATCGACCCGGGTTGAGGATTGCATTCGGATCGAGTGTCCGCTTCAGCTCCCGCATCAGGGCGAAGCCTGGTGGCGGCGGACCGAAGATGTCGAGCTCGTCTTTGGAGGCGGTGGGCGCACGGCGGACCACGACCTGGCCGCTGCCCTTCACGGCGCCACGCATGCGATCCAGGAGACCGACCGCCGCCCCGGGGGCCACCCGGACATAGGCTGTTCCCGAGGCGGGTTCGGCCATGACCCGGCTGTCGGATCCAGCCACGTCGATTACCGGGGAAAGACCTGAAAGGCTGGTCGTGGCGTAGAGGAGGACGGCCTCGTCCTGGCCAAGCGTCCAGTCCCGGACGGATTCCCAGAACCGGGCCGGCGCCGGCGCCGGCTCCGACTCGACCCGGCCGGCGTGGTCACGCACCGCGGCGGCGGCCTGGTCGCGAGCGATCTCGACCTCCCTCCGGTAGCCCTCCAGCCGGATGGCCAGCGTCCAGCGCCAGTCCGCGGTCAACCCGCACTCCTGGAGCACTTCCCGGTCCAGGACGGTGATCGCCGCTGGAGCCAGATACTGGCGCGCCAGCCAGCGACCGGCGGCCAGTGCGTCGCCCCTCTGGTCGAAGTGCCCCAGCATGGTGTCGTCCGCTTCAGGCGTGGTCTGGACCTTGAAGTTGAGCTCGACGATGACGCCCAGCGTCCCCAGCGCGCCCGTGTGCAGCTTCATCAGGTCATAGCCCGCCACGTTCTTGACCACCTTGCCACCGGCGCGTGCGATTACGCCGTTGGGGTACGCGACCGCGATTCCGATCACCCAATCCCGAACGCCCCCGTAGCGAGCCCGGCTGAGTCCGCTCGAGTTGGCCGCAACCATCCCGCCCAGGGTGGCTTTCTCGGGACGCGGCGGATCGAGGGGAAGGCGTTGACCGTGTGCGCGAAGGATCGCCTGCAGATCTCCGACGCGCATGCCTGCCTCGGCCCGGCAGGTCAGGTCAGCAGGCTCGTGCTCGAGCAGGCGGGACAGACGCGTCGTAGAGAGGGCCACGTCGTAGCGTGCGGGCCGTGATCCGAGCCCGATCTGGGTGTCGCCGCCATGGACAACGGCCGCAGCCGATGTCGCCGACAGCGCCTGCAGTCCTTCGGCCAGCTCCTGGGGTGATTGGGGACGCATCACCCTGGCGGGAGTCAGGCCGTCGACGGCGAGCTCGCGCTGCTCGTCAACGCCAATCTCCTGCCCTGGCAGCACCCGGCTGACTTGCGCTTTCACACCCAGATCTCGTCACCGGGGCCAGCCCGCCCCGTAGTCTTGCCGGCGGGCATCCTGACGGCCGGCTTCGCCTCGCCGCCGGCGGCAGGAAACACCTTTCCCGGATTCATCCGCAGGCCGGGGTCGAAGACGCGCCGCACCTGATCCATCACGGACAGGTCCTGGTCGGAAAACACATAGCGGATGTTCTCTCGCTTTTCCAGCCCGATCCCGTGCTCGCCGGTGATCGAGCCGCCCTGGTCGGCACAGAGCTTCAGGATCTCATCTCCGATCCGCAGCACCTGCTCGTACTCTCCCTCTTTGAAACCATCGAAGAGGACCAGGGGATGCAGATTGCCATCGCCGGCGTGGAAAACATTGCAGATCTTGAAGCCCGTGCGTTCGCTGATCTTGCCGATGGCGTCCAAGGTGGCCGGGAGCCTGGTGCGCGGGACGACCCCGTCCATCACATAAAAGTCGGGCGAGAGCCGGCCCATCGCCGAGAAAGCACCCTTGCGTCCTTTCCACAGTGCCTGGCGTTCGGCCTCGTCCCGGGCCAGCCGCACCTCGCGGGCCCCCTCGGCTCGGCAGCACTCCGCCATCCGGCGGGCCACGTCTCCCGCGACCTCCGCGATCCCGTCGACTTCGAGCAGGAGCACGGCGCCGGCATCGAGCGGATACCCGGCATGAGAGGCGGCCTCCACCGCCTGGATAGAAAGATGGTCCATCATCTCGATCGCGGCGGGCAGAATGCCGCTAGCGATTACGGTGGAGACCGCGTTACTGGCCGTGGTGACATCATCGAAAACGGCGAGCAGAGTCTTGCTCACCGGCGGCACGGGGGTCAACCGCACCCAGATTTTGGTCACGATCGCCATCGTCCCCTCAGACCCGCAAAGGAGCCCGGTCAGATCGTAGCCGCTCAGCTCGCTGGCTTTGCCAGGGCCAAGCTGGAGAAGCTCACCGGTGGTGAGCGCAACCTCCAACCCGGTGACGTGGTTGACGGTGACCCCGTAGAGCAACGTGTGCGGGCCGCCGGCGTTGGTGCCGACGTTTCCCCCAATGGTGCAGGCGCCCTGGCTGGAGGGGTCGGGTACGTAGTAGAAACCACGAGGCCTTAGGACCTGTGAGAGGGCCAGGTTGACGACGCCCGGCTCAACGACGGCGCGCAGGTTTTCCAGGTCGATTTCCAGGATATGGTCCATCCGCGCGAATGTGATCACGACACCGCCTTCGACCGGCACGGTGCCGCCGCAGAGGCTGCTGGCCCCGGAGCGGGCTACGATCGGAACGCCTTCCTCAGCGCAGATGCGCGCCACCTGCGCCACCTCTTCAGCGCTACCTGGGATGACGACCGCGTCGGGAAGCGCGGTCTCCGGGCTGGCGTCGTACTGGTAAAGGCGAACCTCGTACGGGTCGGTGAACGCATACCGCTCACCGACCACGGCCTTCAGGCGGCGAGAAAGCCGTTCACTTTCCACGCAGGAGCTCAGGGACCCGCCGGGATGATCCCCGGCACCAGGTACGCCTCGAGTAGCGCGACAATGCCGACGGCGGCTGTCAGGATCAGGCTGTACCCGATCGTCCGCCGGAAGATCTCGCCCTCCGACCCAACCCGACCGACACCGGCGGCACCCACCGACAGGTTCTGGGGGCTGATCATCTTTCCCATGACCCCGCCCGACGAGTTGGTGCCCGCGGCTAGCACGGGTGAGAGATGACCCGAACCCACGGTGATGTGCTGGGCGGTCAGCGCCTGCATTGGACCGAACAGGGTGTTCGAGGATGTGTCACTCCCCGTCAGGAATACGCCAAGCGCGCCAATAAAGGCCGAGAAGAACGGGAAGAGCCCGCCGGTCTTGGCCATGAGCAGCGCCAGGGTGGATGTCATCCCCGAGTAGTTCATCACCTGGGCTATGCCGAGGATGCAAGCAATCGTCGCGATCGGCAGAGCCAGCTGCCGGAGCGTCCGCCCGTAGGTGGCAAAGAAGATGCTGGCACGCGCACCCCTGGCCAGCATCACGAGGTAGGCGACGATGCTCGCGAAGAGCACGAGGGAGCCTGCTGCAGACAGGAAGTCCCAGTTGAAGGTCAGCGGATAGGCAGTCTCCGCTTTGACGATCGGAGGCTCACGGAAGATCTGGGGCTTTGGCACTCCGTTCACAGTCGTATAGCTGCCGGGCCACTGAAAGCTCCAGTAGGGGAACTTGAAGGCCTGGGGGTCCTTGGTTGGAGCCGGGCCTAGCCACGGGTTCGCGCAGAGCTTGAAGGCCGGCGATCCGCACTTGAGGTCGGCGGTGATATTGGCCGGGGTATGCAGAGCGGTCTTGGGGTCATTCGGAGGGTGGCCGCTGAAGAACGGAAGGTTCCCCATCTGCCCGATCAGAATGACGACCACCAGGATCACGTACATGGAGTAGGCGGCCGCCACCCGCCGCGGCGGGTCGGCCACCTGGGCGACCGCGGCCCCAAGGCTGCGCGCTACCGCCGGCCGCGCCGGAGCCCGGTCACTGGGAAAGCCCCAGATCTCTTTAGGGCGCCAGCTCCGGAGCAAGAGGGCCACGGCGCATATGCTGACCAGGGCAGCGATGACATCGGTCAGCTCGGGCCCGACGAAGTTGGAAATCAGAAACTGGACCACGGCGAAGGTGACACCCGCTGTGAGGACGGCGGGGAGGACCTCGACCATACGCCGGAAGCCGGCCAGCACCACTATCAGGAAGGCCGGGATGAGGATGGAGAACAGGGGGAGCTGGCGACCCACCATCGCCGAGAGGGCCAAGGTGACGGCCGTCTGGTCCGCAGGCCCGTGCCCGATGATGCCGGCGGTCAATCCACCCAGGGTCACGATCGGGATGCCGATCGAGCCGAATGCCACCGGCGCGGTGTTCGCCAGCAGGGCAAGGACGGCGGCGGTGATCGGTTCAAAGCCAAGGCTTGCCATGATCGCCGCCGAGATGGCGACCGGAGCTCCGAACCCGGCGATTCCCTCCATCAGGGCTCCGAAACAGAAGGCCACGATCAACGCCTGGACGCGGCGGTCCTCGGTCAACCTGGTGAGCGACCGGCGGATGACGTCGAAGTCGCCGCTGGCGACCGTCAGGTTGTGGAAGAAGACGGCGTTCAGGACGATCCAGCTGATCGGCCAGAGCCCGAAGGCCATGCCTTCGGTGGTGGCCGAGACGGTGAGGCCCAGGGGCATGCCCCAGACGATCGCCGCCAGGACGCCAGCGGATAGCATCGCCGTCAGGGCCGCCATCCAGGCCGGCAGGCGCAGCAAGGCAAGCATGATGAAGAGGACAAACAGGGGAGCGGCGGCCACGATCGCCGAAAGCACGATATTGTCGCCGACCGGCTGATAGACGTGCTTGAACGCCAGCAGGACAACGGCCCAGTGGATCACTGGGGTACCTCCTTCCCTCCCTCAGCGAACGTGTCTCGATTTTATGCCGCGGCAATTGCCCAGGCAAGGCGTGCCGCTCGGCGGGCGAGGGTCAGCTCCCGGCTGAAAGCTCCTTGTTGACCGTGTCGAGGAGGGGTTGGATGGTCTTTTGCTGCCAGGCCCCGGCCCCGGCCTGAGCCGCCGCCAGGGCGGCGCCCATCTGGTCGGATTCCGCCGCCAGGGTCCGTCCCAGCTGCTGGGCCGTCTGCGACTGGCCGGACGCGTACGCCTGGCTGTAGGCCTGGGCGGTGGTCGCGTAGGCGGCCATCGCGTCCGTCCATCTGCTCCATAGCGGATCCAGAAACGACTCGGGGTTCTGGACCGCGGTCGCCTCGGACTTCAGGTCGGTCTGGAGGCTTCCGGCCGTCGTGGCCACCCGGGCCCAGTTTCGGGCCGCCAGGCTGGGATTGAGCTGGGTCAAGATGGACTGCCAGTCATTGAGCATGTGCTGGGCGACGCTGAGTTGAAGGGTGGCGCCGTGGGTGAGCCGGGTGGCGGCCTGGAGTGACTTCTCCAGGTGGTGAAGAGCGGGCTGGTCCTGGGCTATGAAGGCGGGATGGTGAAACTGGAACGGGATGCCGTCCGCTTCCGCCAGGTAGCCCTGGGCCGCCTGGACATGGCCGAGGGCGTCGTTCGCCGTTTTCTCGGTGCTCTGAGCTAGGGCCAGGTCCTGCGTGATTCGGTCCGGCGTCAAGCTCATGCTACCCCGGGCATCGATATCGTTCCAGAGCGTGGTCAGCGAGGCGTTGACGGTGGCGGCCCCGGCCCGGGCCGCCGCCAGCTCCCCTGACTCCTGCCGCGCCAGGGTAGCAACTCGAGCCGGCATGACGACCACCAGAAAGTAAACGACAGCCGCAACCGCGAGTCCAAAAACCAGAAGGACAAAGATCTTGGTTCCCCAAGAGGCTCGCCGGGTTGGCCTGAACACGACACGCTGCGGCGCGGGTCTGGGCAGGGCCACGAGAGGGTAACGCGGGCCGCCATCGGGCCTTGCCGAAGGCGTCGTTGCCTACCTCTTCAGCGCAGTGACAGTTTTGTTACAGTGGATTTCGATCTGATGGCGTACATCATCACCGAGACCTGCGTCGACTTGAAAGATAGGTCCTGCGTTGATGTCTGCCCGGTCGACTGCATCATCGACGGTGGCTCCGAGGACCGGATGCTCTACATCAATCCGGACGAGTGCATCGATTGCGGCGCCTGCGTGGATCCGTGCCCGGTGGCCGCCATCTATCCAGAAGATGAAGTGCCAGCTGAGATGAAACGGTTCATACCCTGGAACTACGACTACTTCAAGAGCGACGCCGACAAGACCCGGGTTCGCGCCGAAATCAATGCCGCCTACCCCGAGAAGCGCAAGACCGGCGAAGCCTGAACCCTAACTCTTAGTAGCTCGACGGGCCAGCCGGGCTGGGAGGTCTATCACTCGTCGGGGCCGCCCCAGCCAGCGGCGGAGCTGCTCCTGGAGGGGCGGCGGCGCCGGTGCTCCTTCGGCCTCGAAGAGAATGTCTGCGACCGCCTCGGCTGGTCCAGCCGCTTTTCCGGCGCGGCTCAGCTCGAGCCATCGAGCCGTGATCCAGAGGTACAGGTCAGCCTCGGTTCGGCCCGGGAAATGCTCGAGGATCCCATACTCCCGGATCAGCTCGGCGATCGGCTGATAGACGTTGTCGTACCAGCTGGCGGCGGCCTCCTCGATCGGGACCTCGCCTCGGCGCTCGAGCCCGAGAAAGTAGCGGTGGCCCAGGATGTGCTCGTAGATCCGGTCGTAGCGGCCGAGCCTGCTGACCTCGATCGAGGCCTGCGGCCGGACCCGGTCGAGCCGGGTGCGCTCCAGAAAATCGACATACTCTCTGGCCTTGAGCAGCTCAGCGGCATCCATGTCGTCCGTGAGCGGCGCCCGGGTGCGGACTTCGATGACGCGCGCCGGGATGGTTTCCCAGCCGAGCTGCCGGGCAACCGAGACGCGATGATGTCCGTCCTTCACGAAATAAACATCGCCGAGGCGGTAGACCTCGATCGGAGGGATTGCCTCCCCGCTCCGCATGGCGGCATCCAGCCTGGCCCAGCGTTCGCGCAGGTGCGATCGAACCGGAAGGAACGAGGCGTCGAAGTCGTTGGGGCGGTCGACCGATCCACGGATCTTGGCGAGCGGCACCTCGGTCAGACCGCGATAGGCCTGTCCTTCCATCCGGGCGGCTCTGCGAACCTCATCGAAGGAGAGCAGCGGCTTAGGGTCTCGGCGAAAGACGGAGGCGGCTTCTGTCAAGAAACCCTGCAGACGGGCGGACTGGAAATCGATCCCCGCTCGCAGCTGTTTCATCGCGGGACCACCTCCACCAGGCGATGGCCGACCACATTGATGACGCGGGTCTCCCCCATTTGCGCATCGGAAATCGGATGCCCGTACGGGTGCACGTGCCCGTGCAGCAACACCTGCGGACGCATCCAGTCCACAGCCTGGCGTACGGCAGCCAGCCCATGATGTGCCCGGTCAGGCCCCTCGTGCACGCCGGCCGGCGGCCCGTGCGTGATCAGCACATCGAGGCGCCGCCGCCACAGCCGCAGCCGGACACCGATCACCTTGTTTCGCATTTGCCATTCGCGGTACTGATGGGGGCCGTCGCTATATCGGAGCGAGCCCTCCAGGCCGGCGATCAGGAGATCACCTTCGCGCACCACCCTCCCATCGATCTCGGCGCCGACCGGGTAGCCGCCCTGCCCGCGAGGAGGATCGTGGTTACCCCTGACGAACACAAGGGGCGCGGAATACCGGCAGCTCAGGGCATCGAGGTAGTCGGCCGGCAGGTCGCCACAGCCGATGACGAGGTCGACGCGTCCCTTCGCGGCTGCTGTCCGCTCGTCGAGCAGCTGGTCCTCGATCTCATCGCTGACCGCGAGCAGGCGCATACCGGGGAAACCTGCAGTAGCCCGAGGACCGGGCTACTCGAGCTCTTTGAACAGAGGCTCGACATCCCGCTCGTACAGCGGGAGGTCGATCAAGGGATGTTCCTTGAGGGCTGGAATCTTGCCGGCCAGCTGGTCGTCGTAGGTGGGCAGATCGATCTTGTAATAGACACCGACGGCCAGCCGGTCATCGTTGTCGTAAGAGGCCGCCAGAGCGCGGACCTTTTTCTGCACGATCTCGTCCTTGTTCGCTGGATCGTGGACGACCGGATCCCAGTCCGCCTCTGCATCGAGCCGGCGCAGCCGCGAGTGACCGATATCCTCACCGGCATACCACTCCTTGGTCCGCAGGTCGTTGTACACGGGACAGGTCTGGTAGACATCGAGGAAAGAGGTTCCCTTATGGGTGATCGCCTGGGTGATCAAGGAGACCAGGTGCTTGACGTCGAGCGCGTATCCCCTACCGATCCAGGTGTAGCCGGCGCCCAGGGCGACGGCGATCGGGTTGATCCCTTCCTGGATCGAGGCTTCGGGCATCGACTTTGTTTTTAGACCCTTGCGCAGGGTCGGGGACGCCTGTCCCTTGGTCAGCCCGTAGACGCCGTTGTTGTAGACGACGTAAGTGATGTCGAGATTGCGCCTGCCGCTGTTCAGGAAGTAGCCGGCTCCAATGCCGTAACCATCGCCGTCTCCACCCAGCGCCATCACCGTCAGCTGGTGATTGGCGAGCTTCGCGCCAGTCGCCACCGGAAGGGCTCGACCGTGCAGGGTGTGCAGGCCGTAGGTATCGACGTAGTGAGGGGTCTTGCCCGAACAGCCGATGCCGGAGATCAGCGCCACCCGATGCGGCGGAAGCTGAAGCTGGAAAAAGGCCTGCTGGATCGAGCTCAGGATGCCGAAGTCTCCACAGCCTGGGCACCAGTCGACATGCACGTCGGTTTTGTACTCCCCAAGGGTGAACTTCCGCGGCGCGGTGGCGGCCTCAGGCATGCGAAACCATTACCTCCTTCTTCCGCTCGCTGATCGCGGTCTGCACTCCCTCGACGATCTCATTGCGTGAGAATGGCCGTCCATCGTACTTGAGGACCCGGTGAGCCATATCCCGGCCGGTGTGCTCCCGGACCAGGGCCCCCAGCTGGCCGGAGAAATTGCCCTCGATCAGCACCACGGTCCGGGCGGCACCCAGGATTTGAGAGACGTCGGCGGCGGGGAACGGCCGCATCATGCGTATCTGCAGAAAATTCACGCTACGGCCCTGGGCCTCGATCTCGGACATGGCATCCAGGATGGCGCCCTTGGTGGTACCCCACCCCACCAGGGTGAGGTCTGCGGACGCCGGTCCGTGCAACTTGAACTTGAATGGAGTCGGGATCTCCTTTCCGGCGGTCTCGAGCTTCGCCATCCGCTTGCGCATCATCGCAATTCTGTTGTCGATGCCCTCTGTGATATGTCCCTGCGGGTCATGCTCGTCGCTGGTGGTCGAGAAGATCCCGCCCGCCGTGCCGGGGAGGGACCTGGGGCTGATGCCATCGGCGGTGAGCGCGTGACGCCGGTAGCCATCCTTGTCAGGAGCTGCCGGCTGATAGAGCATTCCACGGTCTATTCGCAACCGGCTCATGTCAGGCCGGTCAGCGGTGTAGAGGGACGAGGCCAGGAACTTCTCCAGGAGGACGATGACTGGAACCTGATACCGGTCGGCCCAGTTGAACGATTCGAAGCTGTCGGCAAAGGCCTCGTCGATATCACCGGAGGCGACCACGATGTGGGGGAAGTCCCCGGGGGCGGGATGGAGCGCGAACTGGAGGTCGGCCTGCTCGGTGCGGGTAGGGAGTCCCGTGCTCGGGCCGCCGCGCTGCCAGAGGAAGATCACAGGGCCAGGCGCCTCCGTGATCGCGGCGAAGCCAACGCCCTCGGGCATCAGCGCAAAGCCCGGTCCGGCCGTGGAGGTGGCCGCACGAATGCCCATATGGGCGGCACCCACCGCCATGTTGATGCTCGCTATCTCGTCCTCGCATTGCACGACGGTGCACTGGTAGGACGGCCCCTTACTTTCGACGTAGACGCTCTCGTCGGTGGCGGGGCTGATCGGATAGTAGGTCTGCAGGCCGAGCCCCGCCTTCAGTTTGGCGATCCCGACCGCCTGCACGCCCTTGATCAGGATCCGAGCCTTTCGCTGGGGGACGGGCAACGCCTGGATCTGGCGCTCCGGGCGCTTTACGAACTGCGACCGGGCGTACTCGGCCGCGGCCTGGACAGCGAGCACATTCATCTCGGCTGCCTCCGCCTTACGGCCTTTGAAGCTGTCCCGGATCGCATCCAGGAGCAGCTCCTCGTCGTAACCGATCAGGCCGACCGAGGCGCCCAGGGCGACGATGTTGCGCATCACGATGTACTTGCGGGACTGGCCCCCCTTTCCCAACCGCTGGAGGGCCTGGTCCAGCACCTCCAGGTAGGGGACCGGGTAGAACTGGATGTCGTCGCGGCCAAATCGGTCGATCTCGATCTTGAGGTCCGCGTCGTAAACCACCCCGCCGCCCGGGGCCACCCGATGGACGTGGCCCTGGTGGCTCGGGTAGTGCTTTCGCTCGATGGCATCCCCGAACAGGGTCTCGAGGTCGAGCGCCACCAGCATGTGGATGTCATCCACGTGAGAGCGGATCGGGACCGGCGCCGCGGAGACCCGGTAATAGCTGTGCTTGCCCATGATGTTGGAGTGGAACTCGATGTTGGCGAAGACGTGCAGCCCGCCTCGCATCAAGGCTTTGGCGTAGATTTCGGCGGACGCGTTGATCCCGCCACCCTGGGGGCCGCCGATCACCCACGAGAGTTCTCGGCGGCTGAGCTCCGTCTGCACAGCTAGGCTGATTCTACTGCCCGCCCTCTTTCAGCCAGACTCCGGGAATCGCCTGGTCGCACCGGTGGCAGCGTCCCCGCCCGGATAACCTGTCCTCCAGGATCCGGTAGCCGAAGCGGCGGATCAGTGTCGCCTGGCAGTCCGGACACCGGGTGTCCTCGTACCTGCCCACCCGGCCGGGCAGGTTGCCGGCGTAGATGTAGCGCAGTCCCTCCGCCTCGCCAATGGCGGCGGCCCGGAGCAAGGTCTGCGGCGTGGTGTTGTCCGGGTCCTGCATCTTGTAGTCCTTGTGAAAGGCGGTCACATGCCAGGGAATATCCGGCGATATTCCTGCCAGGAAGCGCGCGATGTCGGTCAGTTCCTCGTCGCTGTCGTTGAAGCCGGGGATGATCAGGGTGACGATCTCCAACCAGAACCCCATCTCGTGCACCATTCGCACGCCATTCACGATGTTCTCCAGCTTGCCGCCCAGCATCCGATAGTTCTTGTCGCGAAACGACTTCAGGTCGATCTTGTAGAGGTCGGTCCAGGGGCGGATGTATTCCAGTACCTCGCGGGTGGCATTGCCGTTCGAGATGTAGGCGGTGGTGAAGCCACGCTCGCGGGCTTGCTTGAAGACGTCGACCGCCCACTCCGAGGTGATGAGCGGCTCGTTGTAGGAGGTGGCGACGAGCTTCGCTCCGTGTCGCTCCGCGATGTCCACCAGCTGCTGGGGAGAGACGTCCATGGGTTCTCCCAGCGCGCCCGGGTCGCGCAGCGCCTGCGACGTCTGCCAGTTCTGGCAGTTGTGTACAGCCGCGAAATTTGCCAGGTACGTGTGGCGGCCGCCCGTCTCGAGGTTGTAGACGAAACCCTCAAATGAGCGCCGCGTAGTCTCGAGGATTGGAGCGTAGGAGAGTAGTCTTACGGCCTCCTGGGGCTCTCTGTAGCTGGCTGTACCGCTGACATCCTGAACCGCGTGCCGTCGGGCCGGTACAAGAAGGACCTCCTCAGCCGGTATAAGAGGGGTGACAAGGAAGTGAGTATTTGTGAGCTCCCCGGCGGGTACGAACCCCGGATCGTCGAGGCCTGGCCGGCGGGTGGCAAGAACCGGATGGTCAGGCGTCGCCTCAAAAGGCTCCAGCGCCGACGCCGCGACGCGAATCACCTCCCCCTTGTAGGAGTGGCGGAAGATCACCCGGATATCAGCAGGGCCACCGTCGTCCGCAATGGCTGTCAGTGACCCGGCTGGTCGGCGAATGCAAGGGTCGTGAGAGAGGTCGGGCAAAAATTCGTTCCATAACCGCTCGAAGCTGATAGAGCCACGAGTGGTGGCCACCCGAACGTCGCCGGTAAAGCAATACGAGCAATGAAGATCACATCCGAGCATCCCGAAGGTCAGAGCATCCGACCCCGGGAAGGCGTGGAAGAAGGGCTTCTTCTCGGTCGGGTCGCACTGGAGTGCCCCCACGTATCCATGCGGGACCATCAGGGTACCGCCCTGGTTGTAGCGGACCTTGCAGATGCCGCGCAGGCCATCCAGGATCAGGCAGCGGTGAGCGCACGCGTAGCACCGAACCTTGTTGTCGGCAAGCCTTTCGTAAAGCGCACCGGCCGCCCCCTCCTGCACACGTCGATCGAGCGCCTGGGCGAAAGGGGACGCCTCTTTGGCCGGCATTAGCCCAATATAGTCGGCTGCTTGGGCGTGGACAGTTTGAACGTCAGGCGGCTTCGGCGATGGCGCGGATGCGCTTCTGCTTGATGTAGCCGCTGTTCGGGGCGGGGTCGAAATACGTGACCGGGACCTCGTTGCCCGTGGAGACGAGCACCTCCATGATGCGCGGCATAGCACCGGTGGCAGTGTGGAAGCCCGACACCTTGCCGTTTTCGTAACCGGTCTGCTTGTAGACAAAGATGTCCTGAAGCGAGATCTGGTCGCCCTCGATGCCGAGCACCTCCGAGATATAGGTGACCCTGCGGCTCCCGTCACGCATCCGGCTTTGCTGAACGATGATGTTGATCGCCGACGCAATCTGCTCACGGATGGCCCGGGAGGGCAGTTCCATACCAGCCATCAGGACCAGGGTCTCGAGCCGGGAGATGGTGTCTTTCGGCGTGTTGGAGTGAACCGTGGTCAGCGAGCCGTCGTGGCCAGTGTTCATGGCCTGCAGCATGTCCAGGGCCTCGCCGCTGCGCACCTCTCCGACCACGATCCGGTCGGGCCTCATCCGGAGGGTGTTGATAACGAGATCGCGGATCGAGACCCCACCCTTTCCCTCCACGTTCGAGGGCCGCGACTCCAGGTTGATGACATGGACCTGGCGCAGCTGAAGCTCGGCGGCATCCTCCACGGTGATAATCCGCTCGTCGTGCGGGATGAAGCTGGAGAGGACGTTCAGGGTGGTCGTCTTACCGGAGGCGCCACCGCCGGCGACCACGATGTTCATCCGGGCGTTGACGCACGCCTTCAGGAAGTCGGCCATCTCTTTGGTCAGGGTGGCGTTGTTGACCAGGTCGGTGACCTGGAGCGGGTCGCGGCGGAACTTTCGAATCGTTACGGATGCACCTTTGACCGCAAGTGGCGGGATGATCACATTCACCCGGGAGCCGTCGGGAAGACGGGCGTCCACCATGGGCGAGCTCTCATCGACGCGGCGACCGACGCCGGTCACGATCCGGGAGATGATCTGCATCAGGTGCCCTTCGCTGTCGAACTTGATGGCGGCCCGCTGCATCTTGCCGGCGCGCTCGATGTAGACCTTATTCGGTCCGTTGATCAGGATGTCGGAGATCGCGTCGTCGGCCAGCAGCAGGTCCAGGGGACCAAAGCCCAGGATGTCGGCAAGCAGAGCTCCGAGCAGCCGGTCCCGCGCCTCGGTGGCGAGCCCGATCCGGCGGCTGCTCAGGTACATGTCGAGCACCTCGGTCGCACGCTGGCTGATCTCCTCCTTGTCCATGTCGTTCGCGCGCTCGCCGAGTTCGCCGATGATGCGATCGTGGACGGCAGCCTTGATCCGGCTGAACCGCTCGGCTTCGGGAAGCTCGTTGAGGTTTGCGTTCGGGCCGGCCAGGAATGGCGCGGTCGGAGCCGGAGCCGGCCGGGGTGCCGGCGCCACCGGCCGGGGCGCCGCGGGAGGCGCGGGAGGGGCGGGACGTGACGGTGCCGGGGCTGGCGGGGCGACCGGCCGCGGAGCGAACGGCTGGGCCGCGGCTGGAGGCCGCACAGGCGGTGCCGCTGGTAAAGGCCCGGGCGCCTGTGGTCTTTGAGGCGTTACCGGAGGCCGGGCCGGCGCCGGCACAGGTTCGCCCTGCTGTGACTTTTGAATCCTATCGAGCAGTGACAAACCTGGTTGTTACCCCCAAAGTATTACGGTCCGGCTCAGGCCGAACGATACGGAGCCACCCTTACGAAGCGGACTGCACGGCGGTAACAGGGTTATGGCACCGCAGCCACAGGAGTCTGGCGGACGCGTGATGCGTCACGCGGCAAGGAACGGGAAGGTGTTTGCGATACACCATTCAGACGCCATCGCAACTCTGCTTGGAGGTCGTTCATGTCGCTCAGTCATGTGATCGGATTGCTCGTCATCGGCCTTGTCTGCGCCCTGGTCGCCGAACGCCTGATCCATCACACCGTGCCCTACGGTTGGCTCGGCGCAGCGGTCGCCGGCTTCGTGGGCGCCTGGCTAGCGGTGGATGTGCTCCACCTATCCATCGCGCCTGATCTAGCCCTGGCCCCGATCCCGCTGATACCGGCCTTCCTGGGAGCCCTGGTGGTCGTATTCGCCTTCAGCATGGCCAGCCGGGGTCGGTTCGGCAAAGGCTGGCGCCGCTAACCGGACCGAAGGGGCGAGGTTGCCAATCTTGCCCTTTCCGCCTACCATATAGCTGCTAGCGCTACTAGCAATTTATATGGAGGTATCTATATGACGCTCACCCATCTGCTGGTGCTGTTGCTGGTTGGGGCGGTGGTTGGCCTGGTCGCCGAGCGGTTGACCAACCGGGCGCTGCCGTACGGCTGGATCGGTGCCATCGTCGCCGGACTCGTCGGAGCCTGGCTGATGGTCGACGTACTCCGGCTAGTGATCGCGCCCGAGGTCTCTGTCGCCGGTATACCGTTGATCTCGGCGCTGATCGGAGCCGTGATCGTCCTGCTGGTGTTCAGCATGGTCACGGGAGGCAGCCGGTTCGGCTCGCGGAGCTGGGGCCGCCGCTAGCTACAGGAAGCCGAGCTCGAGCTTGGCTTCCTCCGACATCATCTCCATGCTCCAGGGCGGGGTGTAGACCAGCTCCACCTTGCACTCCGTGACGCCCTCGACCTGCTCGACCTTTGCTTTGACCTCGTCAAAGAGCTCCTGCGCCCAGGGACATCCGATCGCCGTCAGCGTCATCTTGACCAGAACGTTGCCGGCGTCGATCTGGAGCTCGTAGACCAGGCCCAGGCTCATGATGTCCAGGCCGATCTCCGGGTCGCGGCAGGTCTCGAGCTGGGCCACGATCTTGTCGCGGAGCGCGTCGGTCAGGGTTTCGGCCATGTTCAGAGTCTACCCCTCGACCTCGACGTAAATGTCTCCGTCCTCGACCGATACCGGATAGGTTTTCGCCGGGATCACAGCCGGAAGGCCGGTGACCTTTCCGGTGCGCACGTCGAAGCGCGAACCATGGCGTGGACATTCGACCGACATCTCCCACAACTCGCCCTCACTCAGTGAGTACTCCTCATGGGTGCAGGTGTCGCCGAGGGCGTAGAAGTTGCCGTCTTCCGCATGGACCAGGCAGATCGGGACTCCGGACACCTCCACCCGCAACATCGACTCAGCCGGCAGGTCGGCAGTCGACGCCACCCGGGTCTTAACCAATCCGGGTCGCCAGCTCATGCTCCACCACCTCCCGGATGTGCGCCACCGGGATCCGGTCCGTGATCTCCGCGAGAAAGCCCTCAACCAGCATCCGCTGGGCCACCGAGTGCGGGATGCCCCGGCTCTCCAGGTAGAACATGTGCTCCGGGTCGACCGGTCCCACGGTCGCGCCATGGCTGCAGCGCACGATGTCGTTGTTCTCGATTTCCAGGATCGGTTCGGAAGTGGCTCTGGCCTTCTCCGAAAGGAGCAGGTTCCGATTCGCCTGGTTGGCTGAGGTACCGCGTGCGTTCTTCTCCACCCGGACGACACCGACATAGGCGCTCTTCGCCGTGTCGCGGAGCGCGCCTTTGTAGAGCAAATCCGACGTCGTGTTGGGAGCCAGGTGGTCCTGCAGAGTTCGAAAGTCGAATGCTTGCTGCTCGGTGCCGAAGAACAGCCCGCGCAGCTCCGCACTCGAACCGGGACCCTCGAGCATCGCCTCCATCCGGATCCTTGCCAGACGGCCTCCAAGCCCGACATTGACCATACGTAGATGCGCGTCCCGCAACAGGAGGATTCGCTGGTTGGCGAACTGCCACGCCTGCGGACTCCAACGGTGCAGCGCCACATACCCCAGGTTGGCGCCGTCGTTCAGGAAAAGCTCGGCGGAGCCGCTGGCCAGCGACGGGCTGTCGTCGGGCGCGCCGATGAATTCCTCCACGTAGTGGAAGCTCGATCCCTTGCCGGCTACGACCACGGTATGTGGCAGGGTGGTCGCACCCCCGCCACCGGACCAGAACCGGCTCATCAGCGGGCGATCGATGGTGAGACCGTCCGGTACGTAGAGGAAGGTGCCTCCCGAGAAGAGCGCGCCATGCAGGGCGGCCAGCTTATCCCGTTCCGGCCGGACCCCACTGAAAAGGTGCGACTGCACAAGTTCTGGGACCTCCCGGGCAGCCTTCCCGAGGGGGCAGAAAATCACACCCCTGGCTGTAAGCGAGGGATCGATCTCCGCAGTCCCCTCAGCTGTCCCGCGCTGGGCCAGCACCCCCGCCATCTGGGGCATGGGCACCATCGCCGGCCGCCCATCCGGCGGCTGAAACGCCTCGAAAGAGTCCAGGTTCAGCCCTTTGAGGTCGACCTGGCGCCAGTCCTTGTCTCGCTTGGTGTCGGGCAGCGCCATCCGCTCGAAAAGCGCGAAGGACTCGAGGCGCCGGGCGCGCAGCCATTCCGGTTCGCCGTGGAGGCCGCTCAGCGCCTCGACGGCCTCACGCGTGAAACTCACTAGCCTACGGAGCCGATCATCTCGAGCTGGATCAGGCGATTCAGCTCGACGGCGTACTCGATCGGAAGCTCCTTGGTGAACGGCTCGATGAATCCGTTGACGATCATGGTCTCGGCTTCGGCCCGGGTGATGCCGCGGCTCTGAAGGTAGAAGAGCTGCTCGTCCGACACCTTGCTGACCGTGGCCTCATGCCCGATCTTCACCTGCTCCTCGTCCACTTCCGTCGTCGGATAGGTGTCCGAGCGCGACTGCTCGTCGAGCAGCAACGCATCGCATCGGACGAAGGACTTGGAGTTCTTGGCGCCCGGATAGATCTTGATCAGGCCGCGGTAGGAGGTCCGGCCGCCGGCTTTGGAGATCGACTTGGAGACGATGTTGGAGCTGGTGTTGGGGGCCACGTGCACCGCCTTGCCACCGGCGTCCTGGTGCTGGCCCTTGCCGGCGAAGGCGACGCTGAGGACGTCGCCCTTCGCGCCCGGCTCCATCAGGTAGATGCTCGGATACTTCATCGTGATTTGTGAGCCCAGATTCCCGTCGACCCATTCCATGGTCGCGTCGCCGTAGGCGGCCGCCCGCTTCGTGACCAGGTTGAAGACGTTGGTCGACCAGTTCTGCACGGTGGTGTACCGGCAGCGCGCCCCGCGCTTGACGACGATCTCGACCACCGCGGAGTGGAGCGAGTCGGTGGTGTAGATGGGGGCGGTGCAGCCCTCGATGTAGTGCACGAAGCTGTCTTCGTCACAGATGATCAGGGTCCGCTCGAACTGGCCCATGTTTTCGGCGTTGATTCGGAAGTAGGCCTGCAGCGGAATCTCCACTTTGACGCCCTTGGGCACGTAGATGAACGATCCCCCCGACCAGACGGCGCTGTTCAGCGCCGCCAGCTTGTTGTCGGCCGGCGGGATGATGGTGCCGAAGTACTGCTTGAACAGGTCCGGGTACTGCTTGAGGGCGGAGTCGGTGTCGACGAAGATGACGCCCTTGGCCGCCAGCTCCTTGTGAAGGGAGTGGTAAACAACCTCTGATTCGTACTGGGCAGCCACGCCGGCCAGGAACTTTCGCTCCGCCTGGGGCACCCCCAGCCGGTCGAAGGTCCGCTTGATGTCGGCCGGCACGTCCTCCCAGGTCTTGCCCTGCTTTTCGGTGGACTTGAGGTAGTAGTAGATGTTCTGGAAGTCGATCTTGGAGAGGTCGGCGCCCCAGGTGGGCATCTCCTTCTTCTCGAAGATCTGTAGCGCGCGCAGCCGGAACTTGGTCATCCATTCCGGCTCGTTCTTCATCCAGGAAATCTCTTTGACCACGTCCGCGCTCAGACCCCGCTTGGCCTTGAAGACGTACTTTTCCGGGTCGAAGAACCCGTACTGCTCCTTATAGTTGTCGCCGACGTCAATCTTTGGTGAAACAGCCATGGTTACCTGGCCTCCTGAATGACGGCCGGCTCTTTCTTGCCGACCCACTCCGAATATCCCTTAGCCTCGAGCCGGTCCGCGACTTCCGGGCCTCCCGACAGGACGAACTGACCGTCCACCAGCACGTGGACCCGGTCCGGCTTGATGAACTGCAGGATGCGGGTGTAGTGGGTGATGATGAGCACCCCTAGCTCCGGCCCGCGCATCCGGTTGACGGCATTGCTCACGAACTTGATGGAGTCGATGTCGAGTCCGGAATCGGTCTCGTCCAGGATGGCGATCTCGGGCTTGAGCACCGCCATCTGCAGGATCTCCGCTCGTTTCTTCTCGCCACCGGAGAAGCCCTCGTTCACATAGCGGGAGAGGAAGGAGTCGTCCATGCGCAGGACGCTCATCTCATTCTTGAGGAGTGCCAGAAACTCCTTGGGGCTGATGGCCTTGGACTTGTCCTTTCCGTCGTACCCGCGCTTGGCGTTGATCGCGGTGCGCAGGAAGTTCGACATGCTGATGCCGGGGACGACCACCGGGTACTGAAGGGCAAGGAACACGCCCAGCTTGGCGCGCTGCTCGGTGGGCAGGGCCAGCAGATTTTTCCCCTTGAAGATGACCTCTCCGGAGGTGACCGTATAGTTCGGGTGGCCCATCAGGGTATGCGACAAGGTGCTCTTGCCGGAGCCGTTCGGACCCATGACGGCATGGACCTCACCCTTGTTGACGTCGAGCGAGATGCCCTTGAGGATCTCGCGACCCTCGACCGTCACTCGCAAATCCCTGATCTCAAAATCTGCCATCGATCCTCCTGATTCTACCCGTGCACTCTCGATGCGAATCCGATTGAACCCATCATTCGTCCTCAACCTCTGCGGCACCGCCGTTCAGGGCGACCCGCAACGTGTTCACCGACAGCGTCGCGCACTTCATCCGAGCCGGGCTGATCTGGATCCCCAGCTCTTCCAGCAGGTCGCTGGTAGGGAAGTGTTTCAGCTCGCTGACCGGCCGGCCTACGATCATGTCGGTCAGCATCGACGCGGATGCCTGACTGATGGCACAGCCCCGGCCGCGAAACCTGACCGAGCCGAGCTTGCCGTCGTCGAGCTTGAGGTAGAGGGTGACGACATCACCGCAGAGGGGGTTGTCGCCTTCCTGGGTGATGTCTGCGTCGGGCAGCTCCCCGAAATTGTGGGGATTCTTGTAGTGGTCGAGGATCTGCTCGCGGTAGAGATCATCCATCAGTTGAACACCTTCTGCGCCTTCTCGATGGCCTCCACCAGCTGGTCGACCTCTGCCGGCCGGTTGTAGATGTAGAAGCTGGCGCGCGAGGTCGCCGGCACCCCCAGCCGCTCCATCAGAGGCTGCGTGCAATGGTGACCGGCGCGAATCGCGATCCCCTCCCGGTCGACCAGGGTGGCCAGGTCGTGCGGGTGCACGTTCGGCAGGGAGAAGGAGACGGCGCCACCGTGGATCTCAGAGTCCGCCGGGCCGTAGAGCCTGATACCAGGCACGTCCTGCAGCTTCTCGAGCGCGTACTCCACCAGGGTGCGCTCGTGTGCCCGGACCCGGTCCATACCTATCCCACAGAGGTAGTCGACCGCAGCCCCCAGCCCGATGCCCTCGGCGACGCTGGGTGTGCCGGCCTCGAACTTCCAGGGGAGGTCGTTCCAGGTCGCCTCCTGTAACCGGACGCGCTTGATCATGTCACCGCCTCCCATAAAGGGCGGCATGGCCTCCAGCAACGCCCGTCGCGCCCAGAGGACCCCGATCCCGGTCGGACCACACATCTTGTGGCCGGAGAAGCCGTAGAAGTCGATGCCCAGGTCCGCCACATTGACCGCCATGTGCGGCACCGCCTGGGCTCCGTCCACCAGAACCAGGGCGCCGGCGCGATGGGCCGCCTGGGTGATCGCCTTCACCGGGTTGATGGTGCCGAGCGTGTTGGATTGGTGGGTGAACGCCACCAACCGAGCCCCCTCCAGCTTGCGGTCGAGATCCTCCAGCCGCAGCAGCCCATCGTCATCGATGTAGAGGAAGTCGAGCTGCGCCCCCACCTCACGAGCCAGCAGCTGCCAGGGCACCAGGTTGCTGTGGTGCTCCATCTCGGTGAGGAGGATGCGGTCCCCGGCTCGCACGTTGGCTCGGCCCCAGCTGTAGCGGACCAGGTTGATGGCCTCGGTGACGTTGCGGGTGAAGACGATCTCCTTCGGACTGGGGGCCTGGATGAAGGTGGCCACCTTCTGGCGGGCGGACTCGTAGGCCGCGGTCGCCTCCTCGCTGATGGCGTAGACGCCCCGATGGGGATTGGCGTTGTAGCGGCGGTAGTAGTCATTCATGCTCTCGATCACGCCGTCGGGTTTTTGCGAGGTGGCGGCACTGTCCAGGTAGACCAGCGGCTTTCCATTGACCTTGCGGGTGAATATGGGGAAATCCCGGCGAATCGACTCGACGTCGATGGCACGGGTCTGGATCATGAGGTCACCACCTCGGTCACCGACGGAACAAGCACCTGCGGCCCCGGGTTGACCTTGATCAGGTCGGCGACCGTGGTCGCCTGCAGGGTGGCGGTGATGTTGTCCTGGAGACGCTCCCAGAGCGAGTGAGCGCTGCATTCCTCCCCCTCGCTGTGGCACTCCGCTTCGCCCTCCGCCAGGCAGCTCACGGGTGCCAGCGACCCCTCCAGGCTGGTGACGATTTCGGCCATGGTTACCGATGCCGGTGGACGCCCAAGCAGGTACCCGCCGTGGGCGCCCATCCGGCTCTGAACCAGCCCGGACCGGCGAAGCTGGCCCGCGATCTGCTCCAGGTACGAAAGGGGCAGGTGCTCGACCTCGGCCAGCTCGGAAAGGGCTACGGGCCCTTTGCCGTAGACCCTGCCCAGCCGGACCAGGATCCGGATGCCGTATTCAGTCCGGGTGGAAAATCTCATCTATCTCCGACTGGATTAGTCGGACATCTCAGAGTATACCGGAAATCCTCCCGAATTCAGCCGTTCCCTTAATCTCTGGGCGTGCCGGAAACCCCTAACCAGGCCTCCTTCAGGACCGTCCTGGGGCACTTTCCATCCGGCGTCACAGTCATGACCACCCGCCTGGGAGACCAGCTTCACGGCATGACCGTGAGCGCCTTCGCCTCAGTCTCCCTCGCTCCCCTGCTGGTAGTGGTATCGGTCGAAAAAACCACGCTCATGCACCGGCTGGTGTCGGAGAGCCGGGTCTTCGCGATCAACATCCTGCCCGAGCGCGAGGAGGCGACCTCGCGGTTCTTCGCCGACGACGAGCGGCTGGGAAAGCCCGAATTTGCCGCCGAAAACTTCGAGCCCGGTATCACCGGCAGTCCCCTCCTTCGCAGCGCCACGGCTTATGTGGAAGCCAGGCTCCGGGCGGCATACGACGGGGGCGACCACACCTTGTTTCTGGGCGAGGTGGCAGCCCTGGACGTCCGGTCGCAGGAGTCGCCGCTGGTCTTCTACCGGGGTGGCTACACCGGAATCAAGGGCGGCTAGTCTTTCAAGAGATCGGTGAGCTTCCCCTTGAAGCCGGCAAGCTGCTCGTGCGCGTCGAGCACCTCATCCAGGCTGAGGGGATCACCGGCCACCTCATCCGCATCCCGCGGGGACGGGGCTGAGACCCGGGTAACCTCCTCGACGGCGTTGACGATCGAGCCGGCGAATTCCACGTGAAGGAAGAACGAGTCCCGGCAGCGGCTGCAGGTAACCTGCACCACCAACTTGTTGTTGTGATTCCCGATTTTGCGAAGATGCGAACCCTTGTGGTTCGTGCCGCAGACCCGGCATCGGTAGTTTCGAGCCTGCGAGCGCAAAAATTCGAGGATCGGGTCATCCATAAACCGCCCTCATCCAAACGGCCCGGCGGAAAATCTGGTTGTAAGTATAGGATGCAAACGGGGCCCCGATGGCACGCCCGCTGATCCTTCTCACCAACGACGACGGCATCTACGCGCAGGGCATCCTGGCCGCCTGGCAGGAGCTGCGCAAAATCGCAGAGGTCGAGGTGGTCGCTCCCGACGCCGAGCGCAGCGCGGTCGGGCACGCTATCACGCTGCTCCTTCCCCTGCGTGCCAAGGAGGTCATCCGCCGGAACGCGCGCTTCGGCTACGCCGTGAATGGGATGCCCGCCGACTGCGTGAAGATCGCGGTCCGGGCGATCCTGCCGCGCCGGCCGGACCTGGTCGTCTCCGGGATCAACCTGGGCTCCAACACCGGGACCAATGTCATCTACTCGGGTACGGTGAGCGCCGCCACGGAAGCTCGAATCCTTGGCATCCCATCCATTGCTGTCTCACTGGCGACCTTCACCCATCCTAACTTCGGTTACGCGGCACGCTTCACCCGGAAGCTGGCCCTGGCCGTGATCGGAAAGGGATTGCCGCCCAAGACCCTGCTCAACGTAAATATCCCCAACCTTGCGGAGGACAAAATCAAGGGCGTCGCCATCACCCGGCAGGGTGACTCGCGGGTCGAGGAGCGATTCGAGAAACGGACCGACCCCCGGAATCAGACCTACTACTGGCTCGACGGTACCTTCCGGCTCCAGGAGATGGGTAAGGACGCCGACGCCAAGATGGTGAGCGAGGGATATATCTCGATCACTCCGGTTCAGTACGACCTGACCGCCTACCCCGCGATCGACACGCTCAAGGGCTGGGACCTCAAGCCCTGAGCCCCGGCCGGGACAACCGGCTTCGCCGGCTTGACGCCACCGTCGCGTTCCGTATAAGGTGATAGCGATGCTATCGGATTATCCCCCATCGCTTGTCTCGTCTCGTGCTCGGTAGACCTCTCGCCGGCGCCGATTTCGCCAACAGGTACTCCTGGCGTTCGCGTCATCGGCGACGGCGGCGCCTGGCTGCCGCCGCCTGGTGGGGGCTGACGCTGGTGGGCCTGGGGTGGCTGGTGCTCAGCGCCCTGGTCGGGCTGATGCGAGCAGCGGTTTAGGAGTTTCAAAAAGGAGGTGTGGCAATGCTCTGGACCATCATCGTCGTGCTCTTCGTGCTCTGGTTGCTCGGCTTTGCAGTGGGCGTGGGCGGCGGTCTCATCCATCTGTTGCTCGTGCTCGCGGTGATCGCCCTGCTCTACAACCTGCTGGTCGGCCGGCGCGCAGTCTAGCGCGACCGGGAGGCCAGCATCGCGTTCCAGATTTTTTCGGGCGTGCAGGGAGGGTCAATCTCCCGCACGCCCAACGGTGCCAGCGCATCCACGACCGCGTTGACCACCGCCGGCGTCGAGCCGATGGTGGCGCTCTCGCCGATGCCCTTCACGCCCAGGGGGTTGACCGGGCTGGGGGTGACGGTCCGGTCCAGTGAAAACGAGGGCAGGTCGGGCGCGGTCGGCACCAGGTAGGTGGTCAGGTTGCCGGTGAGCAGCTCGCCGTCCGGACCGTAGGCCACCTCCTCATAGAGCGCCTGAGCGATTCCCTGCGCCAGCCCGCCGTGGACCTGACCTTCCGCCAGCAGCGGGTTGATGACGCGACCGCAGTCGTCGACCGACAGATAGCGCTCCAGCGTGAGGGCACCGGTATCGGGATCGATCTCTACCACGGCCAGGTGGGCCCCGAACGGAAAGACCAGGCCAGGTGGCTGAAAGTAACGGGTTGCCTCGAGTCCCGCCTCCATGTCGGCAGGCCGGCCCTCTCCGTAGGCGACCTGCGCGATGTCGCGGAAGCCCACGGCGCGCCCCTGCACACCACGGACGTGCCAGCTGCCGTCGCGCACCACGATGTCCGCGGGCGCCGCTTCGAGCATATGGGCGGCGATCCGCCGGGCTTTTTCCTGGACGTCGCGGGCGGCCAGATGCACGGCCGTGCCGCCAACCGCGGCGCTCCGGCTACCGAAGGTGCCGGTGCCTGCTGCCAGAAGCGCGGTATCACCGTGCCTGACCGTAATCCAATCGGGATTCACACCGAGCTCGAGCGCCACCAGCTGGGCCCAGGCCGTCTCGTGACCCTGGCCGTGTGGTGAGGTCCCGGTGACCACGGTCACGGCGCCATCCGGATTGACGCGCACCACCGCGCTCTCGAACAGGTCACCGGAGGGACC
The DNA here is from genome assembly GCA_005882775.1 of Chloroflexota bacterium. Taxonomy (GTDB): domain Bacteria; phylum Chloroflexota; class Dormibacteria; order CF-121; family CF-121; genus VBDY01. The sequence goes on along the minus strand of VBDY01000135.1, from coordinate 13,744 downwards.
AAAGCCCGCCATCTCGACATAGCTGGCGACCCCGATCCCAATCAGTCGACCCTGGGCGCGAGCCTCGTCCTGTCGCCGGCGGAGTCCGCGGTAGTCGGCGTTTTCGAGGACCCGCTCCAGCGCTGCTGGATAATCGCCGCTGTCGTAGTTCTCACCCGCGATGGTCGTGACGGGCGTCTCGAAGCGGGGCAGCAGGTTGCGCCGGCGAAACTCGACGGGATCCATCCCAAGCTCGCGCGCGGCCAGATCGACCATCCGCTCGATCAAAAAGATCGCTTCGGGCCGGCCCGCGCCCCGGTAGGCCGCAATCGGCGTGGTGTTGGTGTAAACGCTCTCGATGTCGACCTGCAGGGCGGGCACCCGATAACAGCCGCATAGAAGTCGCCGGGTCAGCGGACCCAGCCCCACCCCCATCGGGTAGGCGCCCAGATCCGCGGTGAGCCGCACCCTCAGCCCGCGGATCCGGCCGTCAGCTTCTACCGCGAGCTCCGCGTCGTGTAGCTGGCCGCGGCCGTGGGTGGTCGCCTGCATGTGCTCGGAACGCTCTTCCACCCACTTCACGGGACGCAGCAATCGCCTGGCGGCCCAGGCGACCAGCAATTCCTCGGGGTACAGGCTCAGCTTTGCGCCGAACCCGCCGCCCACCTCGGGCGCGATCACCCGCACGTCGGTCTGCGGCATGGAGAGGAAGGCGGCAAGCTCGTCACGCACCCCATGAGGTATCTGCGTCGATGACCAGACGGTCAGCACCGGCTCCCAGCGACTGGCCTCGGCCAGCACACCGCGAGGCTCGATCGGGACACCGGCCAGCCGCTGATTTCGAAGACGTGCGTGCACTACCCGATGCGGCCGGTCGAACGCAGCCGCCACGTCGCCCCAGGTGCGGGTGGATTGGTAGGCGACGTTGGTCCCGAAGTCTTCGTGGACCAGTGCAGCGCCCGGCTGGCGGGCGGCGTCGACGTTGGTGACGGCGGGGTGCTGATCCAGGTCGACCACCACCCGGTCAGCCGCGTCCCGGGCCTGCTCCCGCGTCTCGGCCACCACCATCGCCACCAGGTCACCCGCGAATCGGACCCGATCGGCGTTCAGTAGCGGTCGCGAGGGGATCAACGCGCCTTTCGGTCCGCTCAGGGGGAAGCCGGGAGCGTCGTGACCCGGGCGTTGGCGAGATAGCTGCGCACGAAAACGGCGTAGAGAAGACCTGGGGGGCGGTGGTCATCCAGATAACGGCCGGCGCCGGCAACCAGCCGCGGATCCTCGCGCCGGCGAACCCGCGCGCCGACCTGTTGTGAGAGCGCCACGAGGTCAGCTTAGTCAGCTTTTGAGCTGGGCGGTGAGCAGGCCGGCCTGGGGATCTAAGCCTGCCGCATCGCGCAGGGCCCGCTCGATGAAGACCCTGGTCATCCGCTTCCGCCAGTAGTGCGAGAGATCTGTGTTGTCCAGGGGACGCGCGGGCTTGTCGGCGGCGGCCGCGAGCTCGGCGATCAGACGCTCGTCCGGGTGGACGCCCCTCAGCGACGACAGGTAGGAGCTGATGTCGACCGGATGCGAGCCCACGGCGCTGAGGGCGCCCCGGGCGTCCCGCACAACCCCGTCCTCCCACCAGATCACAACTGCGGCGCCGACGATCGGGAAGTCGAAGGATCCACGGCGCCGCAGTTTCCAGTAGGCACTCGTCGTGGTACGGGCCGCGGGGAACTCGACGCTGGTGATCACCTCGTCGCGCTTGCGGGTTGTGTAGTCGATGCCGTCATCGCGGTAGAGCTCGGCAGCCCGTACCCGCCGGGTCCCCGCCATGCCCTGAAGGACCACCGAGGCAGCAAAAGCCACTGCCACCGGCGCGGTATCCGAGGAAGAGACTGCCCAGCAGCGTGGCGAGCTGCGGGCCACCAGGCAGATGTCCCCGTCCTTCTTGAGACAGAACCCCACGGCCTTGCGCCAGGCGAACGTCTGGTTGTAGTAGTTGCAGCGCGGGTCGACCATCAGGTTGCCTCCCAGGGTGCCCATGTAGCGAATCTGTGGAGTCGACACCAGCCCGGCGGCCTGAGCCAGGGCTCGATACCCGGAAAGCACTGCCGGATGACGGGCAACCTGGTCCAGGGTGGCCCCCGCGCTCAAGGACATGCCTGCCTGGGGATCACCCGTGATCGCATCCCAGCCGGGAATTCCCCGGAGACTGACGAGGGTGGCCACATCGAACTGCCGGCGTTTCAGGTTCGGCAAGAGGTCGGTGCCGCCGGCGATCAGCATGGCCCGGCCGCCGTCTGAGCCAACGATGGCAGCCGCCTCCTCGACGGTGCGAGCCTGGACATATCTGAGTCGAGGGAGCCGCAACACTAGGATTGGGTCCACTCGGGAGGCCGTTCGACCTGGATCAGCGCCGGGAACGCAAAGGCCGGGACCCTGCGCGGACCTACCCGAGGCAGACGTCCTTTGGCTTTCTCAGCCAGCGCCTTGAGCACCCGATCGGGGGTGATCGGGATCTCGTCGATTCGCACGCCGATCGCGTTGTAGACGGCGTTGGCAACCGCGGGGATCACTGGAAGGAGAGGCCCCTGGCCGGCCTCCTTGGCGCCGAACGGGCCCTCCGGGTCGATCGTCTCCACCAGGTAGGTGTGGATGACGGGGGCTTCCAGAGCCGTCGGGCTCTTGTACTCGAGCATCGACGGAAACTTGTGCAGCCCCAGACGAAATGTTTGCTCTTCCATCAGAGCTTCCCCCAGAGCCATGTAGACGCTGCCCTCCACCTGGCCGACCACCAGCATGGGGTTGATGGCGCGGCCGATGTCGTGCGCGATCCACACCTGCGGGACCCGAACCTCGCCTGTCCGGGCGTCGCAGTCGACCTCCACCACCGCTGCCGAGTAGGAGTAGGCAGGGCTGGGCCCGACGCCCGACCCCTTGTAGGGTCCGGCAATTCTGGGGGGTGTGTAGCTGCCTGAGGCCGCGACTACGCCACGCTTCGCCTCGGCAGCCACGACGGCCTGGGCGAAGGTCATCCCATCTTCGGGCCGGGCGCGCCGGAAGACCCGGCGGTCGCGCGCCTGCAAATCGTCCGGGTCGCATTGCAAAGCCTCGGCGGCCGCTTCAAAGAGAATCGCGCGGACTTTCTCGGCAGCCGCTCGGGCGGCGTTACCTGCCATGAAGGTGACCCGTGACGAGTAGCTGCCCAGGTCGATCGGAGTCAGGTCCGTGTCCGCCGTGGTCAGCTGGATGTCGTCCAGGCTGACGCCGAGCACCTCCGCCGCGATCGCGGCCAGGATATGGTCTGACCCCTGGCCGATGTCGATGGCGCCGCAGAGCAGGGCCACGCCACCTCCACGATCCACCTTGAGCTGCACCTCGGAGTGCGGCATCTCGTTCCAGTAGATCGCGGTGCCCGCCCCGCTCAAGTAGCTGCTGACGGCAAAACCGAGGCCACGGCCGGCGGGCATGGCGCGGCGCTGCTCGAGAAACCGCGACTCGGCGGCGACCTTTTCGATACACGCTCGCAGTCCGCAGCTGGTGATGCGCAGCCAGTTCACCGTCCGGCTGTCGGGCTCCGGCAAGTTGCGCAACCGCAGGTTGACCGGGTCGATGCCGAGCTCTTCGGCGACCTTGTCCAGGTGGACCTCGAGCGCAAAGCGTGGTTGCGGCGTTCCGTGTCCACGCTTGGGGCCGCATGGAGGCTTATTGGTGAACAGGCGAGCGCCCTCGAACCGGTATCGGGGAATGGCATAGGTGGTCGTCTGCAGGGCGCCGGTGTAGTAGGTGCTCGCCACGCCGTAGCTTCCGTACCCGCCACCGTCCAGAAAGCTCTGAAACTGCATCCCGGTGATGACGCCCTCTTTGGTGAACCCCGTCCTCACTTTCATCAGGACCGGGTGCCGGCCGCGGTGCGCATAGAAGACTTCCTCGCGGGTCAGGGTGATCTTGACAGGACGGCCGGTCACGAGGGCCAGCTTGGCGGCGACCAGCTCGTGCGCGAAAATGTCGCTCTTCCCGCCAAAACCACCCCCGTTTGGGGTGGCAATCACCCGGATCCTGCTCATGGGCATCTCGAGCACCTTTCCCAGGGCCCGGTGGACATAGTGCGGCGTTTGGGTGGAGGACCAGAGGGTCAGTCGCCCATCCTGACCGTACTGAGCAACGGCGGCGTGCTGCTCCATCGGCAGGTGGGTGTTGCCTTCGAAGAAAACGATGTCCTCGCGCTGATGGGCAGCGCCGCTGATCGCTTCCTCGGTGTCCCCGAACTCGAGGGCAACCGCCTTGTGAACATTGGTCCGGCCGTGGATCGGCTCCCCACCGCCGTCAGCGAGTGCCTCCTCCAGCGACATGTAGCGGGGTAGCTCTTCGAACTCGACCTCGATCCGGTCGATCGCCTCGTCGGCGATCCACTCGTCGGTCGCTGCGACCGCGGCCACAGGGTCTCCAACGTAGCGGACCTTCTCCCGAGCCAGGGCCTCCTCGTCCTGGCTGACCGGCAGAATCCCGAACTTCACAGGCAGGTCCTCACCCGTGAGCACCGCGAGAACCCCGGGGATGGCGGTTGCTTTGGAGGTGTCGATCCGGCGGATCCGGGCATGCGGGTAGGGGCTTCGGAGCAGCCGCCCAAACAGCATGCGAGGCAACATCAGGTCGTCCGCAAATTTGGTCTGCCCGCTGACCTTGCCCATGGCGTCGGGCTTGACCAGGGACTGGCCCACGATGCTGAGCTCGTCAGACATGCGCCGCCGGAGGTGAGGTCGAGGAGCGCGCGGCCGCCAGCTCGACAGCCTCGAAGATCTTTAGGTAGCCGGTGCAGCGGCAGAGGACTCCGGCGAGTGCCTGGCGGATGGCCTCCCGCGATGGCCGCGGGTTGCTGTCGAGCAGCGACTTCGCCGTCAGGAGCATGGCCGGCGTGCAGTACCCGCACTGGGCGGCACCCAGCTCGGCGAACGCGCGCTGCAGCGGGTGAGGCTCGTTGCCGTTCGCCAGTCCTTCGACCGTGGAGATCTCCGCCTGTTGAAGATCGAGCGGCATGGCCAGGCAGGACAGGTAGGGTTTGCCGTCCACCAGCACCCCGCACATCGAGCATTCGCCGAGCTCGCAGCCATGCTTGGTCCCGGTTAGCCCCAGGTCCTCACGAAGGACTTCGAGGAGCGTCTTGTAGGGCGGGACCATGACCTCGTACGCCTCGCCGTTGACAAGCAGGTGAACCGGAACCTTATCCGTGACCGGCACGCGCTTACTTTACGGCGTCTGTGAGGCTGCCCCGGCTGAGTTTCTCCCCGAGCGATTTCAGATTGGCAGACGGGGGAGCAGGATCTCGACCCGGCGGGGACTCTGAGCTCGAGGCGGGTCGATCACCGGCGTGCGGATGCATTCCTGCGGGCTGACCTCCGGCCTGAGCCCCATGAAGATGGGAAATCGCAAGAGACCGTTGCGGTCCCACTCGCTGAACTTGACCGAGACCGCGACCTGGGGGCGGACCCAGCAGATGCCTGGATCGGCCCAGCGCTCCCCGGGATGGGCCGGCTCCGCTGACAGGACGTCGAGCGCCTTCCGCAGGCGGACCAGGGCGCTCACATCGAAGCCCCCCACCACCTTGCCGACCGGGCGAAAACCGATGCCGTCGTAGGAGCCGACGATAAGCGCATCGATCAGCCGGTCCCTGAGCCCCGGGATAAAGCCGAGGACCGCAAAGTCCTCGCGGCGGACGGCCTGTACCAGAAGCCAGTCCGGATGCCGCTGACCGGGGTGGTAGCTGCCATCCAGCTTCTTGGCGACGATGCCTTCGAGCCCCTTTTCGCGTGCCGCCTCGAAGAAGGCGAAACCCTCGCCCACCATCGCCTCCGGAACGTAGACTCGACCGTGCGACGCCATCAACTGGTGCAACCGGGACTGGCGGCGGTGCCACGGCTCTCGCAGCAGTGAACGTCCCCGCAGGGAGAGCAGGTCGTAGACGACATAGGTGACCGGATGAGCGACGGACAGTCGGGCGATGGCGTCGCCGGTTGCATGTTCGCGCTCCTGCAGCGCGTTCAAATCCGGACGCCCCTCGACATCAGCCACGATCAGCTCACCATCGATCACCGTCTCCGCGGGCAGCATATCCTTGAGAGCCAGCACCTCCGGATACTGCGGTGTCAGCCCGCGGAGCGCTCGTCCCCAGAGCTGGACCTCGAACCCGTCCACGCAGGCCAGGGCCCGGACGCCATCCCAGGCAACCTCGAAGGCGTGATTGCGTGAATCAAACGGGTCTGAGGCCGGAACGGGCAGCATCGGCCGTAGGCGATCGGGCAGGACCCGGCCAAAGGGCAGGTCTAGCTCAACCGTGCGCGGCGACGGCGGCATTCCGGACAGCGTATTACGAAACGCCGGTCGGCGCGCCCCCGAGTTTCAGGCGGTGCGCCGGCGGGCGGCTGGCCGGGTGGCCGCCGTCTTGGCGGCTACCTTGACCTTGCGGCCGGCGGCCGGCTTTGCTGCCGCTTCCTTGCGCTTGCCCTGCTTGGTGGCTTCGACCGATGCCTTCAGGGCTGCCATCAGGTCCATCACCCGGGCCTCGCGGACCGGGGTCGGGGCCGTGACCTGGAGACCCTTGAGCTTGCGGTCGACCACCTGCTCGAAGGCCGCCTTGTACTCATCCGTGTAGCGCTCCGGGTTGAACGAATCGCTGAGATTCTCGATCAACGAGGTCGCCATCTGGACCTCTTTGTCGCTGATCTTCACGTTCGTGGGCAGATTCAGCTCCTCGGTCGAGCGAATCTCGTCCGGCCAGTTGAGGGTGTTGCAGAGCAGCGCATTCCCCTGGACCTGGATCAGGCACAGGTGTTCCCGATCGCGCAAGGCAACCTTGGCGACCGCCACCTTGTTGCTGTCCTCGAGGGCGCGCATCAGAAGGGCGAACGGTTTGACGCCGACGTCTTCGGGCTCGAGATAGTACGCCGACTTGACATAGAGGCCCAGGGGGACCTCGTCCCGGTCGACGAACTCGACGATGTCGATCGTCCTGGTGGTCTTGAGGGGAAGCTTTTCCAGGTCCTCATCCTCGATGATCACGAACTGGTCCTTGCCCACCTCGTAGCCACGAAGGACCTCGCTGAAGGCCACCACGTGCTCGTCGGTTGGGCAGTGCCGTTGCTGCTTGATGGGTCGCTGACAGTGCGGGCAGAGCTGCCGGAAGGCGACGGCGCTATGGGCCTCGGTCGCCAGATACATCCGGATCGGGATGGCCACCATCCCGAAGCTGATCGCGCCCCGCCACATGGACCGGGCCATTCAATTCGCCTCCAATTGGGAAATTGCCCGGATTATAGCGCCGATTGGCAGACCGGACATGCCTGACCAGCCGCTCCGCATATTCCGGACCCCGCGTCTCGTGCTTGAAATAGGCAAAAACGTCCCGGCCTTCGGCCAGGTACGCGACGATCCGCCGGCTCCACATGGCGAGCCGCTGCGGTGAGTAGGCGTCGCGCCGGAATCGGAGGTAGATGAACGGTCCCGACGGGGCAAAGCCGGGTTCGGGCTCACCGTCTGCGTGGCAGACGGCCGCCCCCATCCTTACTAATGTGTCGAGGATCGGGCTGTCACGCCAGGACGGATGGCGGAACTGGAAGGCAACTCGCCAGCCCGGGGGTAGGTAGGGAAGCAGGGACTCGATCCGGCCGGGAACGTAGCGCCCGGTCCGCGGCACCTGGAAGAGCACCGGTCCGCAGCGTTCACCGAGCCCGTCTACCACCCTGACGAACGCCTCGAGCGCCTGCCTGGCATCGTCGGGCCGGCGGTTGTGGGCGATCCGGCGGTGCGCCTTTACCGCGAAGAGGAAGCGGTCGGGTACGGCCGCCTGCCAGCCAGCGACGGCAGTCTCGGATGGAGGTCCGTAGTAGGTTGTGTTCAGCTCGACTGTTGGCAGCCGGCCCGCGTAGAAGGAAAGCATGTCCCGGCTCTTGATCCTGGGCGGGTAGAATCCGCCCTTCCAGGCGCGATACGAGAAGCCGGACGTTCCGCAGTAGAACTCTGCCGTTAGCCTGCCGGCATCCCCTTGACCAGGCTCATGAACTCAGCCCGGGTCTTGGAGTCAGTCTGGAAACTGCCGAGCATGCAGCTGGTGATGGCCCGGCTGTTCTGCTTCTCGACGCCTCGCATCATCATGCAGAGGTGGCTGGCCTCGATCACCACCGCCACCCCAAGCGGTTTCAGGTGCTGCTGCAGGCACTCGGCGATCTGGCGGGTGAGGCGCTCCTGGACCTGCAGCCGCCGGCTGTACATCTCGACCAGGCGCGGCAGCTTGCTCAGCCCGACAATCTTTCCGTCAGGGATGTAGGCGATGTGGGCACCGCCATAGAAGGGCAGCAGGTGGTGCTCACAGAGCGAATACATTTCGATGTCCTTGACCAGGATCATGTCCTTGTAGGTCTCGGAGAAGAGCGCATCGCCGAAGACCTCATCCGGCGTCATCCGGTAACCGCGGGTCAGGAACTCCATGCTTTCTTTGACCCGCTCCGGGGTGTCCCGAAGTCCCTCGCGTGAGGGATCCTCACCCAGCAGGACCAGTTCATGCCGGATCAACCCGTCGAGTGAGATGGCGTTGTCACGCTCAGGTGTGGGTTTGGCCATTAATCCTCTCCATATTCTGCGCTGTTCTTGTCGGTCTCCTGGACCAGCACCCGCCAGAGCCGGCCGGTGGGAAGCCGTGGTTCGAGCTCGTCGAAGAAGGCGCGGGCCAGGTTCTCCGTGGTCGGCTGGACACCGGTCAAGAAGTCCACTTCCAGGTTGAGATTGCGATGATCGACCTTGTCCAGGATCGATGTCTGGATCAGGTCATGGAGGGTCTTGAGATTCAGGACCATGCCGCTGTCCGGTTCGATGCTGCCTCTGACCGTGACCGCCAGACGGTAATTGTGGCCGTGGCCACCGGGGTTACTGCAGGGACCAAAGAGGCGAAAATTCTCCTCGTCGCTGAGCTCGGCTTTGAAGAGCCGGTGAGCGGCGCTGAACGATTCCAGCCGGGTGATCCGGGTCGAGCGTGCCACTGCCTAAGGTTATAGGCGTGCTCGACTCGGCGTTACCGGAGAATCCGCTGTGGCGTCCCGCGCGGCGCTGCCCACCGCGGCTGGCCGAGCGCTACGGGCTCGACCCCGCAGCGACGCCGGCGAACCAGGCCTGGGCACTACTCTACGAGCGGGAACCCGAGCTCTATGACCGGCTCGTCGAAGGCGAAAACCTCCATCCGCGGATCTTCGCAGAGCTCCCCATCGAGGCCGTCACCGTGCTGGACGTTGGCGCGGGCTCCGGCCGCTTGACGCTGCCATGCGCCGCGCGCGCCGCCGAAGTGCTCGCGCTCGAGCCGGCCGCCGGTCTGCGACGGGAGCTGGCCGCAAAGCTGCAGCGCTGCGGGATTGCCAACGTCAGGATCATCGCCGGGAGCGACCAGGCGATCCCGCTCCCGGCCGGGAGCGTGGACGTCACCGTGTCGTGCGCCGCCTTCGGAGCAGACCCCGAGCTCGGCGGCGAGCAGGGTCTGGCCGAGCTCCGGCGAGTCACCCGGCCCGGCGGACAGATCTTCATCCTCTGGCCGGACGATCCCCAATGGTTTCTGAACCGCGGTTTTTCCTACCACGCGTTCGCCGGCGCCATGGAGACCCGATTTCGCGACCTGCAGACCGCCAAGCTCTGCGCGGAGATCTTCTACGGCGAGGCCGCGCTGGAGTGGATCCGGCAGTCGGGGCGGCCGATCCTTCCCTACAGCGTGCTGGGTGTCAACGCGCCGCGGGACCTGTGCCGGTGCACCGTGGCATGAGCGGCCGGCCGCTCCGGATCGCGCTGGTGGCCCCCCTGGTATCACCGATCGCGGAGCCGTTCATTGGCGGAAGTCAGGCCCTGCTGCACGACCTCGCCACCGCACTGGCAGCGGCTGGGCATGCGGTCACCCTTTTCGCCGCCGACGGCTCGGTCGTGACGGGCGCCGAGGTCGTACGCCTGGGGATCGATTCCCAACGGCTGCGACCGACAGACTTTGCTCACCCGGGACCTGCCGATCCCGGGCTCCTGGCTGAAGAGCGCGTGTGCTTCCTTCGGATCGCCTACGAGATCCGCAGGCGCGCCGGTGAGTTCGATGTCGTCCACAACCACGCCTTCGATGCACCGCCATTCGAGCTGCTGCAAGACGCGCACGGCCACGTCTGCCACACATTGCATCTGCCACCGCTGGTGCCGGGCGTCACGCAGGCGGTCCGGCAGGCGGCGGCCCAGGGTGCCGTCCTGATCACGGTATCTTGCTTTGCCCAGACAGCCTGGACAGACGTGGTCGGGCAGACGCGGCAGATCCTCAACGCCGTGCCTGTCGATCGAATCGCGCTCGGGCCGCAGCAACGCGCAGGCTGGCTCTTCGTCGGGCGGATCTCCCCTGAGAAGGGCCTGGAAACGGCTTTAGAAATTGCTGAAGCCGCGGAGCGGCGGCTTCGGATCATTGGCGCGGTTTACGACCGGGACTATGCCGCCCAGCTTCGAACGCGGCTCGAGCGACATGACCTGCTCGGCCTGCGCCGCCGGGACCAGGTATTTGTAGAGATGGGTGGCGCCGAGGGCATACTGATGCCGGTCGACTGGGATGAGCCATTTGGGCTGACTGCGGCCGAGGCCATGGCCGCCGGAACCCCGGTTGCCGCCTATGCGCGGGGCGCCCTGGCAGAGATCATCGCCGACGGGGAGACCGGCTACCTGGTCGCTCCGGGAGATGTCAACGGGCTGCAGCGAGCCGCTGCGCGCTTCACCGAAATCGATCCGCGAGCATGCCGGCGCCGTGCGCTGGAGCGGTTTTCGCTGACCCGCATGGTGTCCGAGTACGAGACGCTCTACCGGGAATTGGCGTGAGCCCGGGAGTCGCCGTCGTCACCGGTGGCGGGAGAGGCGTCGGCCGGGCGACCGCCATGGCGCTGGCCGCGGGCGGCCACCCGGTCGTCATCGCCGCCCGGTCGCCGGTCGAGCTCGAGACGACGGCGGATGAGATCCGGCGAGCCGGAGGAACCGTGACGCCGGTGGTCGCGGACGTCTCGCGGGCCGAGGCTGTCGACCGTGTCTTCGATGAGGCTCGCCGGCTTGGACCTGTGGTTGTGCTCGTCAACAACGCGGCCACCCTGGAGAGAGCGGTGTTCCCGCAGGTCGCCATCGAGGCGTTCGATCGGACTATCGCCGTGAACCTGCGGGGCGCCTTCCTTTGCGCACGGATGGCCTTTAAGGACATGGTCGCGGCCGGGGGAGGTCGGATCGTGAACATCGCCTCGCTCTCGGGCGTCGCGGGCGTCGAGAAATTCGCCGGGCTGTCGCCCTATGTGATATCGAAGTTCGGCATCGTCGGGCTGACCGAGAGCCTGGCGGTAGAGGGCGCACCCCACGGGATCCGGGTGATCGGGCTGGCGCCGGGAGCGGTCGAAACTCAACTTCTGCAGCGTGCGCTGCCGGGCATGCGGGCCGGCGCTACACCGGCCGACATAGCCCGGCTGATCGTTTTTCTTCTCAGCGACGCTGCCCAAGCTCTGCATGGGATGACGCTGCCGCTCTACAGCAACGTCACCTGACCGGGCCGCGGACGCGGCGCCAGGCTTCAGGAAATGACGTTCATCGGATCAGAAGGCGAGGCCACCGTGTAGGCCTGCATGGCCGCCCAGAGCGCGCTCACAGAGATCGTCTGGAAATCCGGGCCGCGATAACCCGCCAGCGGTGAGGGCGTTTCAGCGTAGGTCACGGTGTCCAGCGCCGGGTTGTTATGGCTGAAGTCGAAGGCGAAGATGGTGATCATATGGGTGGCGTTCCAGTGGTTCCACCCAGGCATGTTTTTGGTCATGGTCTGCACCATCACCGGGACACCGTGGCCGAACAGGCGGTTGGCATCGGCGTCCAGGATGTCGCGACGGATCCGTTCCTTGACCCCTTCGAGCGTGACCACATGCTCGGCCAGGTAGCGAGAGTGGCCCAACGCCGGGTTCACGATCGAGCTGAGGAAGACATTGATGGCGGCGCCGGCGTCCGCGCCGAACTCGCCGCGGTTAGGGTTGAGGTGCGACTGCCGGGCAACCGTCTCGATATCGGGCACCTTCGACAGCCAGGCCGAGAGCAGGACCTGGGTGGCGCCGGCCCCGCAGTAATTGCGATGAGCGTAATCCCCCGGCTCGTGAAAACCGCGGACGGCCACACTGCCCCGGTCGACCGCCTCCTGGGCCAGCTGTCCGACCGGCAGGCTCGGCTGCACATTGGGCTGGCTGTCAAGGCCGAAGTTGTAGTTCAGCGTCACGGGCCCAGCCGTCCGTACAGTGAGGATCTCGGCTCCGAAGCAGGAGGGCAACATAGCACCCAGCGCCATGGCCAGCCCCAGTTTCACCACTATTTGTGACATTTCGGTCTCATCCTAACAGCGACGTTATCAGTTGGCCAGACCTGCGCACCTGTTGTTACAACGGGGCGCCGGCTGGCGCGGTTACCCGCAACAGTATGAGGCCGTGCCCTTCGGCTGAGGTGGGTAGTGATATAACCGCTATCATATGAGACGCAAGTCCTTCTAAGGCAAACATGCGTGGCGGAGGTAGAACGCTGGCCAGGCGCAAAGACGACATCTCGGACCCGATCTTAAGAGCGGTAAAGCCTCAGCCGGAGCCTTCCAAAGACGACCTCTACAAGCCCGAAAAGGAAAAGCCAAAGCTGGCCGCGGGTGGGTCGCCGGCCGCGCGCCGGACCGGCTTCGACCAGGCGAGACGCCAGGGACCGCTTGGCTGGCTCCAGATCCTGGGACCCGGCCTGATCACCGGTGCGAGTGACGACGATCCGAGTGGCATCGGAACCTACTCTCAGGTGGGTAGCCAGTTCGGCTTCGGGCTGCTCTGGACCGCGCTCTTCACCTTCCCGCTGATGACGGCAGTCCAGGAGCTGTGCGCACGAATTGCCCTCCAGACCGGCGTCGGGCTGGGGGTAAGCCTTCGGCGCAAGTTCCCCACCCTCCTGGTGGCGATCGCCGTGCTCGGTCTGCTGATCGCCAACACCATTAACGTGGGCGCCGACCTGGGTGCCGTGGCGGCCGGGGGCGAGCTCCTCTCGCGCGGCGCGATCCAGGCCATCTGGCTGATCGTCCCGGTGGCACTCCTGATCATCGGCATGCAGCTGTTCGCCACATACGCGACCATTTTCAGGATCTTCAAGTGGCTCACCCTGGCGCTCTTCGCCTACGCGATCACGGCGATCTTTGCCCACCCTCCGTTGGTCGAGGTGCTGCGCGCGACGCTGATCCCCCACCTCGAGCCTTCCAAAGACTTCATCATGGCGCTGGTAGCGGTGCTCGGCACCACCATCTCGCCCTACCTCTTCTTCTGGCAGGCCTCGTCGGAGGTCGACGAGCTGCGGGCAGCCGGCAGGACCACGGAAGCCGGACGGCGTGGCCTGAAGCTATCCGAGCTGCGGGCCGCGCGCGCCGACATCATGATCGGGATGGCGTTCTCGAACCTGGTGATGTATTTCATCATCCTCACCTCCGGCGCGGTGCTCCATGCGCACGGCAACGCTCAGGTGCAGACGGCTAGCCAGGCGGCCGCCGCCCTCGCCCCATTGGCCGGACCCTTCGCGTTCATCGTCTTTGCGATCGGCATGATTGGATCGGGTCTGCTCGCCATCCCTATCCTGTCGGGCTCCGCCGCCTACGCCCTTAAAGAATTCCTCGGCCTGCCGGGCCGGCTGGCCTCGAAACCCAGGTACCGACCCACCTTCTACATCATGCTGGCAGTCGCCACCCTGATCGGCG
>VBDY01000178.1 GCA_005882775.1 Chloroflexota bacterium | reverse complement strand
CCGGCTGTGGTAGCGGTATTGCTTGCGGCCCCTGGCATCCCGGCCGGATGCCTGGAGGTGCCCGGCGGGATGAGCGCAGATCCAGACGTCGTTCCAGGCCGGCGGGATTGCCAGGCTGCGGATACGCCGGATCGTTTGCGCCTCACGTATAGCGCCGCCGTCGGGAGCCAGGTACGAGAAGCCCTTTCCAGAACGCCGTCGTCGAATCCCGGGCATCGTGTCTGAGACATAGCGAAGCCCGGCGGCTCGAGCCGAGGCGACCGGGTCCGCGATCTCGCTGCCGTCGATCGCCTTCGCCGGTTGCCACGACGGCGTAATCCGGACCGCTACCGCCACGCTCGACCCGGCTCAGTCATTACACATGATATGATAGCCCTAATATAAGTAGTTGGCCAAGCCTGGCGTGGCCGACCGGTAAGGGAGGAAATCCTTGGCAAGCTTGATTTGGGCAATCGTGGTCGTCCTGGTCCTGCTGTGGCTGCTCGGCTTTTCGCTCCACGTCGCTGGCGGACTGATCTTCCTGCTGCTGGCGCTGGCGGTGATCGGTGTTCTGTACAACCTCCTGGTGGCCGGCACGACGGCAGGTCATCACCACCACACGACCGAGGTTAGTGAGGTGGAGCACACCGACCTGTAGCCACCGGTTTTGACGCGCAAAGCGGCCTTCGGGCCGCTTTTTTATTTGCGAAAGTGCGGATACAATCAGGCCAGCCGAGGAGGTGGCGCATTGGACGATAGTGAGTTCTTGAAGCTCCTCACCCACATCCACGACGAGATGCTGGAGCTGGTCAAGGAAAAACACCCCTCGCACGAGCAGTTTGCCGCCTGGTTGCTCGGCCAGATCGAAGGCCGGCTGCGGATGCGGATCGGGACGGTCAAGACCTGATCCGGGCGCAAGCCCAGGCACTCAAAGGTCTCGACACGGAGGCATGCGTGCGCCTCGCCCAGGAGCTCGTCCGGATTCCGTCTGTGACCGGAGATGAGCCGGCGGTGCAGGAGCGGGTGGCTCAGGCGCTGGCCGATGCGGGCCTCGAGGTCGACACATTCGAGGCGGACCTCGGACGGCTGAAGATGCACCCGCGCTTTCCCGGGATGGAGGTGGACCGTCAACAGGCGCGGCTGGTGGCCGGGACGCTGGGACCACGTGGTGGACGATCGCTGATCCTGAACGGTCATGTCGATGTGGTGCCGCCCGGTAACCGGACCCGTTGGCAGGCATCGCCCTGGTCCGGCCATATCCAGGCTGGGCGGCTATTCGGGCGGGGTGCGTGCGACATGAAAGCCGGTGTTGCTGTCGCCATCAGCGTTGCCGGCGCCCTGGCGAAGAGCGGCCTGCCGCTATCCGGCCGGCTCACGGTACAGAGTGTTGTCGGCGAAGAGGACGGCGGGCTGGGCACCTTCGCCATGATCGACCGCGGATACCGGGCCGACGCGGCGATCGTCCTGGAGCCTACCGGCCTGCGGCTGATCCCGGCGCAAGCCGGGGCGCTCTCCTTCCGGCTTCGGGTCACCGGGCTGGCCGCCCACGCGTCCGTCCGGTACCAGGGCGTGAGCGCGCTCGAGAAATTCCAGGTGATCGAAAACCGGCTCCGCCGGCTCGAGCGTGAACTGAATCAGCAGCCGCCCAGCCTCTTCAGCCGCTATCCCATCCCCTATGCGCTCAGCATCGGGAAGCTCCGGGCCGGCGAATGGTCGGCCACCGTACCCGATCAGCTCGAGTGCGAAGGGCGGGTTGGCGTCCCCCTCGGGGTGGCGTCCTCGGATGTCCGCGGGCAGTTCGAGGCTGCCGTTGGTGAGGCGGCCCGCCAGGATACCTGGTTGCACGACCATCCGCCCGCGGTGGAATGGTTCGGCGGACAGTTCGACGCCGCCGAGGTCGACCCGACGCTACCTGTTTTTCGAATGCTCGGTGAGGCTCACCGGCAAGAGCTCGGCGTCGACCCCGAGCTTGACGGCGCGCCCTACGGCTCGGACATGCGCCTGTTTGTCCACGAGGGAGAGATGCCTGCCATCCTTTACGGCCCCGGTGACATCCGGCAGGCGCACAGCGTTGATGAATGGATCTCCGTCGATGAAATTGCGCGAGCCGCTCGGATCGTTACGGTTGCCGCTGCGA
>VBDY01000105.1 GCA_005882775.1 Chloroflexota bacterium | reverse complement strand
CCACCGTCATGACACCGGCTGGAGCTGGCGGATGCCGTCGATGGCGACGTGAAACATGGGGGTCAGGTCGAGCTCGCTGACGCGCTTTGGGTCGATGTGCTCCTCCCCTGGTTCGTTGACCACCATCAGGACAGCCCCGCCCCTCATTTTGCGCAAGCCGCAGAGGGTGAAGATTGTGGAGGACTCCATGTCGTTGCAAAGGACGCCCGCCCGATGCCAGACGTCCAGCGTGTGCTGGAGCTCCTCGCGCCGGGGCATTTCCTTGGCCCAGAGGTCGGTGTAGAGCGAGTCGTGGCTGCGCACGATCCCGGTGTGGACTCGATATTTGCGCTGTCGGGCTGCCTCGAGCATGGTGCGGACGAGGTCATAGTCCGCCACCGCGGGATAGCTGAGCGGCACATACGGTGGGGTGGTGCCTTCGTCGCGGACCGCGGCGGTGGCGACCACCAGGTCGCCGAACCCCACGCCTTTCTGGATGGAGCCGGTGGTGCCAACCCGGACGAACGTCCTGGCCCCGATCGCGGCGAGCTCCTCCACGGCGATGGCTGTTGATGGCGACCCGATGCCGGTGGAACAGACCGATATCGGGCGGCCATCGACCTCGCCGGTATAGGTGGTGAACTCGCGGTTGCGAGCGATCAGCTTTGGCCGGTCGAAGAGGCGCGCGATGCTCTCGCAGCGCCCGGGGTCACCTGGCAGCAGGACAGCCTCGCCGACGTCCCCAGGCCGGCATCTTATGTGGTACTGAGGCTCGGCCATGGCCGCCAGCAGTTTACCCCCGCGGAGAGGAGGGACGATTCCGGCTAGCGCGACCAGGAGCTGGCGGTGCTGGTGATGACGAAGGTCGGCCCCATGAACAGTTGAAGCAATGGCGAGGTGATCGGCTGACGGTAGCTGATGTGAACGGTGACCGCCGGGGTGGCGCCGGTGGCGCCGTGGAGGCCGACGCCCACGGTGGCGAGATCGGGATCGAGGTCGCCCAGGCTCGAGGTGATGGCCCGGCAGACCTCCGGGTCGCCGTATAGGGCCGGATCCTTGAGGCCGTTGCTCACCTCCCAGCAGGGGACGCGGTCGTGATTGATCACCAGGCTGCTGGCCGCCGTGTAAGCGGCCTGCTGCGCCGCGTTGCTCACCTTGAATTGAGTAAGCCCGATCTGCGCGAACTGCCAGCCGACCAGGCCGGTGAGCAGCAGAAACACGAGCACGAGGGCGAACTCGGCCGTGGTGGCACCGCTTTCCCGCCGGCGCATCAGATCAGGATGACCAGGAAGTGTTGCGGGTTGCGTTACGAAGGGCGCGGCTGGAGCTCGGCCAGCGTCTCGATACCGGAAGCCGAGACTCGACGCAGGAATAGCGGCCGGGGCCGGGCATCCGAAGCGATCGCAAAGGCAGCCCGGAGCCTCGGCAAGACGGCGGCGGCCTGGTCCGCCGAACGGGCATGGACGACGGCCAGAGTCTCACCCGCCTGAACCTCATCGCCGACCTTCTTCTGCAAGACGAGGCCTACCGAGAGATCGATGGGGTCGGTCTTGCGGTCGCGTCCGGCGCCTAGCGACTTGACTGCCAGCCCGACCTCGAGCGCGTCTATGGCAGCCACCCGGCCCGCACTGTCTGACGTAACGGCTGACTGCGCCGCTGAGTGCGGCAGCCGGCTGCGGTCCTCGATGACCCTTGGGTCCCCGCCCTGGGCTCGGATCAGCTCGCTCAATTTCGCAAGCGCGCGGCCGTCGGCGATGGCCTCGGCTAGCGCAGCTTCGTTGGCTTCTAGGTCTTCGCCCCTGCCTGCAAGGCGGAGCATCTCCGCCCCCAAGCGCAGCGACAGGCGGGCCAGGTCGTCGGGACCCTTCCCAGCCAGGGTGTCGATCGCCTCGCTGACCTCGAGCGCGTTGCCCACGGCCCGGCCAAGCGGCTGCTCCATGTCCGTCACGTAAGCGACCGTCTCGCGCTTGGCCGCTGTCCCGATCGCGACCAGCGCCCTGGCGAGCGCCTCGCCTTCCTCGACCGTCGCCACGAACGCGCCGCGACCGGCCTTGACATCGAGGACTATAGCGTCGGCGCCGGCGGCCAGCTTTTTGCTCATGACGCTGCTTGCGATCAGGGGGACGGAATCGACGGTGCCGGTGGTGTCGCGCAGGGCATAGAACACCTTGTCGGCGGGCACCATGTCGGCGGTCTGCCCGGCGATCGCTATGCCGACCCGGCGCACCTGGCTGATGAACTCGTCAACCTCCAGGTCCACTCGGAAGCCTTCGATGGACTCGAGCTTGTCGAGCGTCCCACCGCTGTGGCCGAGGGCACGTCCAGACAGCTTTGCCACCGGGATCCCGAGTGAGGCAACCAGCGGCCCGACCACCAGGGTGGCCTTGTCCCCGACTCCGCCGGTCGAGTGCTTATCGACCTTGCGGCCGGGGATGCTCGAGAGGTCGAGCTGCCTCCCGCTCGCGGCCATCGCCAGCGTCAGGGCACTGGTCTCCGCGTCGGACATGCCGCGAAGACGGACCGCCATCAACCAGGCGGCCAGCTGGTAGTCAGGGATCGTGCCATCCGCTGCCCCGCGCACCAGGAAGCCGATGGCCTCCTCAGAGTGGGCGTGACCGTCGCGTTTGTCGCGAATCAGCTCGAGCGCGGTCACGGCTGCGAGTCTAACCCAGCCCCCACCCCGACCCTGCCCCAAGGGGGAGGGAGAATTATCAGCGTGCTGCTCAAGTTGATCGGCCTGGTGATCCCGCTTGGGCTGGACACCTTTGCCGTGGCGGCGGCATTGGGCATCGCCGGCCTTCCGGGCAGGGACCGATTGAGAGTGAGCCTGGTGTTCACGGCGTTTGAGATGGGAATGCCACTCATCGGTTTCTTTGGTGGCGGGCTGGTTGGCGCCGGACTGGGCAACGCGGCCGACTACGTTGCGATTGCGGTCCTGGTGGCGCTCGGTATCTACATGCTCTGGCCGCGCCACGAGTCCGACGACGGCCGCGCCCAGCTGCTGGCTAGAACCCGGGGGATCGCCACCATCGGGCTGGGTATCAGCATCAGTCTCGATGAGCTGGCCATCGGATTCACCCTCGGACTCCTGCGCTTCTCGGTGCTGCTCGTGATCGTCCTGATCGGAGTCCAGACATTCGTTGTGTCGCAGCTCGGCTTGCGCCTGGGCGGCCGGGTGGGGGAGGGGATCAGGGAGGGTGCGGAAAGGCTCGCCGGGATTGTGCTCGCCCTCCTCGGCCTGGTGCTGCTTGCCGAAAAGCTGATTACTTGATCAGGTAGGAGTTCACGCCCGGCGCCGGTGCGAACAGGCTGTTGTACTGAACCATCAGCGACGGAGTCCCTGGCTGATAGCCGGGGCATCCGGGTGTCCCGGCGGCGTTGCCCAGGACATTGCCGTTGTTCAGGTTCAGGTAGGCGCCGATAAACTCGCCGTTGATCGCGTACTGCTGGCTCGAGTCCGCATCCGATGGATTCGTGCTGTGCGGGCCGAGCTCCACGCCGGTGAGCGTCATCTGCCCGGAGGGATCGGCATCGAAGACCGTGCCCCAGATCTGGAACCGGGGAGCGTTCGAGCTGGTCGCATTCAGAGTCTCAGACCAGACCACGCCGTTGTTGCCGTTCGTCGTCGAGACGTAGAAAGCAACGTGTGTGCTGCCCGTGGGGACGTAGTTGGGGGCGACGAAGAAGACGCTGCCGCCGTTGGCGAGCTGCGAGTTGCTCGCCGAAAATGTGCTGCTCCCATCGAGGACGAACTCCACGCCGTCAGTCCCGTCGGCCGCAGGCGGAAGGTCGGTCGCCCCCACCGCCGGGTTGACGGCATAATGCGGCATCCCGGTCGAGGTGTTGGAGACGTAACCGCCGGTGATGTTGAGAGCGGCGTTCGAGCTGAAGTAGTAGAGCCCGTTGAGAAAGATATAGGTGCTGTTCGCGGCATCGAAATTGGCGCTGTTCGGGATGTTGACACTCTGCGTGTACTTGCCCGGAACGTAGATGTACATCTTCTGCCCGGTCGTGTTCGAGATAGTGGCGCCGTTTATGGTCACCGTGCTCCCCGGCTGCACGATGGTCCGGTTCGGGTTTAGAGGGGCGACCTGGGAGACGTCGGGCTGCAGGTAGTCGGGCTCGGCGTCGATCCCGACGCCGAAGTTGACCGGGCTCTGCCAGAAGGTGTAGAGGGCGTGGTTGTCGCTTCCCTGGTTGACCGTGAGGTCGCCGTTGATGTTCAAGGTCGCCTGGGTGGGGTTGGGGACGTGGAACTTGGCGTTGCTAATGGTCAGGCCGGCGGCCCCCGGGTTGCAGGCGTCCGTGCCGTCCTGGCCATCATCGATCTGCGCGTAGCCGTTCTGATCGTCGTTGATCGTGTTGCCGCTCCCGCCGCTGGTATACGCGAAGATGGCGTAGGTCTTGGCGTTGGTGCCCGCTTCAGCGGTGGCGGTGGCGAGGATACTGATCTGGTTGAAGCCGAGAACCTGGGCGAAGGTTCCGGCCGCGACGTAACTGACGGTGACCTGGACCTGCTTGTTGTCATAGCCACTTGGCGCGACCACGGTAACGGTGTAGCCGCCCCTGATATCGCTCACGGTGTTGTTCATGGCGGGGCTGTAGGGCGCCGCGTTGGGATTGTTAAAGGTCGGTGACTGGTTGAAGACCGACAGGCTGTCCTGGAGCGCGTGGTAGAGGGCGTAGTTCGGGCGGCCATTTGGGACGGCCGGCGTGCCTACCAGGTCCTGGGCTCCGGCGAGGGCGCCCGCGTCAACCGCGTCCTGCATCAGCCGCCGCTGGAAATAGAGCCGGCCGGCATCGATGGCGAGCGCCAGCATGCCGCAGATGGCGACCATGGCCAGCGCCATGATGACGATTGCTTGTCCGCGCCTGTTGTCGCCCATGGCTATATGACCAGGTAGGAGTTGACGCCGGGCGCCGGGGCGAAGTTCTTGTTGTACTGGACCATCAAGCCTGGCTTGCCGTAGTGCCCGGTCCAGTCCGGCGTGCCGCTCGAGCAGTCCGGCGGCGTGCCCGCCTGGCTGCCGAAGATGTTGCCCAGGTCGAGTGTCATCGTGAAGCCGATCAGCTCGCCATTGACTGCATACTGGCCGCTCGGGTCGGCGTCGGTCGGGTTAAGGTTGTGCGGCCCCAGCTGGACGGCTCTCAGATAAACAGCGCTGCCGCCCTGGGAGGCGTCGAAAACAGTGCCCCACACCTGGAAGATGGGCGCGTTCGACAGGGAGGCGTTGAAGTTCTGGTCTGTCCAGGAGATCGCGGCCAGGTTGGTGCTTGCGATGTAGAACGCAATGTGGACGCTTCCTCCGCCCGCGCCCGCAGGCACGGTGCTCGGTTGCACGATATTTGGCGCCACGAAGAAGACGCTGGAGGCAGTCAGCGCTGTGTTCGCGGAGACAAAGGTGCTGGTGCTGTCCAGATAGAACTCGACGCCGTCCGTTCCGTCGGGTCCCGGCGGCAGGTCGGTTGCGCCCTGGCCATTCACGTAGTGCGGAAGGCCAGTAGAGGTGTTCGAAATCACGCCCCCGGTCATGCTGATGCTTCCGCCGGTGTTGAACCAGTAAACGCCGTTCAGGAAGATGTAACGGCTGTCCAGGTCATCACCGACCGCTGGGACCAGGAGGGGGTTGGTGTACTGGCCTGGGTAGTAGACGACGTAGTCGTGGGCCTGAGGTGTGTTGTTGTGCAGCAGGACGCCGGGCGCGCCCGGGACAGTCGCGGTGCCGTTGTTGGCCGGCACTTTCTTGATCACGTAGCGGGGCGGGTTGAGGGTCGTGATCACGGCCGTGTTCGGCGCCAGGTAATCCGGCTTAGGGTCCTGTCCCGTACCGAACGCCGGCGCCGTGCTCCAGAACTGCGCCATGTTCTGGTTGTCGCTTCCCTGGTTGATGATCAGCCGGCCGTTGATGTTCAGGATCCCGGACGAGGTCGGGATGTGGAATTTCGCGTTGCTGATGCTCACGCCGGCGTCGGTCAGGTCGCAGGCGTCGCTCCCGTTCTGGCCGTTGTCGACCTGGCCGGCGCCCGCGAACTGGGCATTGATGACGTTGCCGTTGCCGATGCCTGCGTAGGCGAAGATCGCGTAGGTCTTGGCGTTGGTGCCCGCCTCGGCGGTCGCCGTGGCGAAGATGGAAATCCTGTTGAAGCCGATCACCTCGGCAAACGTTGCCGATGCCTGGGTGGAGACATCGACCTGGACCTGCTTGTTGTTAAAGCCGGTGGGCGCGGTCACGGTCACCGTGTACCCGCCTTTGGTATCGGTGACCTGGCCACCGGGCGGGCTGTTGTAGAAGTTGTCGCCTTTGTTATGAGTGGGCGTCTGGTTGAAGACGCTGAGGGTATCCGAAACCGCGTAATAGAGAGCGTTGCTGGGCGACCCGTTCGGGTTCGCGACCGTTGCCACCAGGTCCTGGGCCCCGGCCAGCGCCCCCGCGTCGACGGCATCCTGCATAAGCCGGCGCTGGAAGTAGAGCCTGCCGGCATCGATTGCCAGGGCAAGCATGCCGCAGATGCCGACCATGGCGAGGGCCATGATCACGATCGCCTGCCCGGTGCTCTTTCGGCGCATTCAGTACTCCGTCCGCATTGTCGAGCTGGCGCTCAGCACCAGGCCCGGCCCGGCGGCATTCGAGATGATGGCCGTCATCGGCGAATAGAGGAATGTGATCTTCACCGTCACCGAGTGGTTTCCGGTCAACCGGCGCCGGCTGCCATCGGGCTGAAGCGTCCCGGGTGTGAGCCAGATGTAGCCGGTGTTGGCCGCGGTCGGGGTGCTGGCTGAGCCCGGGGTGGTGCAGGTCGGAAGACACGGGTCTTCGGTGAGGATCATGCCGCCGCCGCCGATCTTGGCGAGCGTGGCGTTGACGATGAGGGTATCGGGCGGTGAGCTCGCGTAGTTCGAGCGAAGCACCATCTGGCGCGCGCCCTCGTGGGCTGCCTCCGCGATGTTGATATAGATCGCGATGGCTCGTCCGAAGTCGAATATGCCCATCACCAGCAGGAACAGGAGTCCGGATAGCAGGGCGAACTCGACCATCGCCTGGCCGGGCGAAGCTGGACGCGGGCGGGTTGCCGGCATCAGTAGTTAGGCCTCATCTGCACGGCGACGTTCATGGTCACCGGGTTTCCCACCAGGTTCTGGAGGAGGGGGGTGTAGAGCTGGAAGTTGTACTTGACGATGACATTCACGTAGTAGGCACTGTTCTGCCCGGCGTTCCAGAGGTCGACCCGGTTGCTGTTGTTCGGACAACCGATCGTCGACATCGACTGGTCGTGGGGCGGGCAGATCTGAATCGAGGCGGGGGTGATGCCAGTACCCTGCAACTCTGTGTTGACGGCGCCGACGATGGCGTCATCGGTCTGGACCGGGCAGGTCGCGTAGCTGTTGCTGGAGGTGCAGGTAGGCGTCAGTGGCCCGACGTAGATATTGAGGATCGCCGTCCGGGCCCCCTCGCGGGCGGCATTGGTGATCGAGACCTGGTAGTAGTAGGCGCGCCCGAAGTCCAGCAGGCCAAAAGTGAGGAAGGCCAGCACCGGGAGTACCAGCGCCATCTCCACCAGTGACTGGCCGGCGCGTCGCCTGACGGGGCAGCGTGTCATGGCTTTGTTACCTGGCCCGCGGCCTCGAACGGCCTATCGGCCTACAGCAGATAACGCAAACGGTAATGGGCCGCATCGGTAATCGAGATCACGGCTCATTACGGGTCGCGTTACGACTTCGTGGGCCCGCGTCGCGGCCTGATGAACACCCGTTTTTGAACGTATGTTCCGTATTGCGCGGGTTGGCGGCCGGGCCGTAAGCTACGCCAGCGACCTGTCAGAAAGCCAGTTAGAGAAGGAAACGACTCTAATCGGTCGCTGACGAGGGGACCGCAAGGTCCTCACTCTCGAGCCGTGAGGCTCGAGGGCCTGGCCCGCAAGGGCTGGGGAGTCGGTTGTCGCAAGACGGCCGGTTCTGTCAGTGACGAAGGTCTGGCCCGCAAGGGCTGGACTGGGCGGCGGGATGAAGGCTCGCTGGGTAAAACCGGTGAGTTGTAAACCGTAACGACGGGTCGCATTATTTTTGCTAGGCGGGCTTGAGCGCGACCGGGCGCCACCGCGAGCCTCCCACCAGGCCGACCGCGGCAATGGTCGGCAGAAGCACGGCCATCATGACGATCCCGACGGCACCGAACCCCGGGCCGTCAAGAAGAATCCCGGCGATCAAGGCTCCAATAGATGATATGGACGCGCTGGCGAAGTCTGTGAAGCCCAGCGCCGCGCCGCGCTCGCTGGCGGAGGTGAAGTCGGAGATGACCGCCGTCACACCCAGGTAGAGCCCGGACCAGCCAAGCCCGACCAGGAACAGCCCGAGACCGCTCAGGATCGGGTGGGATGCGATCCCGGTGATGCCGGCCCCAACAAACAGGAGCGTGCCAGCCGTCACCAGCCCCCGTTTTCGACCGCGGCGATCGAGAAAGGCGCCCCACACCGGTGAGAAAGCGAACATCCCTGCGAAGTGGGAACTCAGCACGACCGCGATGGCGGCGACCTCAACCCCGCGCCGGGTGTAGGCCACCGCCGAGATGCCCATGATCGAGTACATGGCCGTCTGTCCTGCCGCCATGGCCAGCACCGCAGCCCTAATTGGGGCTAGCTTCAGGAGTGAAGCCAGAGGCCGTCGTACGGCAGAGCCGATCGGCCGGGGGGCCATGTCTCTCGGATCGGGGCGGAGCAGGAGCATGCAGGCGAAGGCCACCAATGAAGTTGCCGCCACCACGAACCAGGAACGGGCGAAAGCATCCTGGAGCGCTGACGACGTTGTGAGGGCCCGGGCCAGGTTAACGAGCTGCGGTCCCCCGATCGCCCCCACGGTTCCGGCGGCCAGGAGGTAGCCGACCGCTACTCCCCGCCTCTGCGGTGGATACATGTCCGCAACGGCGCCCCGACTCAGAAGCGCGGAGCCCATGCCGAAGCCACCGATCACGGAGGCGCCCAGCAGGCCGGCTGCCGACCCGCTGAGCACCGAAAACGCGGCTGCCAGACTGTCGCGAAGGCGAGCGCCCACAGTGCGAACATCAGCCCGCTGAGGCTCGCGTGCCCGGTCAGGCGGGCTGCCGCAATCGGCCCGGCCGCGACGAATACGCCGGCGGTCAGCCAGATTGATGCCTGGGCGATGGCGAGTAGCGCGGTATGATGCCGGACAATCTGGGCCCTCGAAGAGTCGGTCATCTCCACCGGCTAATCATTCTGGAGAATCGTGAGCTCCCCCAGCAGGAGAGGGAAACCCTAAGATCAGATTGACCCGGATGGAAGCCTCGAACTCTGCACGACTTGACACGCTGCTCAAGCGCGGCGAGCTGATCGAGTCAATGTCCGAGATGACCCCCGATTATCTGAAGGAGCTCAAGCACACGCTGATCGTGTCGGGCGACACCGAGCTGATCTCGGCGCCCGCCTACTACCTGGCGGCGAAGAAGGCCCCCAGCGTGAACGCATTTATGACCGGGATCGCCATCATCCAGGACGAGCTCGCCCACGCGCACATCGCCTACCACATCCTGGAAGAGCTCGGCGAGAGCCAGGAGTACCTGATCTTCAAGCGAGATCCAAAGGACTTCCGGTATCCGTACGCCTTCGACGTGCCACTCGAAAGCTGGACCGAGCTGGTCACGGCGAACGCGCTCTACGACCAGGCTGGCTTCAACCTGCTGGGCGACATCCACGAGCAGTGCTCGTATGGCCCGTGGAAGCGAGGCCTGGTCAAGGTGATGGCCGAGGAAAATTTTCACCTGCGCAACGGGCGGAACTGGATGAAACGGATCAGCCAGGCTGGCGGCGCGGCGAAGGACGAGCTCCAGCAAGCGGTCGACTGGATGTTCCCACTCACAGTGGAATGGTTCGGCTTGCCGGACAACCTCAAGCAGCACAGCGCGCAGCTCGACTACCGGCTCAAGGGCCTGACCAACGACCAGCTCAGGCAAGCCTGGCTGTCGACCGTGGTTCCGTTCCTGGACTCGATCGGGATCAACGCGCCCGCTCACCAGGAGGGCAATGCCTGGGTGCTGAACTATCCATTCCCATCGACGTTCGACGCCGACGACAAGCGCTGGGACTTCAACGACCCCTGTACCTGGGACGATGTACTGTCGCGCTGGCGGGCGCGGGGTCCTCGCAACGCCGAGATGGTAGCGCTTTTCCAGGAAAGCTTTCACAAATTTCAGGTCCGCGCGTGAGTGCCACAGTCGAGGCGCTGGACCGCCGCGTCTGGGCGGCGCTTCGTGATGTCCAGGACCCGGAGATGCCTGTCAACCTGGTGGACCTCGGTCTGATCTACGGAGTGGAAACCCTGGAGGGCCACGTCCGGGTGCGCCTGACGTTCACCGCGATGGGGTGCCCGGCAACCGAGATGATCATGGACGACATCCGCGAGCGGCTCCTGCGCGAACCGGGCGTGGCCTCGGTCGACCTCGACGTGGTCTGGGACCCGCCCTGGAGCGCGGCGCGCCTGAGCGGCACGGGCCGCGAGGCACTCCTGGCATGGGGGCTTTCCGTCTGATGCCGTTTACCCGCGTCCATCAGAACGTTCGCGAGTACGAGGTCTTCGCCCGCAAAGCGCGGGTCGACTCCCTGCGGCAGGTCGGCAGCGTGGTCGCTCCGGACGACGACCTGGCGCGGGCCTACGCCCGGGCCACCTATGACGAAGAGCGCTGGATCGAGATGGTGATCGTGCCCAAGGAGAGCATGATCAGCCTCTGGGCGCCGGGAGAGGACGAACCATAGGCCTCGCCTCCGTCGTCAAGAGCCTGGCCGACAACAAACAACTGCTGGGGATGCGCTACGCGGAGTGGTGCACGGCGGCACCCAGCCTGGAAGCCGACATCGCCGCGGCCGCGATGGGGCTGGACGACCTCGGGCACAGCCGGGTGCTCTACGGGTGCTTGAAGGAGCTCCCCGACGGGGAGTCGGTGGATGAGGGGACATACACAAACGTCCGATACCTCGACCAGCCCTGGACGGACTGGAGCCAGTTCGTGGCCGCCAATGCCGTGCTGGACACGGCCTTCACCCTGATGATCGAATCCCTTGCGGGGGGTAATGTCGAGCTATTGCGCAGCCGGTTGCGAAAGATGCTGCAGGAGGAGCGATACCACTATCTACATGGCCGAAGCTGGTTGCGGGAGGCGCCCGCCAGGGACGCCGTGGTGAGCGCCTGGGGGGAGGCGCTCGAGTGGTTTGGCCCGGACGGCGGCGACGTCGACCAGCTAAAAAAAGCAGGGAAAATCGCCCTGGGTGTGCCGGAGCTGCGCCGGAGCCTCGAAGAAAAGCTCGAAACGAATGCGCCCTCCGCCGGTATCGCCTGGGATAGGTGGAACCCGATCACGCGGCGGACCTCAGAGGGCGGGATCGACCAGGGCACGCTCGACATGCTCCAGGGACTTGCCGAGAAACGCTACATGCCAGCCGGTGGACAGCGAGTCGAAGTCTGAGCCCGCCCGGCCGGAGGACCCCCTCCCTGACCCTCCCCCCAGGGCGAGGGAGAATGCAGCCCGGTGTCCATTCTGTGGGGCGACCGACGCCAAGGTGATCTCGCTGTTCGGCAGCCAGGTGATGACGATGCAATGCCACTGCCGCGCTTGCGGCAACTACTTCGAGGCGTCCAAATATTGACGCGACGGGAGGAATCTAGATGACCGAGGCGCAAACGACTTCGTGTTTTTCGGTTACCAGCGTGGCCGATGCCTACAACGACATCTATGTGCCTCGGATCTTCATTCCCTGGGCGGAGCTGCTGGTGGAGGTGGCCGCGCCCCGGCCAGGCGAGTCGCTGCTGGACGTTGCCACCGGCCCGGGTACCGTCGCCCGGGTTGCCGCCGGTCGACTCGGGCCATCCGGCCGGGTCGTTGGCACCGATCTCAGCGGGGCGATGATCGAGCTGGCCCGTCGCCAGCGGGCGCCGGACGGCGCGCCGATCGAGTACCTGGTTGCCCCGGCAGACCCGTTGCCGGTGGCCGACGCCTCCTTCGATATCGTGACCTGCCAGCAGGGTCTGCAGTTCTTCCCCGACAGACCGGCTGCCGTTTCCGAGATGTTCCGGACGCTCAAACCTGGTGGCCGGCTCACCGTTGCCGTCTGGAGGGGGATCGATATGCAACCGTCCTTCGCCGCGATCTACGCCGCGCTAAAGGAATGCCTGCCCCTCGAGAAGGCCCGCCCCTACGCCACGCCGTTCGAATGGCCGGATCCCAGGGAGCTCGCCGACATGCTGCGCCAGACAGGGTTTCGCGAAGTCGTGATTCGGGAGCGAGTGTTGCCGCTGACCTATGAGGGCGGTATCAAGCAGGCGCTTTCCACACTGGCGGCCTCACCGGTGGCGACCACTGTGGCCGCGATGACCGTCGAAGACCGCCAGCGTTTGTGGGCGACAACCCGGCGCTGCCTGCTGCCGCTCGAAGTGGAGGGCCGGGTGCGGGCGCACATGGTTTCGAACGTCGCCACCGCCAGGAAGTGACGCCCGGCGCGATCCGAGGCGTCCGGCGATGAATGGCTGTTTGCGAAAAGATGTTCCGGGTTGCGGTTGATTCGGCAGGTCCGTAAGCTACGCCCGCGACCTGTCAGAAAGCCAGCCGGTCGAGGAAACGAAACCGGTTGAGTTCCCGAAAGCCGGCGCCGCAAGGCGTCGTAAGTACGGAACAAAGGTCCTCTTGGAAACGGGTGGACCGGGCGGCGGTTAAGGGCTCGTTGGGTCACACCGGCGGGTTACACACCGTAACGACGGGTCGCTTCACTTTTCTGCAGGTGCTGTAGGCTTCACCTTCCCGAGCATGCAGTACCTGCATGTGCCATCAGCCCCAGGTCGGGCAATGGGGGCCGATCCTTAACAACCATTGACAAACCGTTGACTTAAACGGGTTTGTTCGCTATACCTGCAGCGAGCTTCAGGCATTGATGCCCTGCAGATGGGCGAGACTGGGAGGAAGGAATTGGCGGAGGAACCACGGTCACATCTGACGCGCGCGCGACTTCTTAGCCGCTTGACCGCGATCGCAGCCGGGAGCGTCCTGGTTTCGGCGGTCGCCATGACCAGCCAGCCGGCCTCCGGGGCTATCTCGGGGCGCAGTCTCTCCCAGGACGTCCTCGGCAAAGGAGAAGCCGGCCGGGACACCTCGCCGTTCACGGCCGCCCAGGAGCAGTACGACAATCGCGCCCTGCCGAGTGCCTTCATTCCGACCGATCAGGTGGTGAAAGCGCGCGATTCCTTCCGGCTGGTGAAGGCCAAAGGCGTGCAGCACGGTACGGTGACGGGGAGCGGAGGCTGGCAGCTGATCGGCCCGACCGGAAATGTTGTGCCGGCGCCTGTCACCTATACGGGGCGCGCGACCTCGGATTCGGGCCGGGTGACCGCGCTGGCGATCGCCCCAACCTGCGCGCCACGCAATTGCCGGCTTTGGGTCGGCGCTGCCGGCGGCGGCGTCTGGATCACCGACGATGCTCTGGCTGTCCCGGCTGCCTGGCGCGCGTCCTCCGCGGGGATGGCCAGCAACTCTATCGGCTCCCTGGCTGTCGATCCTAACGACGCGAGCGGACAAACCCTCTACGCCGGGACGGGCGAGCCCAACGGGTCAACCGACTCAGAGGCTGGTATCGGGCTCTACAAATCGACGAATGGGGGTGCCTCCTGGACCCTGGTCCAGGGCAGCGTGCCAGTGAGCCGCGATCGCAGCATCGCTGCTGTCGTGGTCGACCCGAGCAACGCCTCTCATCTGCTGATCGGGACGGCGGTGGCCCGGCATGGGCACTCGTCGGTCTACGGTGGCCGTCACACGCCACCAAATGCTCCGTCGATCGGAGTCTACGAATCGTTCGATGGTGGCGCCACCACCTTCGCTATGACCAACTGGCAGACCGCGGACGGCCATTTCCTGCCGCAGGATACCGCCTCCTCGAGCATCAGTGGTGGGGACTTCTTCAAGGGCGGCATCTCAGACCTGCAACTTGACACCACGGATCATGCGACGGTGTACGCCGCTTCGTTCGTCTTCGGAGTCTGGCGTCGCTCACCGCGGCTCGATGGCGACAACACTTTCCACCAGATCATCTCGGGCAACGACCAGACGAGTGCGGTGGCGACCCAGGTCGAGCGGGCGGCCATCGCGGTCACCGCGAAGAATGGTCACACCCGGGTGTACGCCGGCCTGGGCAACGGCGCCACGGCCGACTCAAACCTTTGGCGGGCCGACAACGCGGACGTGTCCGCCGCGGCGCTCTTCGCCTCGAAAACCACCGGTGTCGGCGGCTGGAAGCTGCTCTCTGATTCGCGCAACGGCTCGGACGGATTTGCGTCATTCAACTGGTGCGGCGGTCAGTGCTCGTACGACATGCCGATTGCCTCGCCGGCGGGCCACCCGGACAACCTCTGGATCGGCGGCCAGATGCAATACGGTGAAATTGGACAGGACATCTTCAATCCCCGGCCGCCGAGATCGAACGGACGGACCATCCAGCGTTCGACCGACGGGGGACAGACCTTCACCGACATGACCAACGACACCCAATCGCCCCCGCTGGGGATGCACCCCGACCAGCACGCGATCGTCTTCGACCCGTCCAACCCGGACATCGCGTTCGTCGGCTCGGACGGCGGTGTTGTCCGAACCAACGGCCAGTTCGTGGACACGTCGAACACCTGCTTCAGCCGTCCGATCCGGGGTTCGGACCTTCAGGACTGCAGGAAATGGCTGGCGGCAATCCCGAACCGGATCTTGAGCCTGAACGACGGCCTGGCGACCCTGCAGTACCAGAGTGTCTCCATCAATCCGCACGATCCGCTCCACGAGGTCCTGGGTGGAACGCAGGACAACGGAACCTGGGCCTGGAGCGGCACACCCGACAGCTGGTTCGAGTCGGTGGGCGGCGATGGTGGGCAGTCGGGTACCGACGCCGCCAACCGCAACATCCGCGTTCACTCCTACACCGGCGCTGACATGGACATCAATTTCCAGGGAAGCGCGACCTCGGGGTGGGACTTCATCTCTTCCCCGATGGACCAGAACGCGACCGAGTTTGGAGCGTTCTACTCGCCGATCATCATGGACCCGACTGAGGGCGGGACCATCTTCGTGGGGCTGCAGCACATCTGGCGCACCCAGGACAGCGGCGGATCGCGGGCATACCTGGACGCGAACTGCAATGAGCAGGCGGTCAATTTCAACATCAATCCGTTCACCACGAACTGCGGTGACTGGGTTCCAATCGGTGGCGGCAGCCAGGTCGGGGACGCCGGGGACCTCACCGGCCCAGCCTTCGGCAGCGACAAAGGCGGCTTCTACGTGGTCGCGATCAGCCGGGCGCCGAGCAACAAGAACGTGATGTGGGCTGCGACCAGGCGCGGACGCATCTTCGTCAGCAGCAACGCGCAGGACTCCGCTGCGAGCGTTACCTACAATCGGATCGACACGGCCAACCAGCCGGCGCGTTTCGTGAGCGGCATCGTGGTGGACCCTGCCAACGCGAACCACGCCTGGATCTCCTTCTCCGGATATAACGCCTTCACCCCGAGTCAACCCGGCCACGTCTTCGAGGTGACGTTCAACCCGAAGAAGGGCACAGCCACATTTACCGACCGTAGTCTCAACCTGGGCGACCAGCCAATTACGGGCCTGGCCCGGGATGATCAAACCGGCGACCTCTATGCGTCGACCGACTTCGGCGTCGTCGAGCTCCGCGCCGGTACGAAACAGTGGCTCGAGGCGGCCGCCGGGTTGCCCCCGGTCGCCGTCTACGGCCTGAGCCTGTCGTCTTCGGGACGGGTGCTCTACGCGGCAACACACGGGCGAAGCATCTATCGACTTACCCTTGGGGCGCAGAACCAGTAGGCGCTGGAAGGGAAGAGGGCCGCGCCCGGTGGCGCGGCCCATCTAAACCGTGCTTTGGCT
>VBDY01000206.1 GCA_005882775.1 Chloroflexota bacterium | reverse complement strand
TTGCCCGAAGCCACCGGGAAGCTGGCCACCGGTATCGCTACTTTGCTAGCCGGCCAGATGGACCAGGCACGCCGGATATTAGAGGTTGCGTCCGAGAGCCGGGACGCCACGCCGGCGCTGGCCACCGCCGCCCGCCTCTGGTCCGGTGTAGCTGCGCTCCTCTCCGGCGACCAGCAAGGCACATTCGACGTAGAGGAGGCCGCCGACTCCTCTGAGGCCCTCGGCCTGGGTTGGCTGGCGCGCTTGGCGCGGGCCGCGTTGGTTCTCACTCAGCGGCCGGGCAGCGCACAGGAAGCCGAGTCGGTCCGTCGAGCCTGTGAACGAGAGGGCGACCGCTGGGGGATCGCCATCGTGGCGCTCCTGCAGGCTTGGGCTAGCGTCTACGCCGGGGAGAATCCGGCGACCCTGCTGGAGCAGGCCAATGCCAACTTTCACAAGCTTGGCGCCGGCGTACTCGAGGCCTGGTCGCGAGCGCTACTCTCGCTCGGGCTGGCTCACGCCGGCTCGCCTGACGCGCGAGAGGCGGCGCTGCAGGCGGAGAATCTCGCCCGCTACAGCGGAACGCCGGGAGCCCGGTACTTTCCGTATCTTGCGCTGGCCGAGGTCCAGCCGGACCGCGCTGCTGAATACCAAGCGCTGGCGGAGGCCGTGCTGGACGAGTGCAAGCTGGCGCCCTTCCCGATTTTCACAACCGCCCCCCTCGAGAACGTGATCGAGATCGGAGCCGTCCACCAGGCCCCCTCGCTGACCGTGCGGTGCTTTGGCGGATTCAGCATTGCGATCAAGGGGAGGCCAGTCGACCTGACGATCATCAAGCCCCGCGCCCGTGCCGTACTCCGGTTGCTGGCGATCCACGCTGGCAACCTGGTTCATCGCGAGGTGCTCCAGGAAGCTTTCTGGCCGGAGGCCGATTCCGAAACCGGCGCCCGCAACCTGCACGTGGCCGTCTCCACCCTGCGGCAGGTGCTCGAACCGGGTGTGATTCGAGGCGGATCCTCGTTTCTGATCCGGGACGGCGACGCCTACCGGCTGGCCGTGCAGGTGGATGCCGAGGTTGATCTGCTGCAATTCTCGAAGGCCCTGACCACCGGCAGAGTGGCGCGGCTGCGGGGAGAGAACGGTGGGGCGGCGGTCGCGTTCCAGGAGGCGCTCGACCTCTATACGGGCGAGCTGCTGCCCGAGGATGGCCCGGCCGAGTGGGCTATCGAGTCTCGCGAGCGTTACCGGTCGGAGCTGCTGGAGGCGGCTCAGGGACTCGCCGAGCTCAGGCTGATGCGAGGTGACGCGGCCGGCGCCGTGCAGGCGTGCACCAACGGGCTCTGGGTCGACCGGTTCCACGATCCACTCTGGCGACTGCTGATCGAGGCGCGGGAGAAGGCTGGGGACGCGGGCGCGGCAAGCCGGGCCCGTCGCGATTACAGCCGGGTGCTCGCGGAGCTCGGACTGGAGAGCGCCGTCCGTTAGTTCTGGGTCTTGAACTCTACCTCGGTGATCGCTACCGACGAGGGCGAGGCGCCCTCCGGGAGATAGGTTGACATGATGTGGATCTGGACGAACGTCACGTGGTTGGCGCTGATCGGATAGAACTTCGCCGTGCCTTCATCACTCAAGGTGAGGTCCTTGGTGGTTCCGTTGGAGAAGACCAGGTGCACCTGCTTTGGCCTGGGTTGGTTGACGAAGTGATCGGCCGGGGCGGCTCCCGATGCCCCTGAGGTGAAGCCGATCTGGGCAAGGTCGACCGGACCCCCGAAGTTGACGGTCAGTTCGGGCGCCCTGTCCTTTGCCAATGCGGCCCAATAGGTGTTGCTGCCGTTGTCGATGGCGAGACCCGGGAGATGGCCGGCTATCGACGTGCTGGCGGAAGCCCCGGTCGGATGAACCGACTCGATATTCGGATGGACCGCCTTGCGAATCGTGGTGAAAGCGGATGTGGCCCGATCGACCACCAGGTTGTGGAATGGCGGGACGAAGAGGAATGCGAGCAGTCCGACCACGATCAACGCCAGGACCGCCAGCCGGACGAGACGAAAAACCATGCCGAGTACATTCGGGCGTCCGACGCGCTGAGGCCGCCAGCCCGCTTCGCGGGTGCGTGGATGAAACACGCGATTGAAGAAGCGGCGGTACCAGGGAAGGCGGACGGCGATCGCTTCGTCGAGAGTATTGCCGCAGCGGCGGCAGAAATGGCGCGCTGGCTCGTTGCCCTCGCCACATTGTCCGCAGATCAGGTCACCCGGACGGTGCCGGGTGGGTGCCTCCATCGTGCGAGCAGCCGGGCGCGGCCGAGCGATCGGTGGCG
Source organism: Chloroflexota bacterium (assembly GCA_005882775.1). GTDB lineage: Bacteria > Chloroflexota > Dormibacteria > CF-121 > CF-121 > VBDY01. The sequence goes on along the minus strand of VBDY01000206.1, from coordinate 230 downwards.
CAACCGCCGTTGGACGGCGGGATGTTGGTTCGTCTGGTGAGGCCACCGGTTGCGTCACCGGCGCAAAAAGGCCGCCCGAATAGGCCGGGGTCGCCGGGACGGGAGGTGTGGGCGCGACAGGCGGAGCGGCGACGAACTCAGGCCGTGAGGCCGCCGGCGCCGGCGGCGCGGCCGGGGCCGGCGTCACCGGTGTGGCGGCCAGGGGCGCGGCCGCAACTGGAGCAGCAGGA
>VBDY01000205.1 GCA_005882775.1 Chloroflexota bacterium | reverse complement strand
CGGGTCCTTGACCATCAAGCCCTCGTTGTTTCGGGCGCGCGCCCCCTCGAATATCCGGTCCAGCTCCTCAGCTGAGTGCGCCTGGATCAGGTACGCCAGCATGAAGGGCGCCGGAAGGGCCAGAGACTCGAGTACCCGCCTGCGCTCCCGCAGGGGCTCCGTCAGTAGACCCTGCCCGTCGAGATAAAGCAGATCGAAGGCCACGAAGATCACCGGGACCTCGCGCAGAAGCGAGGCGTCGACCTTTTTGCGGCCGAGCCGGCGTTGCAGCTCAAAGAACGGTCGCACCACTCCGTCGCGGAATGCGAGCAGCTCACCGTCCAGCAGAAGGTCGTGGGGGACGGCCAGGGCTGCCTCGACCACCTCCGGGAAGGCCGGGGTGACCTCGTTGAGGTCGCGCGAGTAGAGCACCACGCGGTCGCCTTCCTTGTGCAGCTGGCCACGGATCCCGTCGTATTTGTCTTCCACCCAGGCTTCCCCGCCAACCCGGCGCATGATGGCGGCCGCGTCCTCTTCCGGGGAGGCCAGCATGAACTGGAAAGGGTGCATCAACCGCAACCTCGCCTGTCGGAGCGTGCCCCGGCGCGCCAGCAGGGCGACCTCGCCCACGTCCCCGCTCAGCATCGAGGCCCAGGCCACATCGCCGAGCGGGACGTTGAAGCCTCGCGCGATCCCTTCCTCGACGAGCCCGGCCCGCAGGCCGATCCGCAGGTCACCGGTCAGGACCTTGCCTACGTATTTCGCCTCCAGGGGCGTCAGCCGGACAAGCAGGTCGCGCAGGATCTGAGCCTTTTTCTTGACTGTCCGTTCCTGGTAGATCCGGTCGAAAGCTTGCTGGATGTCGAGGAGGCTGGTCGGTTCCGGTCGCGTCTTGCCGGTCAGAACCTCCTCGATCACGTCGCCCACGTCGGCGTGGCGGAGGTAGGCCTCGCCGAGCGCTTCTTCGTCCACCTCGGCCACCTCGCAGACGGCGTTTCGGATCACGGCATATCCCAGGTTCAGCTTTCGCTGGTCGCGGTCGGCGAACGGCCGCGCTGTGAAATAGACCGCCGCCAGGGGAAGGGTCAGGTCATCCCGCCCGGCCAGGTATTCGCCCAGCAGCCGGGTTTTTTCCAGCTTGCTGCTGGTCGCACGGATCGCCTCGGCAACCCGGGCGAACTGTTCCGTTAGCTGGCTTGGACCTGGGCCGGCGGAGGAGCGGTCACCGACTCGCCGGTGTTGAACTTGTCGAACGTAAGCGTGGCGTTGCCGCTGGAGGACCCGGAGGCCTGCCTGGTCGTGTATTTCAGTGGATAACCGTCGCTTTCACGGACCCAGAGCTCGATCGGATTTCCATCCTTGTCAGTCGCCTTGACGTGCCATGCCTTTCCCTGGGGCAGTTGCTCCTCGCCGACATAGGTCGCGCCAGTGGAATCACTGAGCTTGGCAGGGTTGGATGTCGTGGGCGAAGACATCCACTTGCCGGGGCCGGGGGTGACCATGGTGTAGTCGGTCCCGCCGACGGTGAGCACCACCACGTCGAGCGTCCGCCCGCCAGAGCTCCCGTGAAAGCTGATCCGGGCTGCCGGGTCTGGCTTATAGACGACGATGCCGTCGCCGCTCATGTCGAGCAACACGCCGGTGGCCACCGGGAACGCCGCCGCCAGCGTGAAGTGAGCGTTGGTCAGCCCGGCGGCCTTCTCTGGCTTGGCCAGGATCTCCTTGGCGGTCGGGGGCGTTGCGGGCGCCGCGCTAGTACTGCCGCAGCCGGCCAGGACACCGAAAAAAAGCAGGCCGCAGGCCACTCCTGGCAGCACCCCTCGTGTCCTCACGCCGCTATCGTAGCCGAAGGGACGTCCAACCGCGAACCGCGCGGCGGTAGCGGTCTCCCTAGTCCTGCCGGCTCCGGGTCGCCGCTGGATCGTCCGAGTCTTCGGGTGCCAGGTACGCGGCGGACTGGGCGCCGATGTAGACGAAGGCAAGTAGGGCGAGCGGTGCCTTGAAGTACCAGGGTACGTGTGGCAGCACGAACCAGATCACCGCGGCGCTCCCGATGGCCGCGACCGCCGGCGCGATCCAGCGACGGGGGTTCTGTGTCCCACTTCGGCCCACCAGCAGATCGTGAATGCTCTTCACGTGTCTTCCAGTCAAGTATGGGCCCGCTGGCACGTACAGCCCCCATAATTCGCTCGTTGTCTGCAGTC
>VBDY01000207.1 GCA_005882775.1 Chloroflexota bacterium | reverse complement strand
AGCAATCTCCTCGGGGTTGTCGAATTGCAGCCTGAAGGCACCGGTCGAAACCGGCGTGGTCAGGGTTGCCAGGGCGGGCCGCTTCTCTATGACGATCGTGCGCAGGCCGGCTCGCCGGGCGAAGAAGGCGGTGGCGCAGCCTATGATGCCGCCACCGACGACGACGAGATCGGCGGTCGGTTTGGCCGCCTAGCGGACCTCGACGATGAGCATGCGGGAGGAGCCACCCGGGGTCAGCACTGAGACGTCGTCTCCCACCCTTTTGCCAAGCAGGGCCTTGCCCACCGGAGACTCCATCGAGATCCGGCCCTTGCCCGGCTCTGCCTCGGCCGAACCGACAATGGTGAAGGCTTCATCGCCATACTCATCGTGCACCTTGACCGTGGAACCCACCTCGACGATTCCTTTTGCGTGGGTCCCCTCGATGATGCTGGCGTTACGAACGAGCTTCTCGAGCAAGAGTATCCGACCCTCGACGAAACCCTGCTCATTCTTGGCGTCGTCGTATTCGGCGTTCTCATTGATATCGCCAAATTCCTTGGCCTGCCGGATGCGTTCTGCCACCTCCGGGCGGCGCTTCGAGCGCAGGACTTCGAGCTCGGCCTGGAGCCGGTTGAGCCCTTCCTGGGTGAGATAGATGACCTTATCGTTTTCCATTGGATACCCCCAAAGCCGACGTATTATACGGGTTTCTTCTGGAGACGTCTTTACCCGGTTATTTCAATGCGCAGAGGGGGTAAATTCTCCCTCACCCGGGCCCCGGCGCCCAGGGGTAGCACGAAGCGGAAGAGGCCGTGAAGGGTATAACCACCGGGCGCCAGCGCGGGGGTGGTTGGCCAGCTGACGTTGAAGCTTGCGGTCTGGCCGGCGGCCAGATGCTTGTACATGATCGCCATGCAGGAGATGGCCGGGACGGGCTCTTCCCAGACGGTCTTGCCCCCGGAATCAACCGCCCAGAGATGGACGGTCTGCACGCAGGCCGCCTCGTAGTCGGCGGGTCCCAGGACTGTGACCGTGATGGACACGGTCGCCCCCGCCCTTACCCGGCCGGGCTCTGCCTGCACCGTCAGATTGCCGGCGCTGGTTTTCACCACACCGGTAGACGGGTCGGCGGCAGCACCAACGCGCGCGCCGCAGCCCGACAGGACTAAAGCCGCGAGTGGCACCAGGACGCCGGCCGACAGCCGCGGCTTCACCCCAGTACGACGAGACTGGCAGCGGAAAGTTCCTGGTCTACCCCGGACGGCCGCGAGCGGGTTGCTTGACGTAATCCGTCAGGCCGAGGACGTTGCCCCAGGGGTCCGCCACCTCCACCGCCCAGCCGGTCAGGATCTCCATCGGTTGGCCAAGGATGTGGGCGCCGCCCTGGCGGAGCGCGGCTGCCGCAGCCCTGGCGTCTTTGACCTCAAGCCACACCCGAGGCGTGTCACGCGGCGGTGACGGCGGCAGCGCCTGGACGCGGATCATCAGTCCAGGTTCCTCGGGCCCAAGCCGGTAACCTACAATGCCGGCTTCGAGGACGGCGAACTTGACCTGCAGGCCCAGCGTGCCTTCGTAGAATTCGCGAGCCTGCTGTAGATCTCCGACCGCCAGCATGACGTTGTCGATGCCCAGGACTTCGAGCTGGCTCACCTCAGGCAGCGACGCAGGCTGCTACCAACAGGATCGGGTCCGTCCGCAGAGCCTCGTCCAGGACCCGGTCGACATCCTCTGCCGAACTGACCGACTGGACCATGGTGCGCAAGCGGGGTGCCCCGCGAAAACCCTTCAGGCCCCAGGCGATGAACTTGCGCAGCATTCGCGATCCGCGTTCGGACCCGTAATACTCGAGAACCAGTTCGCAGTGTCTGCGCACCAGCGCTATCCGGCCGGGCCAGTCGAGGTCGGCGATCTGCGCACCTTGCGTCAGCCGGGCGACCGTCTGCCGGACCAGCCAGAGGTTGCCCAGGATGCCGCGGCCTAGCATGACAGCATCGACCCCGGTCTCGCGCATCCGCCGGGAGGCGTCGTCCGCAGACTTGAGGTCTCCGCTACCCGCGACCGGAACCCGGACCAGAGCCTTGACCTCGGCGATCGCCTCCCAGTCCGCGGAGGGATCGTAGCCCTGCGAGCGGGTCCGGCCGTGTACGGCCAGCCCGCTGATCCCGGTGGACTCGAGTGCGGTGGAGAGCTCCCGGTAGTTGCGGGATGCGAAATCCCAACCGAGCCGGATCTTCACCGTCACCGGTACCGGCACCGCCCTGACCACGGCTTCCGCCACCCTGCAGGCGCGCACGGGATCGCGCAACAACGACGAGCCGCCTGAGGTTTTGACCACCTTGGGCACCGGGCAGCCCATGTTGATGTCGATGATGTCGGCGCCGTGCTCGCCGGCCATGCGGGCGGCCTCCGCCATCACCTGTGGGTCGCCTCCCATGAGCTGAACCGATACCGGGCGCTCGTCCCAGGAAAGATCCATCAGGCGGAACGATTCGCGATGGCGGCGGACGAGCGCTTCGCTACTGATCATCTCGGTGCAGGCCAGCCCGGCGCCGAACTCCCGGGCGATCTTGCGGAAGGGCGCGTCGGTGACCCCCGCCATGGGCGCGACGTAGACCGGTGAGCTCAAGGTGTACGGCCCGACTCTCATGCGTTCAGCTCGTAGATTAGACGAAGCCCTTCGAGCATCAGCCGATCATCGACCACCTCGATCACGGACGTCTCCGAGGCAATCAACGTGCTGTGGCCGCCGGTGGCGATCACCCGAGCGTCCGCGCCCAGCTCCTTGCGCATCCGGGCGACCATCCCCTCGACCTGCGCA
>VBDY01000134.1 GCA_005882775.1 Chloroflexota bacterium | reverse complement strand
ACCAGGTCGGGCAGAGCGCTGAAGCTCGGCTCCTCCTGGCCATCATCCGCCTGCCGGGCATAGCGGGCAAAACGCCGGCGGAGCACCTCCTGGAGCATGGCGAAGTCGTTGGCCCCCTGGACCGTCTTGATCCGAAAGTGGCGGTAGTGTGCCGGCTTTGGCCGGCCCTGCTCGAAGACCACCATCGAGCCCACCGGATGCTTACCCTGGATGTTCGAGATGTCATAGCACTCGATCCGGATGGGAAGGGCCGGCAGGTTCAACTGCCGCTGCAGGTCGTTCAGGAGCGCCCCGGTGCGCTCCTCGTCGTAGTCGAGCTTGATCCGGAGCTGGCGCATCGACTCGGCGGCATTTGCCGCCACCTGGGCCAGCAGCTCGCGCTGTTTGCCTCGCTGGGGCACCCGCAGGCTCACCCGGCTGCCCCGCCGTTCGGACAGCCACTGCTCGATCACCTCGGTGTCCGGCAGCCGGTCCGGCACGAAGACCTCGCGAGGGATGTGGGTGGCGCTGGCGTAGTACTGGCTGACAAACGCGTTGAGGACGTCGGCGAGAGCCTGCTCCGGGCTCAGTCCGGCGAGCTCGAAATTTTCCGAACCGGAGAGCTTCCCCTCGCGCACGGTGAAGACCGTGACGCTGCCGCGGCCATTGGACCGCGCCAGACCGAACAGGTCCTGGTCCAACCGTCCCAGGGCGAGCATCTTCTGCCGCTGGCTCATGGTCTCGATGGCCTCAAGCCGGTCGCGATAGCGGGCGGCAGCCTCGTACTTGAGAGCCTCGGCAGCCTCCTGCATCTGCCGTTTGAGCTGCTTGACGAGGTCGTCGGATTTCCCTTCGAGAAAGAGGGCGATCTGGTCCAGCTGCTGGTGGTACTCATCGCGCGTCTGGAATCCGGCGCAGGGAGCGGTGCAGAGCTTGAGGTGGTAATAAAAGCACGGCCGGTGGAGGGCGAACTCATGGTCGGTGCAGGTGCGATATGGGACCACCCGGCGGACGGTCTTGAGGGTGCTTCGCAACGCGATCGCGTTCGTGTAGGGCCCGTAGTACTTGGCGCCATCTCCCCCTGTGCGACGGACCAGGTAGACGCGCGGAAAGTCCTCGTTGAGCGGCAGCTTGATGTAGAGGTAATTCTTGTCGTCACGCAGCCGGATATTGAAGCGCGGCTTGTACTGCTTGATAAGCGTGCACTCGAGGACCAGCGCTTCCTTCTCATTGGCGGTGGTGATCACCTCGAAGTCGTAGACGCGCTCGACCATGGCGCTGATGTGCTCGGGCAGCAGGCTCGAGGCATGGAAGTAGTTCGGGACCCGGTTGCGCAGGCTGAGGGCCTTTCCCACGTAGATCACGCGCGTTTTCAAGTCGCGCATCAGGTAGACGCCGGGCTGGTCGGGGAGCGCCTTGAGCCTTTCTCGCAGGTATTCCGGCCGCTGGAGGATCGGGGCCGTTTCTGTCACGGAGACTTAGCGGCTAAAGCTCGCTGCGCTCCTCATGCGATGGCGAGCTCGCGGTTCAGCACGCGTTTGAGGTACTGGCCGGTGTAGGAACGGCGGTTGCGGACTATCTCCTCGGGAGTTCCGGTCGCCACCACCTCACCCCCCCGGTCACCGCCCTCCGGTCCGAGATCGATGATGTGGTCCGCCGTTTTCAGCACATCCAGGTTGTGCTCGATAACGACCACGGTGTTACCGGCGTCGACCAGGCGGTGGAGCACGTTGAGCAGCCGCTCGATATCGGCGAAGTGCAACCCGGTGGTCGGCTCGTCCAGGATATAAAAGGTCCTTCCGGTGTCGCGCCGGCTCAGCTCCTCGGTCAGCTTCACCCGCTGTGCCTCCCCGCCCGATAGCTGGGTGGCGGGTTGACCGAGCCGGATGTAGCCCAGCCCGACATCGCATAGGGTCTGGAGCTTGCGTTTGATTCGCGGGATCTTGTCGAAAAGCTGGGTGGCCTCCTCGACACTCATGTCGAGCACGTCCGCGATGCTGTGGCCGCGGTACTTGACCTCCAGCGCTTCCTGGTTGTAGCGCTTCCCCTTGCAGACCTCGCAGGGGACGTAGACATCGGGCAGGAAGTGCATCTCGATCTTGATGATGCCGTCCCCCTCGCAGTTCTCGCAGCGGCCGCCCTTGACGTTGAAGCTGAAGCGACCCGCTTTGTAGCCGCGCACCCGCGCCTCCGGCAGCTGGGCGAAAAGGTCGCGGATGTACGTGAACACGCCGGTATAGGTGGCCGGGTTGGACCTGGGGGTGCGGCCGATCGGCGATTGGTCGACATTGATCACCTTGTCGATGAAGCCCAGCCCCGACATCTCACGGTGCGCACCCGGCCGGTCCTTGGCCCGGTAGAAGTACTGGGCGAGGCGCTTGTGCACGATGTCGCTTACCAGCGTGCTCTTGCCAGAGCCGCTGACGCCGGCGACGCAGATCAGCTCGCCGAGCGGGAAATAGACATCGATGTTCTTCAAGTTGTTTTCGGTGGCGCCGCGTACCACCAGCATCGACCCGTTGCCCTGGCGCCGCCGGGCCGGGAGTGGGATGCTCCGCTCGCCCCGGAGGAAGGCCCCGGTCAGCGATTGCGGCTCCTTGATGATGTCGTCGAGGGTGCCGGTGGCGACGATCCGGCCGCCATGCTCACCGGCGCCGGGGCCTATATCCACGATGAAGTCGGCGGTGCGCATGGTCTCCTCGTCATGCTCGATAACCACCACCGTATTACCGATATCGCGCAGAGCCAGGAGGGTGTTGATCAACTTGCGGTTGTCCTTCTGGTGCAGCCCGATGGACGGCTCGTCCAGGATATAGAGGACGCCCATCAGCTTGGACCCGATCTGGGTCGCCAGCCGGATCCGCTGCGCCTCACCGCCCGAAAGCGAGTCCGCCGCGCGGGAGAGGGTGAGGTATTCGAGGCCGACGTCCACCAGGAACTGCAGCCGCTCCCGGATCTCTTTGAGGATCGCCCGGGCGATCATGGCGTCCCGCTCGCGCAGGCGGAGCTTGACGAACCATTCGCGGGCCGCTGAGATGGAGAGATCGGAGACATCCATGATCGACCTGTCGTTGATAGTCACCGCCAGGTATTCGGGCTTGAGCCGCTTGCCCTTGCACACCGGACAGGGCCGTTGCGCCATCAGCCGCTCGATCTCCGCGCGGATGAACTCGGACTCTGTCTCTCGATAGCGACGCTCCAGGTTGGGGATGATGCCCTCGTAGCTGGTTTCGTACCAGCGCCGCTGGCCCTCGCTGTTGTAGTACTGCACCCGAAGCGGGGCGCCGTTGTTCCCGTAGAGGATGGTGTTGCGGTCCTTGACGGTGAGCTTGCCGAACGCCTTGTCCATCGAGATCCGGTAGCGACGGGCGACCGCCTCCACCAGGTCGTTATAGAAGTAGGATGACCGGCCCCAGGTTTTGATCGCCCCGTCGCCGAGCGAGCGCTCCTTGTCCGGAATCACGAGGTCGGGATCGACCTCCAGCTTGCTGCCCAGCCCGGTGCACGCGGGGCAGGCGCCGTGCGGGTTGTTGAAGGAGAAGTTCCTGGGGGCCGGCTCTTCCATGGAGAAGCCGTCGTAGGGGCAGACAAAGTTCTGGCTGAACAGCAGGTCGGCGCCCTTTCCCTCAGCAGGCGACACCAGAACCAGTCCGGAGGACATCTTGGCAGCCGTCTCCACCGACTCCCGGAGCCGACTGATTCCCTCAGGATCGACCACCAGACGGTCCACCACGACCTCGACGTCGTGCTTCTTGTTCTTGTCGAGGCTGATGCGCTCGGTCAGTTCGTAGAGGTTGCCGTCGACGCGGGCCCGCACGAAGCCGGCCTTGCGCGCGTCGGCCAGGATGTCCTGGTGCTCGCCCTTCCGCCCGCGCACTACCGGGGACAGGATCATGATGCGCGAACCCCTGGGAAGTTCAAGCACTCGGTCCGCGATCTGTTCGGTAGTCTGCCGGGTGATCACGTGCCCGCTGATGGGGCAGTGCGGAATCCCGATCCGGGCGTACATCAACCGCAGGTAGTCATAGATCTCGGTGACGGTCCCCACGGTCGAACGCGGGTTGTGGCTCGCCCCCTTCTGATCGATTGAGATGGCAGGCGAGAGCCCGTCGATCTGGTCCACGTCCGGCTTGTCCATCTGCCCCAGGAACTGGCGGGCATAGGAAGAGAGCGACTCCACGTATCGTCGCTGGCCCTCGGCGTAGATGGTGTCGAAGGCAAGCGACGACTTGCCCGACCCGGAAAGCCCGGTGAAGACCACCAGCTTGTCCCGCGGGATGGTCAGGTCGATGTCCTTGAGGTTGTGCTCGCGGGCGCCCTTGATGACGATCTGGGTGTGCTGCTTCGCCGTCTCAGCCATGCGCTCTAAAGGCTACCCCGTCCGGGCTCAGGCTACGCCTGCGGGTCGGCGGCTGTGGCCCCCTCGCCTGCCCCGGCTGGACTTCGGCCGGTTCAATCCGGCCTCGGCGGCGGCGGCGGGGGTCAGGTTGGCCCGGTAATCCAGGGCGTCGCGACGCAGCTGGACCAGCCGGTCGCGGAGCTCGGCGGCGCGCTCGAACTGCAGGTCGCGGGCGGCCTTCTTCATCTCCCGCTCCAGGTCCTTGATCAGACGCTCGATCTCGTCGGGCGGCAGGCCGGAGGCGATCGTTGCAATCGTCTCCGCCACCGCCGTTTCCTGCCGGCGTTCCAGGTTGTAGACAGCCTTGACGATGGTGGCCGGGGTGATCCCATGCTCGCGGTTGTATGCCTCCTGGATCGCCCGGCGGCGGTCGGTCTCTTCGATGGCGCGCTGCATCGAACCGGTCATGGAATCGCCGTACAGGATGACGTGACCCTCCACGTTGCGGGCCGCCCGGCCGATCGTCTGGATCAGGGAGCGGGCATCGCGCAGGTAGCTCTCCTTGTCCGCGTCCAGGATGGCGATAAAAGCCACCTCCGGTAGGTCGAGGCCTTCCCGCAGGAGATTGATGCCAACCAGAACATCGAAGGTGCCCAGCCGGAGGTCACGCAGGATCTCGACCCGCTCCAGCGTGTCGACGTCGGAATGCAAGTACTGGACCTTGACCCCCATCTCCCGCAGGTAGTCGGTCAGGTCCTCTGCCATCTTTTTGGTCAGGACGGTCACAAGCGTTCGCTGCTTTTTGGCGACCCGCTTGTTGATCTCCGCCAGCAGGTCATCGATCTGGCCCCTGGTAGGACGCACCTCCACGGTCGGGTCGACCAGGCCGGTCGGACGGATGATCACCTCCACTGTGTGCTGCGACCGCTGCTCTTCGTATGGCCCTGGCGTGGCAGAAACGTATACAACCTGCTGCACCTTGGCCTCCCACTCGGCAAAGGTCAGCGGCCGGTTGTCGAGTGCCGACGGCAGCCGGAACCCGTAGTCGACAAGGGGGATCTTTCGGGAGCGGTCGCCGCCGTACATCCCCCCGACCTGCGGTACGGCAACGTGCGACTCGTCGACCACCACCAGCGTGTCTTCGGGCAGGAAGTCCATCAGGGTGTACGGCTGCTGGCCGGGACGGCGGCCGGTGAGGTGGCGTGAGTAGTTTTCGATCCCAGCACAGCTACCCGTCTCGCGCATCATCTCCATGTCGAACATGGTCCGCTGCCGGAGTCGCTGGGCTTCCAGGAGTTTGCCCTGGCTTTCGAACCAGGCGACCCTCTCCTCCAGCTCGTCGCCGATGGCGTCCAGAGCCCGGAGCAGTTTCTCGCGCGGGGTCACGTAGTGGGTCGCGGGAAAGACCTGGAAGACGGGCACCTCGCCCAGCAGCTCGCCAGTGAGCGGGTCCAGCTGTACGATCCGCTCGACCTCGTCGCCGTTGAACTGGACCCGGGTGGCGATCTGGTCGTAAGAGGGCTGGACATCAACCGTGTCGCCTCGCACCCTGAACCGAGAGCGGCCGAAATCCACGTCGTTGCGCTGATACTGCAGGTTGGTCAGCTTACGCAGAAAGATGTCCCGCCGGAAACCCTCGCCGGCATGGATTTCTACGGACTCGCCGAGGTAGTCCTCGGGCGACCCGACCCCATAGATGCAGGAGACGCTGGCCACCACGATCACGTCCCGCCGGGTCAGAAGGGCCCGGGTGGCCGACTGCCGCAGCCGGTCGATCTCATCGTTGCGAGATGAATCCTTCTCTATATAGGTATCCGTCCGCGGGATGTAGGCCTCGGGCTGGTAGTAGTCGTAGTAGCTGACGAAGTACTCGACCGAGTTATTGGGGAAGAACTGCCGGAACTCGCTGCAGAGCTGGGCCGCCAGGGTCTTGTTGGGCGACATGACGAGCGTGGGCCGCTGGATCTCCTGGATCATCTGGGCGACCACCATCGTCTTGCCGGACCCGGTCACGCCAAGCAGGACCTGGTGCTTCTGGCCTTTGTCGACCCCCTCGGCCAGCCCCCGGATCGCCTCCGGCTGGCCGCCCGCCGGCTGAAAGCCAGCCGTGAATTGAAACCTGGGCATTCATCAATTGTAGGTGCGCGCCGAAGCGCTTCCTCGGTTGCGGGGCGCCAGGATGGCTACGGGTTGACCAGCCTTTTGCGCTCGAGGTAGGCGATCATCCCGATCAGTAGGGTCAGGCCCAGCAGCAGCCCGCCCAGTGCGTCGGAGAACCAGTGCCAGCCGAGATAGATAACGGCGTATCCCATGAGCAGCACCAGGAGCACGAGCACGGGGCTGAGCCGCGACGTGTCCTTGCCGAAAAGGTCCCATCGCTCCGATAGATACAGGACCAGGCCGTAGACGAGCGTCGCGCGAAGCACGTGCCCGCTGGGGAAGGAGTTCGGATCGACGCCATGGTTGAGCTTGGGCAGAAGATCCGGAAAACGCAGGTAGGCAACCGGCGGGCCCTTGCTGACCAGGGAGTGCTTTAGCAAGTATTCGATTCCCGAGCCGGCCAGGACCGCCATGGCCGGCAGAATGGCGAGCAACCGAAGACCCTTGAAAAGGCGGATGCCCAGCAGGAGCACGATCACCAGGGTCACCTCGATCGACCCGAGATAGGTCAGGATGCCGAGGGCAACGTCCTGACCGAGGCTTGCCCGATTCTGAAGGTAGCGCAGAAGCCGGAGGTTGAGGCCGTTGAAGGCCTCCGACTGGGTGAAGAGGGCGACCGCGATGAACACCAACGCAAACACCCCGGCGGTGACCAGCAGGCGCCGGCTGACCGCCGGCCAGCGAAGCCGAAAGTCCCTCCCCTCGCCCCCGGCACGGGCTCGGGTTACCGCTGGCACTGGCGGCAGTATACGGTCCCCCGTCCGGCCAGGCGCGTCCATGTCAGAAGGCTGCCGCATCTCACGCATGGCTCGCCGCCCCGCCCGTAGACCAGCAGCTGGCCCTGGTTGTTCCCCGGAATGCCGAAGCCATCCACATAGTTGATGATCGAAGACCCGCGTGCCGCAATGCTGCTCGAGAGCACCTCCTGGATCGCCGCGTAAAGGCCGCGTCGCTCGGCAACGGTCAGCCGGTCGGTCCTTCGACTAGGACGGATTCGGGCCCGAAAGCATGCCTCGTCTGCATATATGTTGCCCACCCCGGCGAGGAACGACTGGTCCAGTAGAGCCGCCTTGACGGGCCGGTGCCGGCTGCGCACGAGCTCGCCGAACTCGGTCTCGGTCAGGTCGCCGTGGATCGGCTCCGGACCGAGCCTGGGCATCGCTCCGGCGCCCAACAGCTCGGCCTCTGCGCCCAGAAGCAGGCGCCCGAACTGCCGCTGGTCGTCGAAACGCAGCTCCCGCCGGTCATCGAGTCCCATCCGCAGGTGGGTGTGCCTGGCGAGCGGATCGCCCGGTTCCACGACACGCAGGTGTCCGGTCATGCCGAGGTGAATCACCAGCCGCTGATCCTGCTCCAGCGGCATCACGATGTACTTGCCCCGGCGATGGACCGCTTCGATGCGCCGGTGGCGGAGCCGGCGGACGAAGGCCCGTGGGCTCGGATAGCGCACCATCCGATCGAGGGTCAGCCGCACGCTCTCGATCCGTCGCCCGGTCAGCAGGGGACGGAGGTCGGAGACGATGGTTTCTACTTCGGGGAGCTCGGGCACGGCCTGGAGAGACTACGCCTGGGCGGCGACGACTCTTACTCGCTCCATGTCCTGCCAGTTCGGACCGAGCTTGAGGTCGACCTGGAGCGGCACCTTCAGGGCGTACACGCTGGCCATCAGCTCGGGGACCACCTCGACCAGCCGATCCTGCTCCGCCGGTGGGACCTCGAAGACCAGTTCATCGTGGACGGTCAGGGTCATCCGGCTCGCCATCCTCTCCACCCGCAGGAAACGGGCGAGCTCGATCATCGCCAGCTTCATGATGTCCGCCGCCGATCCCTGGAGGGGCATATTTACCGCGATTCGCTCTGCCGCCTGCCGCAGCAGGCGGTTGGGCGAGCGGATGTCCTGGATGTAACGGCGCCGCCGGAAGAGGGTCTCCACGTAGCCCTGCTCACGAGCCTGGATCTTGATGCCCTCGATGAACTCGCGTACCCGGTTGTACTTGCGGAAGTAGGTGTCGATGAAGACACGCGCGTCTTCGGGCAGCATCCCGACGTCCCGGGCCAGCCCGAAGTCACTGAGCCCATACATGATCCCGAAGTTGACGACCTTGGCCATCCGGCGCTGGTTGGCTGTCACCTGGTCGCGGGCGACGCCAAATACCTCGGCCGCGGTTCGGGCATGAATGTCCTCGCCCTGGGCAAACGACTCGAGCAGGAGCGGGTCCTCAGTCAGATGGGCCATGACGCGCAGCTCGATCTGCGAGTAGTCGGCCGATAGCAGCAGGTCTTTGGGGTCTCCCGGAATGAAGGCGCGACGGACCTGCTGGCCGTAGTCCGTCCGGATAGGGATGTTCTGGAGGTTGGGATCCGACGACGACAGCCGGCCCGTGGACGCGATCGTCTGATTGAAGGAGGTGTGTACCCGGTGGGTCTTTGGATCTACCAGCAGGGGAAGGGCGTCGACGTAAGTACCCTTCAACTTGCTGAGCTGGCGGAACTCGAGGATCTTCGGCACCACCGGGTGCAGGTCGCGCAATCCCTCGAGGACGTTGGCATCCGTCGAGTAGCCGCTCTTGGTCTTGCGGCCGCCGGGTAGCTGGAGGTCTTCGAACAGGAACCGGGCGAGCTGCTGCGGCGAGTTGACGTTGATAGGACCGTGGGCGACGTCCGCGATTTCATGGTCCAGCCGCTGAAGCTGGTCGTAGAGCTCGCGCGAGACCTTCTGCAGGTAGGGCGTATCCACAGCGACCCCGGCCAGCTCCATTTCCGCGAGCACCGGCACCAGCGGCATCTCGAGCCGGCGGAAAAGCTCGGCATTCTGCAGCCGGTCGAGGTCTGACTCCAGTCGGGGGGAGAGCTCGAGGATGATTCGCATCCGATCCCCGAAGAAGGCCGCCGCCCGTGACACCTCGACCTGGGTTGTGCTCAGGGCGGTCTTGCCACTGCCCAGGAGGGCCTCGCGTCCTTCGATCGACCGGTGAAGCACATCCGAGGCCAGCGCCTCGAGACTCGGGGAACGAACGCCGGAGTTGAGCAGGTAGGCTGCCACCAGCAGGTCATCGTCGAAGCCCTTCGGCTCAATGCCGTGGGCGCGCAGAGCGAGATAGTCCGACTTCTGGTTGAAGCCTATCTTCAAGGGCCGGTCGTTCTCCAGCGACGGCCGGAGACGAGCGAGCACATCTTTTAGATCCAGGCACCGCTCCTGCTCGTGGGCCAGGGGTATGTAGTAGACCTGGCGCTCGTCGAGGGCGATCACGATGCCGGCAAGCCGTCCACGGCGGGGCATCTCGTCGGCCAGGACCACCTGGAAGCCGGCGCGCTCCGCCGCGGAGAAGGCTTTGACCAACCGGTCCAGGGCCGGGAGGTCCCGAACGATAGTTGGCGTCTGCCCGTCGGGGGTCTCGAGGGCCAGGGTTGCCTGGGCCGGCGCTGGCGGCTCGGCCGGCGCACCGGCGGTTGACAGCAGCGGAGCGAATATCGGTGGCGCGGACATGGCGCTTCCATCGGTCCAGGTGGTTGGGACCCGAGCCGCCAGGCTGCGGAACCCGAGGTCGGCGAGGATGGTGCGGGCCGCCTCCGGCCGGTAATCCTTTGCCGACCCGTGAGTCAGGTCGAGGGTCACGTCGACATTCCGAAGGATGGTCGCCATCCGTTTGCTGAGCACGGCCTGGTCCCTGTACTCCTCGAGCAGGCGCTTGACCTTGGGCGCGCTGACCTCGGCCCGATGTTCGAGGATGGCCTCCACCGACCCGTACTCCTGGATCAGTTTGATGGCGGTCTTCTCCCCCACGCCTGGAATGCCGGGGATGTTGTCGGAGACGTCGCCCACCAGCGCCTTGAGGTCGACGGTCTGCAAAGGATCCAGGCCGTAGCGCTCACGCACCCGCTCCGTGGTATAGAGGATGGTCTCCGACACGCCGCGCTTGCTGGTCAGGACGTCGACCTGATCCGTGATCAGCTGCAAGGCGTCCAGGTCGCCGGTAACAATCGTGCTGTGCAGGCCCCGTTCGCTCGCCTGCCGGACCAGGGTGCCGATCACATCGTCGGCCTCGACCCCACGGAGCTCGTAGATGGGGATGCCAAATGCGGTCACGATGTCTCGCGTCAGGGGAATCTGGGCGCTCAACTCGGGCGGAGTAGGCCGCCGCTGGGCCTTGTACTGGGCCAGCTCCTCGTGCCGGAAGGTGCGGCCACCAAGGTCAAAGGAAGCGAGCACGTAATCAGGGTGCGATTGCAAGGCGACGAGCAGCATCGAGGTGAATCCGTAGGCGGCATTTACCACCCGGCCGTCCCGGTCGGTCAGCGAGGGGAGGGCAAAATAGGCCCGGTAGACCAGCGAATGCCCATCTATAAGAACCAGCCGCTCAGGCCGCGCGGATTCTGTCACTGACCAATTTTAGAGAGTGTTCCAGTGGGACAGAACGCCAAAAATCCGATGGTAAGATAGTCGCACCGAGCATGGCCAAATTCGTCGAGATGCAGGTCGACAGCATCCGGGTGCACATGCCCAGCGGCCAGCACGTGGTCATCCTCAAAGAGAAGGAAACCGACCGCTACCTCCCAATCTGGATCGGCATCTACGAAGCCAACGCGATCGCGCTGAAGATTACCGGCATCACCCCGGAGCGACCGATCACACATGATCTACTGGCCAACATCCTGCAGAGCGCGGAGATGCGACTGGAGAAGATCCACGTCACCTCGCTCACCAACGAGGTCTTCTTTGCCCGCCTCTTCCTGGCGGTCAACGGCAAGAAGGTGGAAATCGATTCGCGGCCGAGCGACGCGATCGCGCTCGCCGTCCGGATGACCTGTCCTATCCTGGTCGCCCAGGACGTGCTCGACAAGGCGGGTGTCTTCCCCGAGAAGGAAGAAGAAGAGGACGAAAAGCTCTCCGTCTTCAAGGAGCTGATCAACAGCATGGACCTGCCCGACCTCGAAGGCCCGCCCCCGGAGAAGAGCTAACCCGAAGTAATTTGGATGGGCACGTCGGCCTCGAGAGTGGTGCCCTTTCCATCGGGAATTCTCCAGGTCGCCATTAGCCGGTAACTTCCGGCGACCGGCTCGCTCAGCCCAAGCTGGCCGATGTTATAGGAGCCGGCAAACGTGACCGTCGAGCCGGACTGGAAAGTCTCCCCCGGATACAGCTCGACGCCGGCACCGGCTCGCACCAGCACGACGCGAACGCCCGCGGACGTCGAAGTCTGGGTAGGGGTGTAGGTCACGCCCTGGATCGTGAGATGCAAGGTCAGGGTTCGATCCGCCCTGTAGCTCGCGGAATCGGTCGACAGCGTCAATAGCCGCGCCGGTGCTGCCGGATCTGAAACGGTGGCTTGGTTCGCATAGGCTGCGAACGGTAGGCCCTGCGAGCGATCACTGAATGCAGCTCCGGGGGCGCCGGCCGCTGCAGGGTTCTGGTTTGTTTCGTTCTTCGAGGCGAGGCTCGCGGAAGTCGGCAGGGGGTTGCCGCCATGAGGCAGGTTCAAGCCGACGACCACGGTCAGCACCGCCGCGGCCGCCAGCCCTCCTATCCAGGCGGCCGGCTCCCAGTGCTGCGATTGACGGCGCTGGGCAGGGATGGTGAAGCTACGCGCCGGCGTCTCAAGAGGCAGGCCACGAACCGCCTGCACAGTCTCCTTCAAGGCCTCCAGCCGGCGCCGGCAGGTATCACAACCTGCCAGGTGTGACTCCAGGTCCTGACGGGCGGACCCGGTCAGCTCGTGGTCCAGGTAGGCGGACAGCTCCTCGAGCTGCGGCTCAGCGTTCACTGGATTCCTCGTTCGCCGATGGCAAGTGAAAGAGCTCGGGGTAGACTCGCAGGCGCTCCTGGACCTGTTCGCGGGCACGGGCGATCCGCGACTTCACCGTCCCCAGGGGGACCTTGATGACCGCGGCAATCTCCTCGTACGCCATCCCGTTGACGTCGCGCAGGACCAGTGCGACCCGCATGTCGTGGTCGAGCGCCTCGATGCTCTGGCGGACCAGGCGGTTGCGTTCGCTCAGCAGCGCCCGCTCCTCTGGATCGACCGCCGGCAATCCGAGACCGACCACCTTGCCGCCCTGCTCCTCATCCGGCATCGTGCCGTAGCGGCGCCCGCGGCGGAAGTGGTCGTAGCAGAGGTTTACCGCGATCTGAAAGAGCCAGGGCTTGAAGGGCGCCTTCCGGAGCGTCCGGATTTTCTCCCAGGCGCGGAGGAACGCCTCCTGCGCGACATCGGCAGCGTCATCGGGCGTGCCCACCATCCGCAGCGCCATGTTGTAGAGCGGAATTTGATATTGCATGACCAGCTGGGTGAAGGCCTCCCGATCCCCCCGGCGGGCACGCCCCACCAGGTCCGGATCGTCGGGCTCGTTCCTGCTCATTTAGACGCTAACCTTTCTCATAAGTTCCAACGGAACGCTGCGCTATACTCGCACGGTTTTTGGGCCGGAGTGTCGGAACGGTAGACGAGGGCGCCTCAAAAGCGCCTGGGTGCAAGCCCGTGGGGGTTCGATTCCCCCCTCCGGCAGCTCGGTCCCACCACGACCCTCCCCACCGGGGAGGGAGGTGAGCCGGCCCTCCTCCAGAGGGGGAGGGAGGTGAGCCGGATGCCGAATCCGAATACGACGTGCAGTCCCCGCCGCCCCCGGATCGGAACTTTTCCCCGCTTCCCGCGTCTAACTAACAGATGAGCTCAACGGGCGGCTTTCGCCTGCCCACGAGGGTAGCCCTGGGGGCCGTGCTGGCCGGGCTGGCACTGCCCGCGCTGGCGGGCGCCGCCCAGGCGGATAACCGGAGCCTGAGCGTCACCGGACACGTGGGTTACCACGATGTGACCAAGCAAGGGGAGTGGATGCCCGTCAACCTCGACATCACCAACCGGGGCGGCGACTTCCAGGGAAGCGTTGAGGTTTCCGCGGACACCAGCTCGCTCAACGGGACCGTGGTCAAGGGCCAGACCGGCTCGGTCGACGCAGCCGTTTACCAGATACCGGTCAGCCTACCGGCCGGCGCCACCAAGCACCTGCGCGTTTACATGGTGGCCGACTATCCCGGAATGCCGGTTGCGGTCCGGGTTGTCGAGAATGGCCACGCCGTTTTCGCCCAGGCCCTGCCATCGGCAACCAACACCGGCACGCTGATCGGCGTCCTCTCCGACGAACCGACGGTGTTCGACGATTTTGCGGCTCTGCCTTTCCCCTCCAGCCTGGCTCCGAAAATCGTCCACCTGACCAAAGATGAGCTTCCAGACTCCCAGGTGATGCTGCGGGCATTCGACCTGATCGCCGTCAACGATTTCGCCACCGACGGCTTCACCAGCGGACAGCGGGCCGCGCTGACGGACTACGTAGCCAACGGCGGCAGCCTGCTGCTCGGCACCGGCGCCGCCTGGCACAAGACTCTGGCCGGCGTGGGCGCCGACCTCCTCCCCATGCAGGTAACCGGCACCTCGATGATCGCAAGCCCGGCGGCGGCCGGCGGAGCAACTCTTGAAGTCGCGACCGGTAGCCTGAGCGGCGGCCGCGCCTGGCTGGCATCGGGATCCCAGCCGCTGTTGACCGAGAAGACTGTCGGGAACGGGATCGTCACCCTGGCCACCTTCGACTGGGCCCAGGAGCCGATGGCCAGCTGGTCCGGATTGAAGGACCTGCTCCGGCAGGTGGCCGTGCGGGCCTACTTCGGCAGCCCATCCGTCGGAACACCGCTGGGAATCGGGGGCGGCGGGCCAGTGCCTTACAGCATCGGCGGCGGGAGCACCTCGCTGTCGCAACGAGGCAGCATGATGTCCCAGCCGCTCAACAACCTGCCAGCCCTCGACCTGCCATCCTTCATGGTGACCGGGCTGCTCATCCTGGCCTACGTCCTCCTGGTGGGCCCCGCAAACTACATCGTGCTCCGCCTGCTTGGACGCCGGGAGCTTTCCTGGATCACCATCCCGGCGATCGCCGTCGTATTCGCGGTGGGGGCCTACGGGATCGCTATTGGGACCAAGGGCCAGTCGGTGCAGAGCAATCAGATCGCCATCGTCCACGTCGTCCCTGGTGCCTCGCGCGCCTACCAGGAAAGTTACACAGGAGTCTTCGCCCCCACCCGGGGCGACTACGCGATTCGGATCGCGGGAACCGGAGTCCTGATCGCGCCCCTGTCTGGAGCCTACGCGAACGGCCAGGGCAGCATCCGAGTGTCGCCCGGCGCCAACGCGGTTGACATCCTCGGAATGACGGCCTTCAACCTGCGCGGTTTTGCCTCAGAAGGCACCACGGCGACACCCGGGCTCACGGCCAGCCTCCAGTTCGTACAGGGCAACCTGGTCGGGATGCTCGAGAACCACTCGACCATGACGTTCAGCGACGCCGTCCTGGTTGCGGGCGATGCGTACCAGACCCTGGGACCGATCGGGCCCGGCGCAAGCATCGCCCTCAGGCTGCAGCCGAAGGCTGCCAGTCCATTCAACGGTAACCCGGTCTCCACCCGGATCTACCCGAGCGCCATGTATGGCAACGGCGGCAACCCGGGCGCGGTGTTCGGCGGGCGTGCTTCCGATACGGAGCGCCGCGCCGAGGACCGGACTCAGATTCTCCAGCTGCTCCTGGGCGGCATCAACGGCGCGGTTGCGCCCGCCATCACCCCCATGCTGATCGCATGGTCGGATCAGCCTTTGCAAACCATCGCCGTAAACGGCAATACCCCCCGCGCCCACGCGACCAGCGCGGTAGTCGTGCCGCTCACGGTCAGCTCGCTGGGTAGCGGCGCGGTCCCGGCAGGCTTGATCCCCGCCCGGCTCATCGACTTCTCCGGTGAGGGTCAGCCCGGGCCGGGGTCGATCTTCCTGCAGAACGGCACCGCGACCTATGAGTTCAGCGCTCCGCTTGCCGCCGGGACTCACCTGACCGGCGCGGCCCTGAGCAGCTCGAACGCTTACATGGGGAAGCCCATCGGCCCAACCGGGACAACCGGCGGGCAAACGCTCCGGGAGGAGGTATGGGACTGGGCCGGCTCCGCCTGGCGGACGATCGACCTGCAGGACAACGGAACCACGACGCTCCCGAGCGGGGCTGTCAACCCGGCGACCGGCACCGTCCGCGTCCGTCTGACCGCCAATATCCCGAATACCACCGGACCCGGATTCCTGCTCGGCAACCTCTCGCTGACTGGGACACTGCAATGATCAAAGTCCAGGGGCTGACCAAGCTCTACGGCACCCGGACGGCCCTCCACAACGTCAGCTTCGAGGTGCCCAGGGGCGAGATCTTCGGTTTCGTGGGGCCCAACGGAGCAGGCAAGACCACCACCATGCGCATCCTGGCCGCGCTCCTCGATCCAACCGAGGGGCAGGCCTTCATCGACGGGGTCGACGTGACCCGGGAGCAAGGGGTGGTCCACGAGCGCCTCGGCTACATGCCGGATTTTTTCGGCGTCTACGACCAGCTGACCGTCACCGAGTACCTCGATTTCTACGCCGCCTGCTACCGGCAGCCGCGGTCGCGTCGAAAGAAGGTGATTGCCGACCTGCTCCAGCTCGTCGGATTGCAGGATCGTCGCGAGCAGCCCGTGGATTCGCTCTCGCGCGGGCTCAAGCAAAGACTCTGCCTGGCGCGGGCCCTGGTCCATGACCCTGCCGTCCTGCTGCTCGATGAACCAGCGTCGGGCCTGGATCCTCGGGCTCGGGTCGAGATGCGCGAGATCCTGCGCGAGCTCCGCGGCATGGGCAAGACCATCCTGATCTCCAGCCACATCCTGCCGGAGTTGACCGAGCTATGCACCATGATCGGCATCATCGACCATGGTGAGATGCGCGCCACCGGTAGGGTCCATGACGTCATCCAGCGCCTGACCAGCGGACGCCGGCTGCAAATTGCGGTGCTCGGCATGCGCGAGGAAGCCATCGCCCTCCTGGAGCAGATGCCGGCAGTCAAGAAGGCGGCGCTGGTCGACGGCTCGATCGATGCCCAGTACGAGGGTGACGAGGCGACCGCCGCCGACATCCTGCAGCGCCTGATTGGAGCCGGGATCAAGGTGTCCAGCTTCCGCACGTTCGAGGGCGGCCTGGAAGACGCCTTCCTCAAGGCCACCTCTGAGGAAGTGGGATGAACCGAGCTCGCCAACTGCTCTGGAACCCGATCGTCAGCAAAGAGTACCGCTCCCGAATGCGTACCTGGCGCTCCCCGCTGGCGATGACCCTCTACATCCTGCTGCTCGGCGGATTGGGATGGGCGGTCTTCTCCAGCCTTGCCAGCGCGGCGCAGAGCGGCTTCAGCGGCCAGGCCGCAAACTACGGTCAGCAGCTCTTTCTCTGGTTGACCCTCTTCCAGGCTCTCCTGCTCACGTTCATCGTGCCCGCGCTGACGGCGGGCGCGATCAGCGGCGAGCGAGAGCGGCAGACCATCGACCTGCTGTTCGTCACCCAGATTCCTCCCTTCTCGATCATCTGGGGCAAGCTGCTGGCATCGATGTCCTTCGTGATCATCCTGCTGCTGCTGTCCGTCCCGATCTTCAGCCTGGTCTTTCTCTTCGGCGGGATCGAAATCGACCAGGTGCTGACCGCATTCCTGGTCTGCGCGACAACCGCACTGACCCTGGGAGTGCTCGGGATCCTGTTCTCCACGGCGGCCCGTCGCACACTTCCATCGACGGTGGCGGCATACGTTGGCGCCTTCCTGCTGGTGGCTGGCAGCATGCTCTGGGGACAGCTGTTTCCGACCACCATCGATCCTGCGTCCACGAAGGCGCCTGCCCCGCCGGCTGTCAGTTACCTGAGCCCGATCCTGCCCCTGATCACGATCGCCAACCAGCCGGTGTCTTCATATGGCATCCGGAACGGCAACGTCCCGATGAACTCAGGAGGCTTCTCCAGCGGTAGCGCCCAGGTTATCTGCAAAGCCGGGCCGGCTGGGAATAGTTGCGTCACGGTGTCGGGGCCGAATGTCGTCTCGGGCGCCGGCGTCGTCTCGCCCCCGGCTACGGTGTCCACCATCCCTAGCGGGCCCTTTGCCGGCTGGCAATTCTGGCAAGCCACGGTCGTGTTGCAGCTGGTGGTCGTCGTGATCGCGCTGATCGTCAGCGGGTTGCTCTTGCCGCCGGTCAGGCGGTTGCCCTGGAGGAAACGAGCCGCACCTGCGGCCGCCTAGCCATGCCCAAGCTCGAAGGATTCATCAACCAGCTGCGCCGGTCCGCGGCGCGGGCCCGGGCCCTGCGATATCTGCAACACGCCGTCCTGGTCGCAGCCGGTTGGGTGGTAGCGGTCCTCATCATCTCCCGGGTCGTTCCCATGGAGGCAGCACTGAAGATCGCAGCAGCCGGGCTGCCCGTCCCATTTGCGGCGGCAGTCCTGGCCTGGGCGATCAACCGGCCAACGCCGTCAGTACTGGCCCGCATCGCCGACATCCGCCTCGACCTCAAGGAGCGGCTGTCGACCGCCTGGGAACGGCGTAGCTTGAGCGCCCCACTGGACGGCTGGCAGCGCCAGGACGCGCTCGACGTGGCCGGTGGACGTTCGATGGCTGCGGCCTTCCCGCTCCGGGTGCATCGGGGCGAGGCTTCGCTGGCTGCCGTCCTGGCGATGTTCGCCATCGGCCTCCTGGTGGTCCCCAACCCGATGGACCAGGTCCTGGCCAAGCATCGGGCGGACCAGGTGAGCCAGGCCCGCGCTGCCGCTGCCCTGCAGCGAGCCAAGGAGCAGGTGGCCGCCCAGCTCAAGACATCCCCGGTCGACGCGCAGATTGAAAAAATCCTGAAGGACGCACAGGCCAGGATCCAGAAGGCGCCGAGCCCGCGCAAGGCCCTCGAGGCGATCTCGCCGGCCGAGGACCAGCTCGCCAGGATCCCCGATCCCGGCACGCCCGCCCTGGCCAGCAGCGTACAGAACCTGGCCAGCGCGCTCAGCGGCACAAGCGCCGGGCAGGCGGCCGCCCAGGCGATTTCCAAGAGCCCGGCCCAGGGGGCGCAGGCACTCAAGGACCTGGGCTCCCAACTGAAGAACCTGACCCCCGCCCAGAGGGACCAGCTGGCAAAAGCCCTGGCCCAGGCGTCCGCCCAGGCACACAGCCCACAGGTGAGTAGCTCGTTGAAGAACGCCGCCCAGGCATTACAGGCAGGAGATAATGGCGCCGCTCAACAGGCACTCAACGAGGCCGCCAACCAGCTGCAGTCGCTTGACCAGGCGCAGCAGAACGACCAGGCGGTGGCCTCGGCGATCAGCGCGCTGGAAGCTGCTCGCGCTGAGCTGGCTCAGCAGGCGGACCGGGATGCCGGCCAGACGGCAGGCACGGGCCCTTCGGCCAGCGGCAGCCCGGGCGCCACGGCCAGTGGGAGCGGAGCCGGCAGCGGCAACGGGAATGACAACGGTAACGGCAGTGGTACCGGGACTGGAAACGGTAATGCCAATGGGAGCGGCAACGGCAGCGGGAGTGGCAGCGGGACGGGCAACCACGGCTCCGGGAGCGGCAGTGGCACGGGCGCGCAGGCGACCGAGAAGATTTTCGTGCCCGCGCCGCTGGTGCCCGGGCAATCGGAGGACCAGCCCACGCCGCTCGGTCCGGGCCAGGACGTGCCCCTCAGCCCTTACAGCCAGGTGATCACGGCGTACCAGAAGGCGGCTCTCGACGTGATCGACCGCAGTCTGGTGCCGGGCAGCGAGAAAGACCTGGTCCGAGAGTATTTCTCATCGCTCGGAGATTCTGGAGCCGCCCCGTGATCGCTGAGGAGCCGAGGGTCGATCCGACGCGTGTCACCGATGTGGCGCGCTCGCTGGAAGACGAGCTACGCAAGCTGATAGTCGGGCAGCGGGACCTGGTGCGAGGCACGGTGATCGCCTTGCTGGCAGGAGGCCACGTGCTGATGGAAGGCGTGCCCGGGCTGGGAAAGACAGTGCTGGTCCGTTCGCTCGGCCAGGCACTGAAGCTGAATTTCTCGCGGGTCCAGTTCACACCGGACCTGATGCCGGCCGATATCGTGGGCACCAACGTCATCCGGGAGACGGAAGGCCGGCGCGACTTTCAGTACCAGGCCGGTCCTATCTTTGCCAACCTGGTGCTCGCGGACGAGATCAACCGGGCCACCCCCAAAACCCAGAGTGCGCTGCTGGAAGCCATGCAGGAGCGGACGGTCACCGTGGGCACCGAGACGCGAAAGCTTCCCGAACCGTTCTTTGTGCTGGCGACCCAGAACCCGATCGAGCTGGAAGGAACCTATCCGCTGCCTGAGGCGCAGCTCGATCGGTTCTTCTTCAAGCTGCTGGTTCCCTTTCCTTCGCAGGAGGAGCTGCTCGAGATCGCCCGGCGAACGACCGGAGCGGCCGTGCCCCAGCTGCACCCTGTTGCCGACGGCGAATCCATCCTGGCGGCGCAGCAGATCGCCCGTGAGGTACCGATCGCCGAGCACGTCCTCGCCTACGCGGGACGGCTGATCGGAGCCACTCATCCCGACCGGACGGAGCTGGACACGGTCAGGAAGTACGTCCGGTTTGGAGCCAGCCCGCGCGGCCTGCAGACTCTGGTGCTCGCCGGGAAGGTGCGGGCGTTGCTCGAGGGTCGGTACAACGTGGCATTCGAAGACCTGACCACGATCATGCTGCCGGCCCTTCGCCACCGCATCTTTCTGCAGTTCGAGGCTGAGGCCGACGCCGTCACTGCCGACCGGATCCTGTCCGAAATCCTGGAGCGCACGCCGAAAGAACCGGCCCGCGCCTAGGGCGCTGATGGTTGCGACCCCGTTACTGGAGCCCGGGCTGCTCCGCCGGCTGGAGGCTCTTGCCCTCCAGGTACGACGCTCGATCACCGGCCAGGTCGCCGGCGAGCGGCGCTCGCGTCGCTACGGCCGTTCCGTCGAGTTTGCCGATTTCCGCAGCTATACCCCCGGCGATGACTTCCGGCTGATCGACTGGAATGCCTACGCCCGCCTGGACAGGTTTCTCCTAAGGCTGTTCGTCGCGGAGGAGGAGCTACCGCTGAGCGTTTTCGTCGACCTCAGCGGATCGATGGACTGGGGCACGCCGAACAAGGCACTGGTCGCGAGGCGGCTCGCGGGTGCGGTCGCCTACGTGGCCCTGGCCGCGCTGGACCGGGTGCGCATCACCGTCTTCGCCCAGGCGCCCACCTCGGGCGGCGCACCCTACCGGGGGCGGCGGGCGGCGGCCGAGCTGTTCCAGCGCTTGCAGAGCTTTCCGGTCGGGGGAACCACCGACTACGCCCGGCTGGTCTGGCCGATCGGCCGTCAGCGGCCGGGAATGAGCGTATTGATCACCGACGGTCTTGGCCAGGCGGCCCTGGACCCCGCCCTGGCTGCCCTTCAGCGAGCTCGGCAAGAAGGGGCCGTCCTGCAGCTGCTCGCCCCGCAGGAGATCGACCCGGACTGGTCCGGCGACGCCCGGCTCAAAGACGCCGAGTCCGGAGAGGAGCGGGAGTTCACGGCGACCCCGCTTACCCGGGCCTCCTACCTGCGCGCTCTAGAGAAGCGGAGCACCGACATTGCGGCAGCAGCGAACCGCCGTGGATTGCGATTTGCCCGGCTCTCCACCGGGCAGCCGCTCGAGGACATGGTGCAGCGAACGCTCCGCCAGGTCGGACTGCTTCGATGAGTTTCATCGCGCCGGCTGCGGCGTTCCTGGCGGTGACGCTACCGGCGATCCTGGCCCTCTACTTTCTGCGCATCCGCCGGCCAACCCGGGTCATTCCCGCCCTTCACCTGTGGCCTGACCAGATCCGTGACCGGCAGGCGAACGTGCCCTGGCAGAGGCTCCGCCCCAGCTGGCTCCTATTCCTCCAGCTGCTGGCGGCTGCGGTTCTGGTTGGTGCCGCGGTGCAGCCGGCGCTACCGGTCGGGGCCACACTCGCGCACCACACCATCGTCCTGCTCGACACATCCGCCGCGATGCAGGCACGCGATGTCGCTTCATCGCGGCTCGAGCAGGCGAAGAAGGAGGTGGGCTCGCTGGTGGACGAACTGGGCGCTTCAGACCGGATGACAATCATCCGGGTTGGGGCCGTGCCCGAGATCGCCGCCAGCGCGATCGGCGATCGCGATCTGCTGCATCGAGCCCTGGACGCGACCCAGGCGAGCAATGGGGCCGGCGACATCTCCTCGGCACTGAACCTTGCCGGCGGCCTGGTGCGTCCTGGCGAGGACGCCCGAGCCCTGCTCTACTCGGACGGCATCCTGCTGCCCATCCGCTCCTCATTTGGCGAGGGCCTGCCCTTCCCGCTCGAGTACCACAAGGTCGGCGTTTCGGGAGAAAACATCGCCATTACGGCGCTGAACGTACGCACCAACGCCCAGGTCCGGGCGGCTTTTCTTCGAGTCCAGAACTTCGGCCAGCAGTCGAGGCAGGTCAGCCTGGAGTGGCGGGCGGATGGCCGGCTGGTGGACGCACGCCCGCTCACGCTCGCGGCTGGGCAGGCCCAGGACCTGATCCTGGCGGTGCCCGCCGACGCCACCGCCGTCTCGGCCGCCCTCGACACCGGCGACCTTTTCAAGCTGGACGACTCGGCCACCGCTGTGGCCCGGGCGCCCCGCATCTTCAAGGTGTTGCTGGTTACACCGGGCAACGTGTTCCTGCAGCAGGCCCTGGGCCTGCGTACCGACCTTCAGGTGGACGTGGTCGCCCCGACCGCCTATAAGCCAGCGACCGGGTACGCGCTGACCGTATTCGACCGGTTCGCGCCGGCGACGCTGCCGGCCGGTCCGGCCATGGTGATCGACCCGCCGTCAACAAGCGCGATTGCCGGCGGCGCCACTCTCGGCATCGGCCGGGTCCGGGCGGGCGATGCAGGCGACCCTCTACTCGCCAACGTCGACCTGCAGGACGTCCACGTGGCTCGAAGCCAGGACCTTCGCGCTTCCACCTTCGGCCGGGTGCTCCTGAGCAGCCTGCAAACGCCGCTGGTGCTCGTACGCGATGAGCCGTTTCGCCAGGCGCTGTTCGGATTCGACCTCCACGAATCGGACCTACCCCTGCGGGTCGCGTTTCCGATCCTGATGCAGAACCTGAGCGAATGGATGCTACCGCCCAGCGTGCCAAGCCATTCGTTCCAGCCGGATGAGCCGGTGACCATCGTCCCGGACGCGGGGACACAGTCCCTGAGCGTGGTCCGCCCCGACGGGAGCACGCGCTCCCTGACCGCCGGCGGGATCGCGACCTTCGCGGATACCGACCCGGTCGGCCTCTACACCGTGGTCCAGTCAGCCGGCGGCAAGGTGACACGCTCCTGGTTCACCGTGAACCTGTTTGCCGAGGATATCTCGGCCCTGAAGCCGGTTGACCGCCTGACGCTGCCTCCGGTCAGGCCCGCCGCCGGCCTTAAGGCACCGCATCATGGGGAGCTGGATCTCTGGCCCTGGCTGGCCCTGATCGGCCTGGGGCTGGTGCTCTCTGAATGGATGGTGTTTCACCGTGGGCTTTGAGCTGTCCCATCCCCTGGCGCTGCTGGGCCTGGGCCTGCTCGCGATTGCCGCGGTGCTTGTCATCTGGCGGCTCATGCCGCCACCACTGCCTAGGTCCCGGGCGCGTATCTCGCTGGGCATTCGTATCCTGATCGTCCTCCTGCTCGTGTCCGCCATCGCCGGCCTCCAGGTGCAGACCACCCCAAGCTCGCAAGCCTTGATAGTGGCCGCCGACCTCTCTGCCAGCGTGCAGAGCGCGCTGGACAGCGAAGCCGCGGCGGTGCGCCAGATCCTGAACGCGCGCCGGGGTCAAGACCAGGCGGGAGTGCTCAGCTTTGCTCGGGACCCACAACTCGAGACCAGTCTCAGCACCAACCCGCAGTTCGCCGAATTTCAGAGCCAGCCAAACCCGAACTACACCGACCTGGCCGCCGCGCTCCGCCTGTCCGGGTCGCTGCTTCCACTGGACAGCCGCCGGCACATTGTGCTGATCAGTGACGGCCGCGGCAACCTGGGCGATGCAGTCAGCGAAGCGCGTCTGCTCCGCGCGGAAGGTATCCGGGTCGACACCGTAGCGCTCAAGGTCTCAACCGGCGCCGAGGTCTACGTCGACCGGGTCGACGCCCCGCGCACGCTGCAGCGGGGGGAACAGGCGCAGGTCCGAGCCACCCTGGTATCCAACACCACCACTCCCACTATCGCCCGCTGGTACCTCGACCGCACCCTGATCGCCACCAGCACCCTAAGCCTGCAGCCGGGGGAGACCACCATCAGCCAGACGGTCTCGCCCTCTCTCCCGGGGTTCCATGCGGTGCGTGTCGTCATCGATCCGGCGCGCGACACCTATGCCGAGAACAACCTGGGAGAGGCTTTGATCCAGGTGCTGGGACCCTCGCGCGTACTCCTGGTTGAAGGCACCGCGGGACACGCCGTGACCCTGGCCAACGCCCTGCGATCGGTCGGCATCGGCAGCGACACGGTTTCACCCAGGGGCTTGCCGCGTACAGCCGCGGACCTGGCCGCCTATCACGCAGTGGTCCTGCTCAACGTCTCGGCCGGTTCACTCGGGACCGACGAGATGACCCTCCTCCAGACCTCGGTCCGCGACCTGGGAACCGGCCTGGTGGTGATCGGCGGCGACGACAGCTATGGCCCTGGCGGCTACGCGGGGACCCCGATCGAAACCTCCCTCCCGGTCCGGATCGAGCTGCCGCAGGATATGCAGAAGCCGCCGGTCTCCGTGGTGCTGGTCCTGGAGTCCTCCGAGAGCGCGCAGGGCGACCAGGTGGTGCGTGGCGCCGCCGACGCCGTGATCGACCAGCTGACCCCGCGCGACCGGGTGGGAATCACAAATGGCTCGATGGGCAACTTCGTCGTTCCCCTCGGACCGCTCACGGACAAAGCGGCTGTCAAGCGCCAGGTCGACAGCATGAACCTGGGCGATCCGCCGACCTACGCACCGGACCTCAACGCCGCCGCTTCTGCCCTGCGCCAGGGATCGGCCGCCGTCAAGCACGTGATCTTTCTCGGCGACGGGGACGCTTTCGACAGCAGCTACCAGTCGATCATCACAGGCATGCACAGCCAGGGAATCACCATGTCAACCGTCGCCATCGGGTCAACCTTTGGCGATGCCGCCCTCTTGCAGCAGATGGCCGGCTGGGGCCACGGCCGCTTTTACCAGAGCAATAGCGTGCAAGACATACCGCAGATCTTCCTCAAGGAAACCCGCGAGGCGCTGAAACCATGGATTGTCGAGGGTGACATCGTGCCCCGGCTCGGCTCGCTGGCTGAAATCCTGCCTGGAGTCCCACTCGGCAGTTTCCCCCACCTGACGGGGTACGTCGCGACCACGCCAAGGGCGGCCGCCGACATCGTCCTCAAGAGTGCAACCGGTGATCCACTGCTGGCGACCTGGCAGTACGGCCTTGGCCGGGTGGTGGCCTGGACGAGCGACGCCGAAGGACGCTGGTCGGCGGGGCTGCTGCGCTGGCCCAACGCGAACCTGTTTTTCGGCGACCTGGTGCGCAGCAGCCTGCCACCGCCCGGGGACCCGTCCCTACAGGTTGAGACGCTGACCCGGGGTGATCACACGCACCTGCTGGTGACCGCGCCGGCGGTCTCCGGGTCGACGGTCACCGTCAACGCCGTCGCGCCCGACCTGGGGGAGAAGGAAGTCCCTCTCGCACCCACCGGTGCGGGGCGCTTCGAGGGCGACCTGGAGACCTCGCAGGTTGGCAGCTACCTGCTCCACGTCACCCAGGCCGGAGCGGGCGGGGTGACCCACGCCACCACCACCGGGCTGGTGGTTCCCTACTCGCCCGAATACCGCGACCTGGGCACCGATCAGGCCACCATGGCCGCCGTCGCCCGGGCCGGGGGCGGGAAGGTCCTGACCGACCTGGCCGAGGCATTCCAGCTCCCGGTGCCTCCGGTGCAGGCGACCGCCGGGATCAGCGAGCTCCTTCTGATCCTGGCCATCCTGCTCTTCCCGATCGACGTGGCTGTGCGCCGCCTGATCTTCCGGACGGAGGACCTTCCGGCGTGGCAGGCCGCATTCAAGCCAAAACCCGCCCCGCCAGTACCGACCGAGGCTACCGTGGCGCGGCTAAAGGACCGGATCGAAGGAATCCGGGCCGACCGCCGGGGCAAGGAGCAGCCGCCCAAGGCCCGGAAGCCCGACGATCCGACGGGCGAGCTGCTGGCCCGGCGGCGCCGCCGGTAGCCCTTACAATTCGCTGGTAATGCTCCTCCCTCCCGGGATCGCGAGCTTGCTCGACTTCGTTATCTGGCTGCTGATCCTGGCCATATTCGTGCGTGTCATCCTCTCCTACTTCCCGGGGATGTCCTACAGCCAGGTCGGCCACTACCTCGGCCTGGCGACGGACTGGTTGCTGATTCCGATCGGGCGGGTGGTGCCGCCGCTTGGCGGCATCGACTTCTCGCCCTTCATCGCCATCCTTCTGCTATACGCGCTGCGAACCCTGATCCAGACCAGCGACCTGGTGGCCGCCCTGCTGACCATCGTCGCCAGTGTTTTGCTGATGCTGATCATCCTTCTATTTATCAGGGTGTTTTTTGGCTTCTTCCGGATGGACCCCTGGCACCCGATGGTCCAGATCGTGACGCGCACCTCCGAGCCTTTCGCCCGCCCCTTCCGAAGCTGGTTACCTAAGCGGAGCGGCGCTGTCGACTGGGCACCGATCGCGGCGCTGGCAGTGCTTGTGGTCGTCTATTACGCGGTCAGCTACCTGGGGAACCACCGCCCCTTCTAACCGACCGCCCAGAACTAAGAAGCCGGCGACCCCGCGAGGACACGGCTGCCGCGGCCCATGGCGGGGCGCTCGGGGGCCTTCTTGCGGACCACCTCCACCCGCCATACCGGGCGGCCGAACAGCGCGTTGATGGCGTGCTCGGCACGCTGGCCGGCGGGGCCGCCGCCCTGCACGCGGAAGCGCTCGCCAAGGTCCATCTCCACTGAACCGCCGTCCCGCTGCAGGTGCATCACTACCCGGTCCGGTCCGGGGCACGAGGCCAGAATGTCCTCGACGGCCGCGAGCTGCTCACCGAGCGCCTCGGCCGGAACGTCGAGGTGGACAACCTGGTTACGGACCCAGCTATCGTGGCCGGGATCGTCGAAAGCCAGGATCTCATCCGCGATCACCTTGGCCGCTTCGGACCGGTCCTCGTCGTCGCCGGAGGCGGTCCGGGCGTCGATCTTGCCCCGGACGATGACGATGTTGTCCTCATGAAGGAGATCGCGCGCCTCCTCGAACGGCCGAGGGAACACAATCACCTCCACCGTCGAGGTCAGGTCCTCGAGCTGGACGAAGGCCATCGCCTTGCCCGTCCGGGTGATGACCGGCCGGACGCCCTTGATGACGCCCCCCAGCCGGACCTCCAGGTCTTCCATCTCGGGCTTGACCTGGTTCGCATAGGTATCCACCCGAGCGTGCATCTCCTGCTCGATTCGCCGCAGCGGGTGGTCACTCAAGTAGAGGCCCAATAACTCCTTCTCCCCTCGCAAGCGCTCGTCCTGGGGCATGGGAGGCAGGCCCCCGATCAAACCCGCCGCCGGATCGCCAAGCTCGTCAGACTCGGGCAGCATCTTAAAGAGCGAGGTCTGCCCGCTTTCGCGCTCGCTGATAATCTGGCTGGCCCGATCGCTCACGCGGTCGATGCTGGCCAGCAGCTGCGCTCGCTCGCCAAGAGACTCGCAGGCGCCAGACCTGACCAGGCTCTCGAGCACGCGCTTGTTCAGCTCCCTCGGATCCACCCTCACGCAAAGCTCGAGCAAGGACCGGAACTGACCCTTAGCCTGGCGATCGGTCAGGAGGAGTTCGACGGCGTGGCTACCAACGTTCTTGATCACGGCCAGGCCGTACCGGATCTTGTCGCCCTGGACGGAGAAGCCTGCTTCCGAGCTGTTGATGTCCGGGGGTAGCACGTCGATGTTGCGGGCATGGCAATCGAGCACGGCCGCGGCCACCTTGTCGTAGTTACCAGCCTCGTTGTTGAGGAGCGCGGCCAGGTACTCGAGCGGGTAGTTCGCCTTGAGGTATGCGGTCTGATACGAGATCACGGCGTAGGCGGCACTGTGCGACTTGTTGAAACCGTATCCGGCGAAATAGGCCATCAGGTCGAAGATCTCGGTGGCCTTTGCCTCACTCACACCTCGAGCCACCGCGCCATCGATGAACTGGGCACGCATCCTCGCCATCTCTTCCTTCTTCTTCTTACCCATGGCGGCACGCAACACGTCGGCCTCTCCCAGGCTGAAGCCGGCAAGCAGGGAAGCGATCTGCAAGACCTGCTCCTGGTAGACGATCACGCCGTACGTCTCCTTGAGGATCGGCTCCAGTTCGGGGAGCGGGTAGACGATCTCTACCTCGCCGTGTTTGCACTTCATGTACTGGTCTACCAGTCCACCCTCGAGCGGCCCCGGCCGGAACAATGCGATGGCGGCCGTGATGTCCTCGAAGCTGGTCGGACGCATGTCCTGGAGCAGGCGTCGAAGCCCGGGCGACTCCAGCTGGAACACGCCGTTGGTGTCGGCCGCCTGAAGCAGCCGGAACGTGGCCGGGTCGTCCCAGGGGATCTTGGCCAGGTCGAGAGCAAGCCCCCGGGTCAGCTGCAGGTTCCTGATCGTGTCCTTGATGATCGACAGGTTTCGCAGGCCCAGGAAATCCATCTTCAAGAGTCCTATCTTCTGTACGGCATTCATCTCGTACTGAGTCATCACTGCCCGCTTTTCCTGTCCGTTCTTCTCGCCACGGGTGATGCTCGCCTGGAGCGGGACATAGCGCTGCAGCGGCTCGGGAGTGATCACGATGCCCGCAGCATGTGTCGATGCGTGGCGGACCAGGCCCTCGAGCTTGCGTGCGTTCCTGAGCAAGCGCTCGAACGCCGGGTCTTTCTCGGCGGCGGCCAGCTCAGGGACCATCTGCACCGCCTTGTCGAGCGTCATATTGAGCTGAGGAGGGACCAGCTTGGCCAGCCGGTCGACCTCGCGCAGCGGGATATCGAGGGCGCGACCCACATCGCGGATCACCGCCCGGGCTTTCATGGTGCCGAAGGTGATGATCTGGGCCACGTGGTCCTGGCCGTAGCGGCGGGCCACGTACTCGATCACCCGGTCGCGGTTGCGATCATCGAAGTCGATGTCGATGTCGGGCATCGAGATCCGCTCGCGGTTGAGGAATCGCTCGAAGATCAAGCCATGCTTCAGCGGGTCCAGGGCCGTGATCCCGAGCGCGTAGGAGATAATGCTGCCCGCGGCCGACCCCCGACCCGGCCCGACTGCCACGCCGTGCTGTTGCGCGTACTGGATGAAGTCGCTCACGATCAGGAAGTAGGGGGCATAGCCCATGTCCTGGATGACGCCGAACTCCATCTCAAAACGGTCACGCACCACCGGCGGCATCTCCGGGTAGCGGACCGCCAGCCCCTGCTCGGCGAGCTGTCGCAGATAGCTCTCGGCCGTGGCCCCGCCCGGGACTTCGAAGCGAGGCAGCAGTGGACGCATCTCCAGTTTCAGGTTGCACCGCTCGGCTATCCGTAGGGTGTTAGCCACAGCGTCGGGAAAGGCGGCAAAACGTTCCGCCATCTCCTGAGGGGTCTTCAAGAAGAACTCGTCGTTGTGAAACCGCATCCGCTTGGGGTCGGACACGATGGTGCCGGTCTGCAGACAGAGCAGGATGTCGTGAGCCTCGGCGTCGTCCCGGCGGGTGTAGTGAGAATCGTTGGTGGCGACCAGCGGTATCCCGGTCCGCCGCGAGACGGTAACAAGTCCCTCGTTGACCTGCGCCTGCTCGGGCAACCCGTGGTCCTGTACCTCGAGGAAGTAGTCCTCGCCGAAAAGCCGCTGGTAGTCTCTCGCCGTGTCCTCAGCGCCGGTGATGTCGCCCTCCAGCAGCCGACCGGCGACCTCACCACCGAGACAGCTCGAGAGCGCGATCAATCCCTCGGCGTGCTGCGCCAGCAGCTCTTTATCGATCCGAGGGCGGTAGTAATAACCCTCGAGGTGAGCACGGCTGGATAGCTCGATCAGGTTCCGATAACCGGTGAGGTCCTTGACCAGCAGGATCAGGTGGTAGGGATCGCGGTCGGCGCGTCCCTCTTTCTGGAGCCTGGATCGGGTGGCGACATAGACCTCCTGGCCGATGATCGGATTGACGTTCGCGGCCCGGGCCTGCAGATAGAACTCAATGGCGCCGTACATCACCCCGTGGTCGGTGAGAGCGATCGCCGGCATGCCGGCCTCGGACGCCAGGCGAACCATGTCCGAGACCCGGCTGGCGCCATCGAGCAGGCTGAATTCAGAGTGCGTGTGGAGGTGGACGAAGCTCATGCCACTCGCTCGAGCCGGACGACGCTTTCGATGTGGTAGGTCTGGGGGAACATGTCGACGAGCGTCACTCCGGTCAGCTTATATCGATTTGTTTCGCATAGACGTTCGAGGTCTCGGGCGAGCGTGGAGGGCTCGCAGGAGACGTATACGATCCGATCTGGCGAAGCCGCCCGGATCGCATCGACGGCCGCGCCGGCGCAGCCGGCCCGGGGGGGATCGAGCACCAGCACGTCAAGCGGGAGCTCGACCGACGGCAGCGTGTCTTCTACACGCCCACGCCGGTAGCGGACATTCAGGCAGCCGTTCAGCTGCATGTTGAGCTCACCGAGCCGCACGGCGTACGGGCTCTCCTCGAGACAGGCGACCCGCTCCGCACGCTCGGCCAGGCGGGCGCTCAGCATGCCGATCCCAGCATAGGCATCGACCACGCTACCCGCCGGCTCGGCATAGTCGAGCGCGCGACCGTACAGGACCTCACGTTGACGCGCATTGACCTGGACGAACGCCTCCGGCCGCAATCGGAAGTGCCGGCCCGCGTCATCCATTCCGATCGAGTCGTCGTTCAGGTTGAGGTCGGGGACGGCGGCGGCGGCGCGCCTGCCGAAGCCCGGATCCGCCGAGCCGGGCGGATACGGCGCCCAGAGAAGGTCGCCGGTGCCCGGCGCCCAGGTCAGCTGGATCGCGGTGATTCGCTCCGCGGCGGCATCCGCGGCCGCGGCGGCAAAGGCGGGGAGCGACCGCACGATCACGTCCGCGTGGATCAGGCAGTCATCGATCGGCAGCGTCTGGTATGTGTGCTTCCGGTAAAAACCGAGCGATACCTGCCCGGCCCGTCGCAGGACGTGAAACTCGCCGCGCAGCCGGTACCGCCAGGGATCCTCCATGCCCAGCACCTGGATCCCCTCGAGGGGCCATTCGACGTGGGCCCGGGTCAGCTGGTGATGAAGGACCTGCCGCTTCTGGGCCAACTGCCTCGAGTAGTCGAGGTGCTGCAACTGGCATCCGCCGCACGGACCGTAGTACGGGCAGGGCGGCGTGACTCGTTCGGGAGACGGCTCCAGCACTTCACGGGTTTCTGCACGCCAGAAGTCCTTGCGGCGATGCGTCACCTCGGCTTCAACCGTCTCGCCAGGTAGGGCGCCTTCCACGAACACCACCCGGCCGTCGACCCGAGCTACGGCCGCGCCCCCATGGGCGAGCTCCTCACCGACCGTCAGCTGCACTAAGCCAGTTTCTCGCGGAGCAGCTCGTTGACCCGGGCGGGGTTGGCCTTCCCCTTTGAGAGCTTCATCGCCTGGCCGACCAGGAATCCCAGCGCCTGCTGTTTGCCAGCCCGGTAGTCCTCGACCGACTTCGCGTTCTCAGCGATAACCTGCTCAACTATCTGTATCAGCTCGGAGTCGCCGCTGATCTGACTCAAGCCTTGCTCCCGAACCAGTTCGGCAGGATTACGGCCGGTGGCGCCCACCTGAGCGATTAGATCCTTGGCCATCTTGCCGCTGATCTGGCCCGAGTCGACAAGCGTCAGCAGCTCGACCAACTGCTCGGCCTTGACCGGGGGACCGGCCTTGTCCCAGTCAGCGGTGTTGCGCAGGCGGCTGAGGTCGCCCAGGATCCAGTTCACCACCGCCTTGGCCGGAGCACCGCCTCGGACTGCCGTCTCGAAGTATTCGGCCACCGTCCGCGAAGAGGTGAGGAGTGAGGCGTCATAACCGGACAGCTCGAATGCCTTGATGAACCGGGCCCGACGAGCAGAAGGCAGCTCCGGCAAGCCGGTGCGGATCTGCTC